>CAINXK010000209.1 GCA_903854805.1 uncultured Anaerolineae bacterium
GATTTATGCGGTCATCAAAGGGCTGGGCGCATCCAGCGATGGACGCTATAAAAGCATTTACGCGCCCAGTTCTGCCGGGCAGGCCCTGGCTCTTCAGCGTGCCTATGATTCAGCCGGGTTTGAACCGGCCACAGTGGGACTTATCGAAGCACACGGCACTGGCACGGTAGCAGGCGATCTATGCGAAGTGACCACGCTAAACCAGGTTTTCAAGCAGGATAATCCGCTGCGCCAACACATTGCACTTGGAAGCGTAAAATCGCAAATCGGGCATACCAAAGCCGCAGCAGGCACCGCCAGTATGATTAAGGTGGCCTTGGCCCTGCATCACAAGATTTTGCCTCCCACGATTAACATCCAGCAGCCTCACCCGCAGCTTGATATGGAAAACTCGCCGTTTTACCTGAACACGGAGACACGCCCCTGGATCCGCGGAAAGCATCCGCGCCGCGCAGGAGTTAGCGCCTTTGGGTTTGGCGGCACCAACTTCCATGTAGTGCTGGAAGAATACGAAGCGGAACACCAGGCCCCGTATCGTCGCCACCGGCAGGCGCAGACGATTTTGCTCCACGCACCCACGCCCGAGGCTCTGCGCGCGCGCGCGTTGGAACTGAACACCCAGCTTCAATCACCAGATGCCGAACACATTTACCTGCGCGTCGTGGCAGAAAGCATCAACAGCATTCCGCCATCTGAGGCCCGCCTGGCTTTTGTCGCCGAGACGCTCGGCGAAGCGCGCGAACTGCTGGCCCTGGCGGCTGAAAAACTGCAAACGAAAGCCAGTGAAGCTGCCTGGCAGCATCTCAAGGGGATTTTCTACCGCCGTCAGGCGTTGGGCGGCAAAGTAGTGGCACTCTTCTCCGGGCAGGGCGCGCAGCACATCGAAATGGGACGCGAACTGCTGCTTAATTTCCCGACTTTACGCGAGACCTTCCACAAAGTGGACGAACTTTTCCGCGCAGAAGGGAAAGTACCGGTCTCGCAGGTCGTTTACCCGGCGCCTGCCTCCAGCAGCGATGTGCAGGCGGCCCAAGCCGCAGCCTTGCAACGCACCGATTACGCCCAACCAGCCATCGGCATAATGAGTGCGGGCTTGTATCAACTCTTTACCGAAGCCGGTTTCCGCGCTGATTTTGTGGCGGGTCACAGCTTTGGAGAATTGACGGCCTTATGGGCTGCCGGCGTATTCGACGAACCGACTTACTTTCAGTTGGTAAAGGCGCGTGGCGCGAGCATGGCACCCCCAGCCCAGCCCGGCTTCGACGCTGGAACGATGCTGGCTGTGACCGGGTCTTACGAACAACTCCAAGCCGAACTACAGCACCTTCCCGGCATTTATCTGGCAAATTGGAACGCGCACAACCAGGTGGTACTCGCCGGGCCGACAACCGCCATCGAGGCTGCACAAGCCACACTGCAAGCCAAAAACTACAGTGTGACCCGTTTGCCTGTGGCGGCTGCCTTCCACACCCCACTGGTGGGACACGCGCAGCAGCCCTTCGCCGAAGCCATCCACGCCGCAACCTTTGGCAGCCCATCGCTCCCGGTCTACGCCAACGCCACCGCCCAGCCCTATCCAACCAACCCACGCGCCATTCAAGAACAACTTTCACAGCACTTGCTCCAACCGGTGCTGTTTACCCAACAGATCGAAAATCTGTACGCCGCCGGAGGCACGCTCTTCATCGAATTTGGTCCGCGCAACATCCTGACCAATCTGGTGAAGAACATTCTGGCAGACCGCCCGCATAGCGCAGTGGCGCTTAACGTTGGCAAGCAAAAAGACAGCGACCGGCAATTACGGGAAGCCGTTGCCCAGCTACGCGTAGTTGGGCTATCACTGCGCGAGTTGGATCGATTTGCGGTTCTGCCAAAACTGCCTGAAATTAAAACCAAACGCGCACTGAACGTCAAACTCAACGGCAGTAACTATGTCAGCGAGAAGACTCGCCGCGCGTATGAGAACGCCCTTGGCCTTCCAGTACCGGGCGCCCAGCCGGCCTCGCCCATTGCCAGCGCAATGCCCGCGCCAATAGCGGTCAGCGTTCCTGAACCACAGCCGGTCACTCCCGCTGCTCCTGTGTTTCCAGCCGAGGTTTTGGCACAATTTGTCCAGCAACAGGCCGAAGTCGCTCGTATTCACGAACAATATCTGCGCCAGCACGCCGAGCACACCCAGGCTTTCCTACAGTTAATGGAAGGGGGCCCTCGGCCAACTGTCGATCTGCCCAGCGTACCCAGGCTCGAACCAACCCAAAGTATCTCACTACCGCTGCCCGCACCAGAACCTGCAACGGCGACGGTAATTCCCAGCACCTCACTGCCGGTTCCCGCACCTAACCCTGTTTTCGCTATTTCCGCAGTCCCCGTAACCCGATCGATTAACACCCCCGAACTGACTGCCCTGACCCGGACCATGCTGGAAATTGTCAGCGAGAAGACCGGTTATCCGGTCGAAACGCTTGAACCTGGTATGGACATGGAATCTGATCTGGGAATCGACTCGATCAAACGCGTCGAAATTCTGGGCGCGATGCAAACCAGCTACCCCGACCTGCCCAAGCTCAAACCCGAAGAACTGGCCGAACTACGCACCCTGGCTCAAATCATCGAGCATATGGGCGGAAAACTCGGTGCACAAGACGCGCCGGTAGTTGCGACCCCAATTGTTGCTGCCGCCCCAATCGCTTTGACCAGCCACGCGCCAGTCGCCTCGCCGGTCGTCGTGCCGGTCGTCGTTACTGCACCCAGAACCGACCTTTCGGCCCTGACCCGGACTATGCTGGAAATTGTCAGCGAGAAGACCGGTTATCCGGTCGAAACGCTTGAACCGGGCATGGACATGGAATCTGATCTGGGAATCGACTCGATCAAACGCGTCGAAATCCTGGGCGCGATGCAAACCAGCTACCCCGACCTGCCCAAGCTCAAGC
>CAINXK010000210.1 GCA_903854805.1 uncultured Anaerolineae bacterium
CATGGGCGGGTTGGCTCCCTATGTACGCGCCATCCCCAACCGCCTGAACGTCACCTTTCGCCTGGGCTTGCTAGGGCCGGAGGCCGCCAAAACCGCCATCCAGCAGCCCGCCAAAAACGCCGGTGTTGATTTCACCGGCGAAGCCGCCCAAAAACTGGTCGATGACCTGCGCCATATCCAGGTGCAGCAGCCGGACGGTTCTTTCGTTTCCGAGCAAGGCCCGGAGGTTGAGCCGGTGCAGCTGCAGGTGGTCTGTTTCAACCTGTGGCAGTCGCATGCTGCCGATGACAAGCTGATCGATGAGCACGACTTGCAGCGCGTCGGCAGCGTCGACCAGGCTCTGGCCAGTTACTATGCCAAGGCCGTGCAAATTGTGGCCGGGAATGCGAAGCTGGAAGAGCGCATCCTGCGCCAATGGTTCGACGAGCACTTGATCACCCCGGAGGGCATTCGCAGCCAGGTCTTGAAAGGGGCTGATTCCACCGAGGGGCTGCCCAACATCGTCCTGCGTCTGCTCGAGAACACGCATCTGATTCGCGGAGAGACCCGCGCTGGCAAGACCTGGTTTGAGCTTTCGCACGATCGCCTGGTAACACCGGTGCAGCAGGATAACACAAAATGGTTCGAGCAGAATTTAAGCCTGCTGCAGCGCCAGTCGGTGTTGTGGAATCAGCGGGGGCGTAGCGAGGGGCTGCTGGTGCGTGGTAAGAAACTGGCTGAAGCAGAAAAAGAAGCTAAAACCGTGCGGCTGACGCCCGAGGAACAGGCATTTCTGGAGGCTTGCCGCAAACTCAACGGACAGCAGCGTTTCCGCCGCATAGCCGTCATCGGACTGCTGGGTTTTTCAATCGTGACCCTGGGCTTGTTGGTCTTCGCGCTGGCGCAGCTTAATATCTCCCGAGCCCAAAGCCTGGGTGTTCGGGCTCAAGTTGCTTTTGCAGAACCCAATTACAACACCGCTTTGCTGTATGCCTATCAATCAAATCTGATCCATAAAAATGATGCCGCCGATTTGGTTTTGAGTCAAATCGTGTATAAAAATTTTGCGCGACAAAAACAACTCAACGGGCATACTGACTCTGTCAGCAGCGTGGCCTGGTCAGTAGATGGAAAACTGGCTTCGGGTTCAAATGATGATTCAATCATCATCTGGGACCTCGAAACCGGAAAACCGGCTCAAACCTTGAAAAATGCATCTGTCCATATCACCAGCGTCGCCTGGTCCGCAGATGGACAGCTGGCTTCGGGCGCATTCCTTGGTACGGTAATCATCTGGGATCTCAAAACGGGTAAACCCGCTCAAACCCTGATGGGAACTATTGATGTGACCAGCGTGGCCTGGTCAGCAGATGGACAACTGGCTTCGGCTTCGAATGGTGGCGGCGGTGGCAGCACAGTGACGATCTGGGATCTCAAAACGGGGCAGCCGGCCCAAACCTTGATGGGACACACTGACATTATCAACAGCATAGCCTGGTCTCCCGATGGGAAGCTAGCTTCTGGTTCAAAAGATAAGACAGTGATTCTCTGGGATCTCAAAACAGGTCAGCCAGCCCAAATTCTGAAAGGACATACCGACAGCGTCAATAGCGTGGCCTGGTCTGCCGATGGCAGATTGGCCTCAGGCGCAGAAGATGGCACAGTGATTCTATGGGATCTCAAAACGGGTCAACCGGCCCAAACTCTCATGGGGCATATATTCTATGTCGGCAATGTCGCCAGCCTGGCCTGGTCTGCAAATGGACAACTGGCTTCGGGCTCAAGTGGTAATGTGATCATCTGGGATCTCAAAACGGGTCAACCCGCCCAAATACTGAAACATTCACACTATTTCAATGTTTCCAGTGTGGTCTGGACTGCGGATGGGAACCTGGTATCAGGGTCGGGTGATAATTCTGTGATCATCTGGGATCTCAAAACGGATCAAACCTCGAAAAACTTGATCGAGCATACTGATCCGATTGGAAGCGTGGCCTGGTCGCAGGATGGACAACTGGCTTCGGGTTCAGATGATGGTTCAGTGATCATCTGGGATCTCAAAACGGGCCGGCCAGCCCAAACCCTGATAGGCCATACAAACTGGGTTAGAAGCGTGGCCTGGTCCCAGGATGGACAATTGGCTTCGGGTTCAGATGATGGCACAGTCATCGTCTGGGATCTCAAAACGGCGAAACCCGCACAGATCTTGAAAGGGCATACAGACCATGTCGCCAGCGTCGCCTGGTCCTTCGACGGACGATTGGCTTCCGCATCATGGGATAAGACCGTCATCATCTGGGATCTCAAAACGGGGCAACCCGCCCAGACCCTGAAAGGAAATACCGACCTTGTTTTCAGCGTCGCCTGGTCCAGGAATGGGCAGCTGGCTTCGAGTTCAAGAGATGGTTCAGTGATCATTTGGGATCTAAAAACGAGGCAGCCGGCCCAAACCCTGAAAATAAATCTCACACAGGTCAGCAGCGTGGCCTGGTCAGCGGATGGGCAGCTGGCTTCTGGTTTAATTGAGAAAAAAGTAGTTATCTGGAACCTCAAAACGGGTCAGCCTGCCAAAACCTTGAAGGAACAAACTTACTCCGTCTCGAGCGTGGCCTGGTCAGCCGATGGACAGCTGGCTTCTGGATCGTGGGATGGCGAAATCATTATTTGGGATCTCAAAACGGGTCAACCGGCTCAAACGCTAAAAGAGCATACATATCCTGTCATCAGCCTGGCATGGTCAGCCGATGGACGGCTGGCTTCGGGTTCAACGGATGGCAGCATCAGAATTTCCAATGCAGATTTGACCGGTAAAAACCTGTGCGATAAAATTTCCAGGAATATGACCACCCAGGAATGGTGGGATTATGAAGGATTGTTTTTTATTTATCAACCGGCCTGTTCCAATTTATATGATCCCACCATGTCTCCCGGTATTGTAGAAATTTATATGAGTATGCCGATCACCTGGAAAGGCCGCGCAATCATACTTATTATGCTGTTGGTGTTCCTGGGTGTGTTCACTTTTACTACCTGGGTCTTCTTCAAATTTGCCGCCCGGACATGGCGCAGACTGCGCGGCTGATTGACAGTTGAATGAGCGCAGCATAAAAATGATCATCCAGACTTCAGGAAGAGAATAGATGGTCGATACCCTCGTTCCCAATAACCCCTACGTTGGCCCGCGCTCGATCAAAACCGGCGAAGCCTTCTTTGGCCGCGAACGCGAGATCCGCTCGCTGTCGGCGCTGCTGAGCGCCGAACGGATTGTGCTGCTGCACTCGCCTTCCGGGGCGGGCAAGTCCTCGCTGATCCAGGCCGGGCTGGCGCCGCGTATGCAGGAACGTTTCAGCGTCTTCCCGCTGGTGCGCGTCAACATCGAGCCGCCGGAGGAAGTATACGCTGTGCCAGGTCTGAACCGCTACGTGCTCAGCACTCTGCTCTCGCTCGAAGAAGATTTGCCGCCCAGGCAGCGCCTGTCATTCGCCAGCCTGGCGGGCCTGACGCTGGATGCTTATCTCGAATTGCGCACCCTGCAAAATCCAGCGCTGGAAAACTGCCTCTTATTATTCGACCAGTTCGAGGAAGTGCTAACCATCTCGCCCACTGACGCGCCCGCCAAACAGCAGTTTTTCGAGCAGTTGGGCGAGGCCCTGCAAAACCGGCGGCGCTGGGCGCTCTTTGCCATCCGCGAAGACTACATGGGCGGGTTGGCCCCCTATGTACGCGCCATCCCCAACCGCCTGAACGTGACCTTTCGCCTGGGCCTGCTCGGGCCGGAGGCCGCCAAAACCGCCATCCAGCAGCCCGCCAAAAACGCGGACGTGGACTTTACTGATGAAGCCGCCCAAAAACTGGTCGATGACCTGCGCCACATCCAGGTGCAGCAGCCGGACGGTTCCTTCGTCACCGAGCAAGGCCCGGAGGTTGAGCCGGTGCAGTTGCAGGTGGTCTGTTTCAACCTGTGGCAGTCGCACGCCGCCGATGACAAGCTGATCGATGAGCACGACTTGCAGCGCGTCGGCAGCGTCGACCAGGCTCTGGCCAGTTATTACGCCAAAGCCGTGCAAATTGTGGCCGGGAATGCGAAGCTGGAAGAGCGCATCCTGCGCCAATGGTTCGATGAACACCTGATCACCCCGGATGGCATTCGCAGC
>CAINXK010000211.1 GCA_903854805.1 uncultured Anaerolineae bacterium
CCGCTTTCTCTTGATGGAACTTCAAATTTTAGGAGAACTTTCCAATGAAAACCCCCGAATGGCACTGAGCATGACCGCCAGCGGACTGCTAAATTCCGGTGATGCAGCCAATAAGTTCACCTACATTACGTCAACCACTGGGCAGGTCGTTGTGCCAATTCTTAGTAAAGCCCAGGTTTTTTATGTAAGCATCAGCTCCCAGACGAACGAAACGATCATTACAACATGGACTATGCCGACGACCTGTAAAAACTGCAGCCTGGTAACCAAAACAGCCACGGTTCCGGCCGGACACCCATCAACAAAAAAGCTGTCAGGAAATACAAACCTTTTCTGCCAGCCACTCCATTAATAGTATTCATTCCAAGCACTACTCACCTAGCGCCTTTCAGAGGACCTTTATTATGAAACTAATTTCTCCTATCAAAGTTTATTCATACAGGTGGAAAATTCTTGTAAGTACCGGGCTGACCATACTGGTCCTGATAGTATTTTTGAGCAGCAAAGTTTTAGCCCTGGCAACCGGTCCGCTGGCAGCGACCGGAATGACCACTCCAATCAGCGCCATCTGGCTGCCTGGAGCACAAAGCGGGCATCTGTGGGTATCTGATTCCAGCCTGGGATTTTGCCGTTTGGACCCATTCCCGAACTCGACGACCTCGCAGCTAGCCCCCTCGACCTGCGTGCGTGTCGGCGGCGGGACGGCCGGCCAGGCAGCCTTTGATCCACAATCGAATTCAATCTACGTGGCCGATGCATCCCCAGGCAGCAAAGGCGCATATCGTCTAAATTATGACCCCATCACCGAAACCGTCAACAGCCCGCTGCTGCTGGCAGCCGGCCTGATTCAAGATAACGGCGGACCGCGAGCCGCAGAGCTCGGCCCCGATGGCCGGTTATATCTGGGTCTGAACAAAAACGGCCAGATTGTTCGGATCACCAATCCTGGCGGGCCCACACAGACTGTTGAACCGGTGGGTTTTACATCGAACGGCTTGCCAGCCGTTGCCTTTAGCTTTGTCGGCAACGATCTCTACATTGCCGAAGTCATCCACGTCACGATGATATCGAACGCAGCCAGCTGTTTCCCTGGGTCATGTAACCCAACCACGCAAACTGGGATTAACGTATTGGCCCCAACAGCCCTGATTTACGATGGCACGACCGACCTCTTCGTGGCAGATTTCAACACAGTCAGCAACTACAACCCGCTCACCGGCGTCCAGGGGCTTTATGCCAGCGCCGGTGATTTCGGAGGCACCAATGCACCCTTCAGTGCCATCAGCGGACTGGGATTGGATCTACAGGGCAACCTGCTGGTTGGGGAAAACCCAAGCCAGACTAAATTAGGCGCTCACATCTGGACCCTGGTCCCGGGTGCCACCATACCAAATTTTCCTCCAGTCGATATTCCACGCCCACTCGCATCCCTAAAGACTGTGCCGGTTCCGGAACCTGGCAACCTGATGGATTTTGTGGCCGACAAACAGGCTGCCATCCAATTGGGCAAAGCTCTCTTCTGGGATGCACAGGTGGGCAGTGATGGCAAAACAGCCTGCGCCACCTGCCATTTTCAAGCCGGCGCCGATATCCGCTCCAAAAATCAACTCGATCCTGGCTTGCGAGGCGGCGATTCATCCTTCCAACTTGCTGGTCCCAACTACACGCTTCAACCCCGTGATTTCCCGTTCACCAAACATCTCAACCCTGCCATCGCCAATTCGCCGATCGTCAGTGATACAAATGATATCGCCTCGTCCCAGGGCGTACTCCTGCACAATTTCACCAGCATCGCATCTGGAAACCCGGTTGAAAATTGCGCATATTTGGCAGACACTGTCTTTAATGTCGGCGGCGTAAATGTCCGCAGGGTGGAGCCACGCAATGCACCCACCGTGGTTAACGCAGTTTTCAATTTTCGCAATTTTTGGGATGGAAGAGCCAGTAACATTTTTAATGGAGTCAATCCCTTCGGACAGCGTGATACCGGTGCGGCTATCTGGATATACAATGGCACGAATGCAGTCTTGACTAATGTAGCCATCGATAATGCCAGCCTGGCATCCCAGGCAGTCGGTCCTCCCGGCAGTTTCTTCGAAATGTCCTGCGATGGTCGTACTTTAACAAATATCGGGCGCAAGCTGATCAACAGCAATCTGAAGCCCCTTGCTCTCCAGCTTGTTGATCCCAATGACAGTGTGCTCGGCCTCATCGCCGGCAGCCGCACCAAAAACCGGTCTAATGGCCTGACAGTTACTTACCGCGACCTGGTACAGAAGGCTTTCCGCAAGGAATTCTGGGTGATGGACAAGGTTGGCAGTCAGAAATATTCCCAGATTGAAAGCAACTTTTCGCTCTTTTTTGGATTGTCGGTACAACTCTACGAAGCCAGCCTGGTATCCAATAACACTCCTTTCGATCAGTTCATGGAAGGAAATAACAAAGCTTTGACCTCCAGCCAGCAGCTCGGACTTTCATTATTTGCTGGTCAGGCCGGCTGCATCGCCTGCCATTCCGGGCCCGAATTGACCAAAGCTTCGGTAGCCAGTGTCTCACAGGAACGCATTGAACGGATGCTGATGGGCGATGGCGGTTGTGCCGTCTATGATAACGGCTTTTACAACATTGGCGTCAGGCCATCAACAGAAGATGTAGGACTCGGCGGTACCGACCCCTTCGGCAATCCGCTCTCTGATGCCGGCATGGCCCAATTAGGAAAGTTTACAGACCCTAATCTGCTCTCACCTTTTGGCTCAATTCCTGGATGCGATAATCGAACCAATGTAACCGGCACATTCAAAGTGCCATCGCTGCGCAACATCGAATTAAGCGGACCTTATTTCCACAATGGTGGCCAGGCGACCCTCTGGCATGTAATCGACTTTTATAATCGTGGCGGCGACTTTGCCCAACAAAATATTAATAATCTCGACCCGATGATAAAGAACCTGGCATTGAGCGATGGCCAAAAAACTGACCTGGTGAATTTTCTGCTAAGCCTGACCGACGAACGCGTCCGTTTGGAAAAAGCACCCTTCGACCACCCCGCGCTGTGCCTGCCGAATGGGCAGAGTGGAACCACGAGCAAGGTCACCGAAACAAAGAAAGGCAGCCATGAAGCTCTCGATGTCATGCTGTGTTTGCCGGCAACTGGCACAGGCGGCGCAACTACACCGTTAATACCATTCCTCGGGATGGACCCGATGAGCCGCTAGTTTTGATGAAATCGCACACAAGCAGTTAGTAAAAAAATCAAGCACCGATTTTCCACATATAGGGTTTTGGCAGATGGAACCTGCCAAAACCCTACAAAACTAATATATTCGGCTCATCAGATTAGTGAGAGACATTAGTTCACCGCTGTTCTGGTGCATCGACTCTATACCTACCTGTTGTTACACGCCAGTATTGGGCAGCGTTTTTTACAATATTTTCCAAAGAAACTGCGTGTCATTCGTTCATTCGGCACTTATTCGTGATAAAAACACCCGCAATAGCCCCTGCAAGTACCTGCGCTTGTTACGCATAAGCCACAGAGGGTCTAGATTAAATATTTATTCCCCCAGATTGATGGGGGATTGTTCTTACAACCAATCAATCTAATAACGAAAACCAGGTTACGCGCTTAACCATCACAGCCATTCCGAGCATAAGAATAAATATCAATGGCCTTCCCTTCAGATGGTTATTTTGCAGAAAGTTTTCCGCAAAATAACCCCAAAAAATAGTTCTCACCTATCTATAAGTGTTCTACCCATCAGCCAGCACCCCCAGTAAGTAAATACATTAAGTTTTATCCATCCACGGCCCGGGTAACTGGCTGGAAAAGAAGTAGATTTTTTTGTGACCATTTTGATACTACACAGACGTCACCTTCAAATACGGACTCAACAAAAAAAGGTTCGCCCGGCACTTTTTAGAATGCCGGGCGAACCTTTTTGTTTGCTCAAAACTGACCTTACTACCAATTTCAGAAAGCTTACGGCTTGCTGCCGCCATTATCATTTCCGCCGCCACCGCCGCTGTCATTTCCGCCGCCGCCACTGCCACCGCCACTGCCACTGCCACCACCACCGCCACCGCCACCGCCACTGCCACTGCCGCTGCCACCGTTTGTGTTGGTATTCGTGTTGGTATTGGTATTGGTGTTCGTATTGGTGTTCGTGTTGGTATTGGTATTGGTGTTCGTATTGGTGTTGGTATTCGTGTTGGCATTGGTATTGATATTACTATTATCATTGCCATTGCCATTTAGATTGGCGTTGTCATCGTTGCCATTACCGTTCAGGTTACCGTTGCTGCTATCATCGTTGATATTCGCATTACTGTTATCATCGTTGCTGTTAGCATTAATATTGGCATTGCTATTATCGTCACTACCATTACCATTGCCATTGCCATTCCCATTGCCGCTGTCATCATTTATATTGCTGGCATTGTCATTGGCATTGATGGCATTACTGTTGTCGTCACTACCGTTACCATTACTATTGTCATCCATACCCGCAGCCAACTGAGATGCATTGAGTGCATTCTGGATCACTGGTTGAACATCCTGAGGAGCATCTGAAAGCATGTTATTCAAAGAATCACTGTAGCCTTTCATTATCTCAGATGCCTCAGCATTTAATTCTGCCGCCCGTACTGCATCTTTTTCAGATAATTTCTGGATGGCATCAAACGCCTTCTTGATATTCTTCTCGAACTGATCAGCCGCTTCATTTACATTGGATGTGCGTCCATCAGCAATCAGCGCCCGGACCTCGTCCAGCCGTCTTCCAGCAAAATCCAGGAATAAGCGTGCCTTGGCTTCCGAATCCCCAGAAAAGCCCAAGCGTGCATCTTCGATACCAGTCTTGACCGGATACAAAGCATCTCCCGGTAACGCTGCGCTCGCCGCATACGCTGTGATACCGCCGCCTCCGAAAAGAAACACGGCCAGGACAGCAACAATGGTTACAAAGGTCATGGTGGAACGTTGTGCGAGTGACATAATTAAATTCTCCTTTAGTTTTGCATATCCAGCAGCCAAAATCATAAAAACAGATTGGGGACTACTGGAAAACGAATTGGGGGCAGCCGCACCCAGGGTGATGTTATCAAGTTCTGCCATGAACCTATCTCTGGTTCTTTTTGCAGATTCAGGCTTTCGTGATGGAGAGCCATCTCGATAAGCTTCCAGCATCTTTTTCAAATCCTGATCAATTTCGTCATTCGAATGTAGATTCATTTTTCTTTCTCTCTTGAATGGTTTTGGAACTAATCTACCAATATCTGCCGTAAAGCGGCGACGGCACGATACTGAAGGGCTCTGGTAGCTTCGATAGTCTTCCCGATCGCCGCGGCGATTTCTTCGTGAGATAAATCTTGCATGAATCTCAGCACAATAACCTGTCTTTGCTCTGCTGGTAGATTCAAGATGGCGTTGCGAACTCGCTGCCGGTCCATTTCTCTTTGAACAGTAATCGCCGGGTTCCCATCCGCTCCATAAGACAACTCATCATTCAACGCAAGCACAGAAAACGTCTGTTGGCGATAGTTATCGATGATCCAGTTGTGAGCCGCTCGATAAAGATACGCACGCACATTCTCCGGCCAGTTGCCGCCTCGGGTGAACTGCAGAAAGCGGCTGAATGTTTCCGATACGCACTCCTCGGCTGAATCTAAATCATCGAGCAACCGGCTTGCATATTGAAAAATATCCTGGCTGTAATGCTCATAAACCTCGAGCACTGTTTGCCTATCCAGGGTACTATTTCTTATCGTCAGGTATTCAATATGTGTATTATTCATCTCACATATTAAGACGCAACAACACCAAAAACATGACGCTATTCGTAAAATTTCCCCCGACCAAAATCAGCTCTCAGCAACCTACCGGGCAGCCATCCGAACCCAAATAAACTATGCCGCTCTTGATAGCCTGTCTGGGTATTTTCAGCTCAAGAATTTTTGGATTTACTCATCGAGCAACCACCACAGGGTGGGAATATTGTCCAATAACAGCTGATGAGTTTTAATTGTGGATTTGCGCACCAGGTGCTGGTGAACACGAAAGGAAATAGATGCTTTTTGTGGATGTTTGGAGCGGAAATACGCGCCAACCAATCTGCAGTATGCCATGTTGAAATACAGATGCAGCCTGACAAAAGATCAAATACAATTATTTAGATACTAATTATCCTAATTCCAATCCAAAACTGATGCTTGTGGCGTATTAAGAAGTGCAGCACATTTACTGTTTTATTCACCCGGACAAAAGGAGATTCAAAATGAAAAAACTGTTCCCAATTGCACTGGTCGCGATCCTGGTTTTAAGCATACTGTTCTTTTCAGGACCGGCAACCCTGGTAACCGCCAGAGAAACCAACACCATCAATTTTAGCGGGATGGCCGGAGTGCCCAGACCATACACCGGCGCCACAAATGCCATTCGAGGTATTCCTGGTGGCGGTCTGCCCTGGGTCGTTGGTTCTGCTGAAGGCGAATTGAAAGCCAATGGCCAACTCGAAATTAAAGTAATGGGTCTGGTATTGGACCCCAATGACCCGACCGTCATTGCGCGCAACCTGGGCGGTACAAACCCGAGTGCGAATTTCAAAGCCATCGTCAGCTGCCTTAGCAAAGATAGCACCGGCAGCCCAACAACAGTCAATGTCTCAACGGGCTTGTTCCCAGCAGATGCCAATGGAAATGCAGAAATTGAAGAAATGATCAGTCTGCCCATGCCCTGCATCGCACCGATCATCTTTGTAACCAATCCAACCGGCTCCTGGTTCGCCGCCACAGGGTTCTAGACCAATCAGCCGCCCAACCGGCAATCCGGCCGGACAATTTCTACCCCGCTCCACAAAAACACCCAACCCCGTCCTTCATAATAGAAGTGACGGGGTTGATTTGTAAAAACGACCAGAATTATGGATAACGGAAACAAGTCAGCTAGTGTTTAGATGCTCTCGACAAGAATTCTAACTTCTCCCAATTTCATGCATAAGCAGGAATTCGACATGACTGGCAAAGGTCCAACCAGCCAGGGTGACCAATTTGGCGAATTACAAAATCCATTTCGGCCTGGCTGACCATGGGTTGACCACAGGCTTTGCAAGTCACCCGCTCTGAAAGACGCAGGACAACAGGTTCCACAAAAGCAGGCTGTGCCAGCGGCTGCATCGACAATAGCTTTGTATCACAAACCGCCGCACACCGGCCACAGCCAGTACAGCGTGATTCCAACAATACCAGTGAAGTCAGCTCTACCGTTTCACGAATACTCAGCGCCATGGTCGGACAGCGCTGTGTACAAAAACCGCACAGGTTGCAAGCAGCCATGTCCTCGAGCACGGGTAAACGGGCAGATGGAATTTCTACTACGGGAACCGGCCTGATGGCATGCGTGATCCAATCGGCAAGTAGTTGCCCAATCACTGCATAAACCGGGTCGGATCCACGCGCCATGGCTTGTCCAAGCGCAGGCAGCCAGCGATCAGCATGCTGCCTGAGAAAATCCTTTTCGGCGGCAGGGTTGTTCTGTTCCACCAGGTAGGCTAAGAATGCAAGCTCTGGCGCAGCACCATCGGGTAGCTCACTGCCTTCCACTTGTAACCCGGCCTGCGAATAACATTTAGCCACCTCAAAAGTGGCTTCGCCCAGGATACGCCCGGTCAGAAAGGCTGATTCGTACAACCAGTGACGTGGTTGCCCCCCAATCTGACCAGAGGCCTGACGGCCTCCGGTCAGATTGGAGTATCGCACCTGGCGCTCGGGCAAAGATTCAGACTGGATCAAAGCCAAACCCCGAACAGCCGTGGAATTGGGCAGCAATTGCGAAGCCAACTCATAGAGCGGCCATTCCCGGCCGGGTAGGCAAATCCACTGTGGGGGCTCAGCCAGGGCTTCCGCCAGGGCAGCGTACATATCAGCACGGTCAGAAAAAGACATCTTGCCTCTTAGTTGATCACTATGATGAGGTTAAGTAGTTCACGAACATCTTTATTTTTCATCGTCCGACTTGCCACCGGCCATGATCCAGCGTATCAGAAAGAAATAAACGACAGCCGCCAGGGTAACCACGGTCAGTATCACGATTCCACCAGGCCCAGGTGAAGTAAAAAAAGCTGAAACCATATCGCCAATATTCATTTTTAGGCTCTCCTGCTTAAAGATCGGGCTGTGCCCCAGATAAATCATGCTGAGCATCAACAGCATGCTGCTCATTGGCTTCGATTGTTTCCCAGATCGGCACGATCGGGAAAAAGCGGGTAAAGATGACATACAACAAGGTCAGCCCTGAAAACAGCCCGAGGGTAATGGATAATTCTACCCAGGATGGATGGTAGCCTCCCATGCCATTTGTCAGTGTTGGGACAAAGCGAGGACGGGTTTCTGTCGGCACGATCACCAGTAAACGTTCAATCCACATACCAATGTTGACCGAGATGGAAGCAAATACCATCCAACCAATACTGTCCTTCCCGAGGAACACGTAGACAATAATAGGCAGGACAAAAACGGTTATACCCATCGTCCAGAACAACCCTGCGAAATCGCCGGTGAACTTTTGCCAGAATACAGGCATTTCATCTGCCAAACCGCCATAACCAGTTGTCAGAAATTCTGCAATCATCATATACAGCCAGGCCACGGTAAAGACGATCAGCAGTTTGCGCAGATAATTGAACAGGCTGACTGGCAGCACATTTTCCATGTGATAAACACGGCGCAGAATGGCCAAAACGATTACCACTGCCGCAGTGCCTGAGAATATCGCTCCTACCAGGAAAAACGGACCAATCAATGCCGTGTGCCAGCCTGGCTGAACAGTCATACCAAAGACCCATGAAACCACTGTATGAACCGTGATAACCAGCAGAGTCATAAATATTGCCATACCATCCAGCACACGCTCAAGGCGTTCAAACTGCTCGGGTCGACCAGTCCAACCCAGGGCCAGAAGTTTGTACGTTTTCTGCCACCAGACCGGCACGTCTGTTAACCTATCGCGGCACAAAGCAATATCCGGTAGAAGCGAGAGGTAAAAGAACACGATACTGGAAAACAGGTACAACGTAACTGCGCTGATATCCCAAAGTAAAGGCGATTGGAACCTGCCGAAGAAAAAGATATTCAGCACCCGGTCAGGCCGCCCCATATCGATCAGGATCGAGCCGACACCAAAAGGTAAGCTGAAAAGAGTGATGGCCTCTGCCGCTCGTGTGAGCGGTTTACGCCAGCCAGCCCCAGCCAGCCGCAAAATCGCCGAGATGAACGTGCCTGAATGGGCCAGGCCGATGAAAAACACGAAGTTGGTGATGTATACGCCCCAGTAGACTGGCCGGTTCAGCCCGGTCTCACCCAGGCCAGAAAACCATTGGGTCAGGTAGGCAAAAACACCCCAACCGAACAAGATCAGGAGAACCACCCATAGAAACAGGTCCCCGCGTGTTATGCGGCGTAAAGGCCCAAGGATGATGCCTTCGTTTTTGTTGTAGGGATGATATGTTGTTGATGTCATGGCTTATCCTTCCCGCAGGTAAATTGTCTTTGGTTTGGTCCCAACTTCCTCCAACACGCGGAAGGCGCGGGTTTTCTTTGAAAGTTGCGAGACCGTGCTGTTGGGATCATCCAGATCGCCGAAGAATCTGGCCTTGCCGGTGCAGGTCTGCACACAGGCCGGCACGTACTCATCGGCCCGAAAATCTCGGCCTTCAGCTTCAGCCTGGGCATGCGCTTTTTTAAGGCGGTGAATGCAATATGTGCATTTTTCAACCACCCCCAAAGGACGCACAGCCGGGCCTTCCAACACGCCAGCCGCTTCCACACGATCAGGATTCAAATGATCGGCCATGGGGGCTTCCCAATGCGCTTGGCGCCAATTGAAATAGCGCACCGCATAGGGGCAACCAACTGTGCAGAAACGGCAGCCAATACAACGCGCATAATTCTGCTCAACGATACCTTCATCATTAAGGAATGTTGCGCCTACCGGACAAACCTTGATGCAGGGCGGATTTTCGCAATGCATGCACGGGCGAGGAATATAGCGCGTCGTGACAGTCGGATATTCACCAGTCTCTTCTTCAGAACTTACCGGCAAAGGGAAGACATCATTCCAACGCATGGCGCGACCAAGCAAAGCCTCTTCTGGCGCAACAGCCGGCGTGTTATTTTCGGCACGGCAGGCTACACTGCAACCCTGGCAGGCCACACATTTATCCAGATCAATTACCATGGACCATTTTGACATTTTCTGCTCCTATGCCCGGTACACTTTAACATTTGTGTTGGTAAAAACAGCCAGGCCGCTGGATGGTTCGCTGGCCGGATTGAGGATTTCCAGACCATTAACACCTCTACCTGCAGAGAAACGCCCGCAAGTATGGCCCTGGTTATATGGCATATTGACTACATCTGGTCGTAAACCTTTGACAGTCCGCATGGTGGTCTTAAGCTTTCCAAAGGGACTTTCCACCCAGACCAGATCTTTATCGGCAAATCCGAGCCCAAGCGCTGTCTTTGGGTTCATCTCTAACCAGGAATTCCAAGTTTCGCCGACCGTCATACCGCTGATCTCTTGCAGTGTGGGCAAGTTGGCAGCTGCGCTGACCGGTCCAAGGCTCATCAAAGTGATGATATTCAAGCGCAGGGGGAAGGTGGCTGCATCGCCAGCCTCTGGACCATTCTCGTGATGCGGCAGGCAGACAGGATCGCCAGCCTGAGAAATACCGAGTTCGGCCAATTGATCTTTTTTCATGGCACCCAGCAGGCAAAATAGTTCACGGCTAAAGAAGTCAAAGCGCCCGTCTCGCGGAGCATTACGACGGTCACGACCTACAACTTCGTTAACCCAGTGCTGACTGCCGCGATGAGCATAGCGGTAACCCGGGGTCAACCAGACACCCAGCTCCTGAAAAGTCTTCCAATCTGTGCCAATATCCTTCAGCCGGAATTGGATGACAGCCTGAAAATCTTCCCACGGGAAGGCCTTGGCGATCTCGCCACCCATGGCCCTGGCAACCTGCAGGATGACATCACCAGTGTTGCGCGATTGCAAACGCGGAGCAATGGCAGGTTGGCGCAGAGCAACTCCCGGGTAACCCATTCCATGAATGGCATCGTCCTGCCAACGCTCCAGAAAAGTGGCTTCCGGCAAGATCAGATCGGCATAGCGCGCGGTTTCATCTGCAAAGCTTGAAAAGGAAACAATAAACGGAATTTTCTTGAATGCTTCAACAAAACGCTGACCACCAGGAGCATCATAAACAGGGTTGGCATCATATAAGAAAAGCGCATCCACAGCCTTACCTGCCAACACCCGGTCTGCAACCGCCTGGTATGCATTGCGCGCCAGCGGGAATACACTTCCGGCGCCATCCACCCGTTCAGTCGTCAGACCCTTCGCAGCCACGTCATCAGCAGGCAGCACAGGCCAATCAGTGCACTCAAAATATCGTTGGGTCAGTACTCCGCCTGGGCGGTCAAGACTGCCCACCAGGGCATTAAGCATGTGGACTGCCATGGCGGCATACACACCACTGATACTGCCATTGAGTAGACCACCCTTACCAGGCAGAATAGCTACAGCTGGAGCGTTGCTGGCAAATTCGCCAGCTATGCGCGCTATGGTAGACGCGGGCACACCAGTGATTTTTTCCACATGTGCGGGGTCGTAGTTTTCCAACACATAGGTCATAAAGCCCTTGTGGCTTTTACCCTTCTCGTCTTTAAAATCTTCAAAACCAAAGGAATAGTTGTGAATGAAATCCGCGTCGAACAAACTGGCGCGAATGATTACATTGGCAATTCCAAGCGCCAGAGCAGCATCTGTGCCGGGTTTGATCGGGATCCATTCATCAGCCTTTGCGCCAGTAACACCCTGGCGCGGATCGATCATGACCACTTTACTGCGTGTTGCTCGCCCTCGGCGAGAATAGCTGATGCCGCTGATGGTGCGCAGCGGGTTTGGACCGGCTTCCAACAAGCTGGCGCCAAAAGAAAGAATATAGCGGCTGTTTTCCAGGTCATAGACCGGCAGATCGTAAACACCCTGGGTGAGATAGACACCCAGGCGAGCTGCCGCCACGTTCAAGCTTTCATTTCTGACAAAATTCGGGGAACCAACGGCCTGCATGAAGCGCTCAAATAACGGCCGCAGCTGGCCGCGTGTATCTCCAGCCATGAAAACAAGTTTTTCAGGCTGTCCTGCTGAACGCAGCGCATTGATCTTCTCGGCCACAGTTTTGATGGCTTCATCCCAAGAAATAGGTTCCCATTCCCCGCTGCCACG
>CAINXK010000212.1 GCA_903854805.1 uncultured Anaerolineae bacterium
CGCAGTGGAGCATAACTTGCTTATTCAAATTCTTTTGGGACGCGGACGAGCGCCGACAAGCGCGGAAAAAGCAAAAATCTTTTGGTTTATCCGCGTACATCCGCGAAAATCCGCGTCCAATTGGGGTTCCCTGCGGGCTTAACGGTAAAAGCTTGGAAACCACGTTGGTGATAAAAATATAAAAAAGCAACTTATGCGGTATTGCTAATTTTGTTTTACAAAAACAAAATTCTGCGAAGAACCCATTACCATGCTGAATCAACCCATAGCCGTCTTCACCACCGTCTGTCAGTCTCTTCCATTCGGGACCAATCTGACAATGGTCCATTTTGATGTGGAGATTGATCAGTAGAGCGCTTTTGCCCAAACAGGGCGCCATCATCCCAGCTTTAAAGTCCAATAGGCTGAGCGACGAAGAAACCCGTCGCTCCTGGGCTACGATTGGCAGTGACGTATGCAGCATCTACGAGCTGTGTTCCGAATTCGATAACTATGTTCGAAAACTGCCTACTGGAAGGAACGTCGCTACGAAGCGTATCTGCCGGTTTCGGTCGACATAACTGCTTACATTCGTCCATCCTCCAGCGCTATGCTGGGGCACCACGGTACCCCGGCATGCTGCGCCGCGCAAGTTTTTGGCAGCGCTTTTGCGCGCTATTTTCCAAAGAAACTGCCTGTCATTCGTCCATTCGGCACGTATTCGTGCTAAAAAACACCCACAATCGTCCCTGCAAACCCTGTGCGTGTTAAGCACAAGCCACCGGCAGCGCAATTTAATATTTTTGCCGCACTGATCTGGGGAAAACCACTTTTATTTGGCATCTGCCATGTTCGTAATTTCGCTGTCTGCGATGGTACCGTCGCCATTCTCATCGTAGCCAACTTCCAGGTTGCTGCCCTGGCCCTGCCACTTGCCAAAATAAAAATACATCATTTTATCCGGGCCAACCTCAAGCGGGCTATCGCCAGTATCGAAGGTTTCTTCCTGGCCATCCGCGCCAATCCGGGTGATCGAAACGCTGAACGTTGCCACAGCATCTGAGCTGGTCTGGAAAGAAAAAGTATCTTCCTTCTGGTCAAACAGCACATGAATATCGGTACCTTTAGAGACTTCGAGCGCCTTCAGGTCCAGCTCAAAATCAGCTTGCGGCTTTTCGATCCCCACAATGATATCCGGACTCTCCGCGGCATCGGTGGTGTAAGTCAGGAAGTCACCCTCGCCATCAAAGGCCAGCTGATCAAGCTGCCCCGGGGCCATGCTCAGCCCATCGATGCCGATGTAAAAGCCCCTGCCGATCATCACCACTGAAGCAGGCTCAGCGGCGGCATTTGAATCGCCATAAATATAGGCTGTAAAACCCAGCCCAACCGGCATATCAATCACGGGCGGAACCTCGCTCAAGATGCCAGCCTTGACGGGCTGGATTTTCGCTTCAGTAATTTCATTGACCAGTGCGCCCTTATCGTCATAGCCAATTTTCCGGCCCTTGTCGTCTTCCAATTCAACATTAATATAACCTTCTGTCCAAATTTCGTTGAATTGTGGCGCTAGCTGCGCCAGGCCGCTGCCCTTGCTGGCAGTGCCGGACTGATTGCAAAAATCACAGGGGAAGACCGCCAGGCGCTCCTGATCAGGAGTAAACTCGATCGGATTTTCCGGGCTGCCTTTATACAGGTCAGGCTCCACCGAAGGATTGATCGAAGCTTCATATTCCCAGGTATTGGCGTTGGTATCCACCGTCATGTGGCGTTCGTCCCCAGGATAATTATTATCGTAAACCATGATCCAGAAAATGCCATTGCCCTGATCTTGCACGCCATAGGCCGTAATGGCATGTCCACCGGTCATATCTTCCTTGTAGATCCCGATGCTGATCAGATTTTTTGGATTGTTGGAGTATTCTGTTTTCAAGTAATCAATCGCATCTTTTGGCGCCAGGCGCTGCGTTCCCTTACCCGAAAGCGGTCCCTGGGTTGCCCACCAATAGGCCAACTCACGCTGCAGAGCTTCGTTGTTCTGGATTTGCAGGTCAAAGGTGCGGGCTGCCCCGAATGAATTCGCATCCAGCTTGCCATCGAAGATCAGCTGGCTGAGAACGGCAAAGCCCTCACAGTGACCACCGTTCATACTGGCGTTATTTTGATCCATCCACTGGCTGGCAGGCGGCGTAAGCGCACAGCTGCCATCACTCTTGGCCGGCCCGGCGCAGACAGCCTCCCCAAACATACGGCGCATTTCGATGGAAGTCAGATTAACCACCGAAAAGGTCTCGCCGGAGGGGGTTTGGCCAGTATCACCATAATTCTGATAGGAAAACCCATGCTCCTGTGGACGAAAGCCGGTATCCACAGCCCCAGCCGGGGCAGGCGCACCCGCCTGGTCAGAGGCAGTCGCTTCTGCAGCAGGCACCTCGGCGGAATCAGATAGCGGGGCCTGCTCTTCAGGCGCCTGATCTGAGGCAGGCTCATCGCCGCAGGCGGCCAGGATCATGGCAAAAAGCAGCAGCAGGCTGATCAATAAAAAGCGAACTTGCTTAAGGTTTCTCAAACTATCATCTCCTTGAACCAAAGAACCGATATAGCCAAATGGCAAAGCCACTTCTAAACCTGCCAACATTATTACGACCAAAACGTAGACACCCTGAAA
>CAINXK010000213.1 GCA_903854805.1 uncultured Anaerolineae bacterium
CCCAAAGAGAACTCCGGGACGTTTTAGGCGGCAGTTAATGGGCAAACCATTTCCGAGAGTTGCCGAGCTGCCACGGCGATTCCGAGAAAAGCAGTCATTTACTGCGCATTTGCTCAATGGACACCTGGCACGAACCCAAAAAACCGCCCAAAAAGCATGTCCATAAGGGGTTTTTCTCCAAATTTTGGTTTTTTGGGTATCCAAAACTCACCGACAGCCGTCTCGAATCTTTTTGGCGACCTGTTTTTGTTCTTTTTCCCAACTTGTCAAGGTTCCACTCAGCGGAAACTAAAGCTCCAGTCATCTGAAGTTATCATCGCCCGCACCAAGAATGACCTGGGGTTTCTCTGCAAGTGGTTATTTGGGCCAATGTTTTTTTGCCCAAATAACCACAAAAAAATCTACTACTCTTTCAATCAGTCAAATCTGTTTCTTGAGTAAATCTGAAAACTTCCCACAAATAACAATGGTTATTTGCGAATACTTGCACTTTCTGCAAATTCTCCCAGCACACGTGCCATATGCCGGGCATGTTTGAAATATAAATCAATGCGCATGTTTTCGTTAGGGGCATGCGCGCGAGAATCTGGATGTCCAAAACCGGCGGTTGCCACAGGCAGCTTAAGTTCGTGCACGAATGGGTAGTTTGGCCCACTGCCGCCCACCATCGGGATTAATTCCATTTTTGATTCAAAAACTTCCTCAGCCGTATCCATTACCAATTTGATAAACGGATCATCAGGATCGGTTTTTGCCGCTGGTCCGCCGCCAAGAAATTCAATATTTATATCGGCAAAGCCTTCAGCGTTTAAATGTTCTCGCAGTAATTTCAGACATCGATCGATGGTCTGCCCAGGGACAATGCGAAAATCGACCTTGGCAGAAGCTTTTGCAGGTAGAACAGTTTTAGACCCGGCACCCTGGTAGCCACTGGTCAATCCGCAGATGGTGCAGGTTGGTTCGAAAACTTCAGCCATTTGCAATTCAACCCCGCCAGTCAGACCGTTCAGAAATTCTTTAACACCAAATCGGGTTTTATATTCATCGGCAACATCTGGTTGTGCCGCAAATAATTCGCGGTCTCGCGCAGTCGGTGGGGTGATGCCATCGTACCAGCCCGGGATGCGAATCTTCTCGTCCGGACCTTTGAGTGTGTTCAACGCCCAGACCAAGCGCCAGGCTGAGTTGGGAAAAATCGACCCGCCCAGCCCGGAATGTACATCAATCGAAGCAGTCTCTACAGAAAGCTGCACGTAACAAATGCCACGTAGGCCAAGGTATTGCATCGGAATATCGCGATGATCCACGCCGCCAAACTCCCAGATGCAAGCATCTGCGGCGAGCTTTTCTTTATTCGCAGTGATGAAGGCTGGCAGATGTAAACTGCCGGTTTCTTCTTCGCCTTCTATGATGAACTTGACGTTGCAGGGCAATTCGCCAGTTTCCGCCAGAAATGCATCCAGGGCATGCAGCCGGCTGGTAATGTGACCTTTATCGTCGCTGACACCCCGTCCATAGAGTTTTCCGTCGCGCTGGGCTGGTTCAAATGGTGGTGTTTCCCATAAATCCAGGGGTTCCGCGGGTTGCACATCATAATGGTTATAAAAAAGCAAGGTTCTGTCGCTTTTGCCTTTGCGCTCCGCAAGAACCACGGGCGCGCCACCTGTTGGAAGAATTTCGACCGCGAAGCCTCTTTTTTGGAGCATTTCGGCAACCAGGTTGGCACACTCTTGCATGCCCCAGTTTTGCGCGCCTACACTGGGCTGAGCAACCAGGCGGCAGAGTTCGGCAATCGACTCATCAAGATGATCAGATAAATAGCTGTCTATGCTTGAATATTTACTCATATTATCCTCATTACTTAATGAATCTGGCTAACCAGTCGATGGAGTAGGCTCCGGCATACGCAAACATCCACATTTTTACGATTTTGCCGAGCACACACCATGTTAAAAAAGTGCGCAATGGCATTTTTAAAACTCCGGCAGCAACCCCGCCCAGGTCAAAAAAAGGATTTGGTATGGCTGCCAGTACAAAAACAGTTGCAGCGCCGTATTTATCGATAAACGGGTGGATCCGATTGTAAATATCGCTTTTTTCGATCACGGCCTGGCCGCTGTAACCAGCCATGTAGCCTGAAAGTTCGCCAATGGCACTGCCGGTACCGGCTACAATCCCAAGGATAAACGGGTTGAAGAGCCCTCCCATTGTAAAAACCACGGCTACTCCCGGAGCCGGGAGTAGCACGGTGGCATTTGCAAGGATTGAGATGATGAAAATTCCGGGATAACCAAAGACAGCCAGTTCACTGGCTTTGTCGCGGATGCTAAATATCCAGACACTGATCGCGACGACAGCCAGCAAGCTGATAATTCTTAGGATGGTTGCGCGGCGCTCTGGCGTCATGCAGAATTAGTCGGTTTCTGTAATTGTAACGGAGTTAATTTTTACTCCGGGGTACTGCGGGCGCATCGGGTCGCGTTCCGGGATGGACAACAATACATCCATACCGCTGGTCAGCTGGCCAAAGACAGAGTGTTTGTTATCCAGATGAGGGGTCGGGACATGAGTGATGAAAAATTGGGAACCGTTGGTTCCTGGTCCGGCGTTTGCCATCGATAAAATGCCCGGTTTGCTGTGCTTCAGGCTTGGGTGGAATTCATCATTGAAGCGGTAACCCGGGCCACCACGACCGCTGCCGGTCGGGTCGCCACCCTGGGCCATAAAATCGGGGATTACGCGATGGAAAATTGTGCCATCAAAGTACCCTTCACGGGCCAAAAAGACGAAATTATTCACAGTCTTGGGGGTTTTATCCGCGAACAATTCAATAACCATGTCACCTTTATCGGTGGCGATGGTGGCACTATATTTTTTCTTTGGGTCGATGACCATTTCGGGTGCGGTGGACCATTGTTTGGATGCCATATTTCTCCTGTTATTAAAAAGGGTTTAGGTTTATCTTAACATTTCTTCGATACGGGCTACGACCATATCCAGCGCGGCAGTATTAAAACCACCTTGGGGGATGATGACATCTGCATAACGTTTGGATGGTTCAACGAATTCCAGGTGCATCGGTCGCACTGTCTTTAAGTATTGCTTGATTACTGATTCTGGGGTGCGCCCGCGCTCAGTGATATCTCTTTGCAGGCGGCGGATAAAACGCAAATCAGAATCTGTATCGACAAATATTTTTAGATCGAATAACGTTCGCAACTCCGGTTCAGCCAGGATCAGGATTCCTTCCACCACGATAACACGGTGCGGGGTGATTGGAATGGTCTTTTCGGTCCGGCTGTGGATCGAAAAATCATAAACCGGTAGCTCAACCTGGTTCCCGGTTTTGAGTTGCAATACGTGTTCGATCAGCAGTCTTGTTTCCAGTGAATTGGGGTGGTCAAAATTCACTTCGGCTTTTTGAACGGGTGGCAGACCGCTTAGATCCTTGTAATATGCGTCGTGAGGCAGGTAAGCGATTCTCTCTGGGCCAACCCGGTTCAGAATTTCCTGGGCTACTGTGGTTTTGCCGGATCCGGAGCCTCCGGCGATGGCGATGATCAACGGGATGGGGCTGGTGCTCATACCCGGATTATACCCGTTCCCACCGACCCTGATGAGAGCCAATATTATTTGTGTTCCGGTTGACCCTCTTCCGTCTGTTTGGTTTCAAGATGATCGCTCCCGCCTCATCTGTTCGATGGCGTTGTCATTCGAGCATTAATGAGATAATTATTGACTGCACATGATAAAATTGTTTAAATATGAACGGTAAGACCAAACCCAAAATGAAATTTTTTATTGGTCGTTAGCTGGTTTTGCGTTTTCAATGTACTTACTCACATGTGTCAGTTTGGCACACAGCCAACTTGTTCGATGCTGCACTGTATGATAATTGTTCGGTAACCCCGCGGGTGGTATTTTGAGCGGGCGTCCACACTCAAAATACCACCAAATGTCCCCTTTTCTCGTCCATCTCCGGGAACCTTACCCCGTGAGTAAATACTTTTCAATTCTGAAACTTATGCTCAAATGGAGATAATATATGGAAATCGATATTCAATTTCGACCGTCATACTCACTGGCAATTGTCAAATTAGCACCAAATGAACGTATTCGCGCTGATTCCGGCGCAATGGTCAGCTTCTCTGCTAGCGTGGAGGTGGAGACCAAAGCTGAAGGTGGTTTTCTAAAATCTCTTGGGCGGGCAGTCCTGGGCGGCGAGTCTTTTTTCCAGAACTTTTGGAAGGCTGGTCCACAAGGCGGTGAAGTTACCCTGGCGCCCGAATTACCCGGAGACATCGTCCTAATTCAGATGGATGGGAAGCCACTCATGGTTCAATCGGGTTCATATCTGGCTTCCGAGGCCGGAATTGAACTCTCGACCAAGTTTAGCAGCAAGGCATTCAAGGCTGGCGAAGGTGTCTCGATGTTGGAAACCAGCGGTATTGGCAAACTATTGGTTTCTTCTTATGGCGCGATTTTTGAGAAACAGCTGGGTGCGGGTGAAAAATATTTTGTCGATACGTCTCACCTGGTTGCATTTGAAGCCAGTGTGGAAGTCCAGATTAAAGGAGTTGGAGGCATGAAATCCACATTGCTTTCTGGCGAGGGGCTGGTGGTTGAAATGACCGGTCCTGGACGTATCTTTATCCAGACTCGTTCTCCCCAAGCGCTGATCAGTTGGATAATTCCACAAGTTCCCCAGAAGAGCAACTGAGCGCGATACCGTTTTGTTTTCAACCGGGAGCGATGTTTTGACATCCTGATCGTCGGATGGCGATGATGCTGGATAACCACCCCGAGGAGTGCTATGAAAAACCCTTCAATAAAGGGAACTTGAACCTTACAAACCGACAATAAAGACGGCTGTAGGTATGAAAGCTTAGGCAACTTGCGCCAGGGCATCCTTCGCCCGACAGGCGCCTGCCTGTTTTGAGAATGC
>CAINXK010000214.1 GCA_903854805.1 uncultured Anaerolineae bacterium
AATCATCTCCTGGTTTGGACGCGCTCCCTGGCTGACAGCGCGCAAGGTGGTTGGATAAGTCAGACTGTAGTGTTCATCGCTGGCAGATCTCTGCTTTATCAGGACGGGTGTTTGCTGAATTCAGCCGCGATGTTTGTGTAGCAGACTTTTACTACCCCTTTTATTCTATTCATTATTAATGGGTTTTGCAACTACCAATTTTGGGCGAGTGCGGTTCAAAATTTCGGAAAACGCCAGGATTTGTATCTGGGATCTTGCAAAGGGTTTGCCCATAGAAAATATGCGTTGCCTGGCAGGGAAATGAGGGGTTCTGGGTGGAAAAGGGACAGCCGTCCCTTTTCCACCCAGATTAAGAACTTCTCCCTCTCCCGCAGAGCCATCTTTTGTCAGTTTGAATTCAAACTCTCGGCGGGAGAGGGTCGGGGTGAGGGCAGGTCACAACTGAAAAGCAAGAAATTTGTGCTAATTTTCCCGATCTCCGAAAATCTGAACCGCACTCCCAATAGAACTGGTGTTTGCACAGGATGATAAACATCGCTATAATAAACGTGTCCATTCATCTCAAACAAGGAGGAAGCTTTATGACTCACATTATCACCAGCCTGTGTTTGCGCGATAGCGGGTGCGTAGAAGTTTGTCCCGTGGAGTGCATTACCCCAGGTAAACCACAAGAACAGTGGCCACTTTTTTACATCGACCCGGATACCTGTATCGATTGTGGTGCTTGTGTCCCTGAATGCCCATACGCGGCTATTTTCCCTGAAGACGAAGTCCCGACAGCCTATTCCGCCAAGGGCGGCGAATTTATCAGCCGTGTCGGCCTGAGTGGGCACTATACCGGGACAGATCATCATGGTAAGGCTGTGGTTCTTGAAACCGCCAAACAGCTAACCAAGGGTGAAGCGGTCGACTTTACCGCAGATGTTCAGAGCAATTACGATTATTACAAAAAAGGCCCTGGTTACAGCGCCAAGTAATTTATTCAATAAAAAAAGCCAGGCTTCGCGCCCGGCTTTTTTTATTTTAGGGTTGAATTGTTTTTTGCAATACTGCGCTGCCAATGTTTTTTGCGAGTGAGGCTGATTCTTCTTCCAGAATAACGACAACTGCCAATGGCGTGCCTGACCAATTGGGGAGAGTTCCTGCCAGATACCAGGTGAGTGCCTGGTTATTACCCGAGCTGCTGCCTTGGTATTCCCAAAACAATTTTCCGCTGTTTTGCAGTGATTCCGCTACCCGCTTTGCGCCGTCCACCGGCAGGCACTGGACGGATTCTTCTGGTTCAGGCAACACCACCCAGCCCTGAGCTGGGGTTTCGACCGCATTGGCGATCTTCAAACCGGGGCACAGCCCCTGGTTGCTGATTGCAGCCGCTGCTGAAAGCATTTGAACTGGGCTTGCGGCCAGGTCCTTGAGGGTTCCTTGGGTTGCTGCAGCCGCAGCGGGAAGGCTTAGCTGGGGTGTTTTATAAAAACCCAACATACCGAATAATTTTTGAAGCTCTGCATCTGTGGGTTTGGATATACCATAAACGGCATCCCTAAAAGGCTTAATCGCCGGTTCGACCAGGTAAAGGCCCTGGGTGGCGCGATTGAGCAGGGGCGCATTCGGCAGCCCCGGCAAACTCTCGCCAATGGTATCCAGCAGGTTTGCATCAAAGGTTGGGTGAGAAGCCATCGCCAGGATCTCTCCGGTTTGGGCATTGACAAGCACAAGCGCGCCTGTATGGTCACCGAGCAGCTCGTCAGCGTGTTTCTGAGTATCCAGGTCGAGAGTTAAGCGAAAGTTTAGGCCGGTGGGCGGTTGCCCATAAAGCAGGTAATCCCACCAGATCAGCAAGGTAGGGTTGCCCTTCAAGCCGCGCAGGTAAGGGTCGAGCGAGGCTTCCAAACCGGCCTGCCCATAAATGGCATGCGTATAACCGGCGATAGCCGAGAGCGATGGAACCAGGTAGCTCCGGGAATAACTGCCGGGTTGGCCTGTGGTGATATTAATCGAGCGATTTTGCCGGTCGAAAAGGGCGCCGCGTAAAACGAAGCGGTCTGCGATGGCGCGGCGCGGGTTGTCAGTGCGGCTGAGCAGGTCGTCGGCGCGAGTTTCGGCCCACCATCCATTTACGAGCGCACAGGCCAGCAGCCCGGCTCCAATTAAGCGGGCCATATCTAAGTATGGTTTTGGCTGTGGCAGTCCGGCTGGTTCATCATCGACTTCATTGCTGATCTGCAGGAGTATAAGCAGCCCAATAAATGATGTCAATAATGAAGAGCCGCCATAAGAGACGAAGGGCAGGGTAACCCCCGTCAGAGGCAGCAGGCGCAGATTTCCACCAATGATCAGTATGCTCTGAGCGCTGAAGTAGGTCGCGATCCCGGCTGCCAGTAAGCGGCGAAAATTGCTGGTTGCCCGGATTGCGATCAGAAAGCCGCGCGAGGCAAACAGCCCAATGATTAATAACAGGGCCATACTGCCCAACATTCCGGTTTCTTCGGCGATGCTGGTAAAGATGAAATCCGAATGCGCCACCGGCACCAGCCCAGGGGAACCCATGCCCGGACCGCGCCCATAGATGCCGCCATTCGCCACTGCCAGGATCGATTGGATCACTTGATATGATCGTCCTGAAGGATCGGCCCAGGGATCAATCCAGGCATCCAGGCGGTAGTGGATGATGTCTACAAATGAATAACCCACCAGGGCAGCGCTGACCAATAACCCCATCGAAATCAGCAGGATGCGGCGTTTTCCGCTGGCCATGTAGACCATGGCAGCATACAGAAATATAAATATACTGGCAGTCCCCAGGTCACGCTGCGTCAGCAAAATTGCCAGGGCCAGCCCGGTCAATAACATGGAGGGCAACAGCAAAGGTAAAAAGCGGGTTTGGTTTGGAAATCGATCGGCAAAATATGCTGCTAGATAAACCACCAGTAAGAGTTTGAGCGGTTCAGATGGCTGAAGATAAAGCCCGCAGCAGCCCAGCCAGAGTCGTGGCCCACTGCCACCAGGATTTGTGCCAAATATCAGTGTGAGTGCAGTCAGCAGCAGACCGCTGACCAGAAATATGTATTTATATCGCTGTAAGATGACCAGGTTCTGTGGGAATTTTATCCCTACCACGAAGATGCCGGAGCAAAAAGCCAGCCATAATGCCTGCCGCAGCCCGAAGGCGGGCTCTAATCGCCAAATTGTCAACAATCCCCATCCGGCGAGTAAGGCAGCGGCTGGCAACAGGTATGGATCTGCGTCAGGCGTATGTTTGGTTGTCTGCCAGTTGGCAACCCAGACAGCCGAGGCCCAGATGGCCAGCCCAAGCCAGTGTGACCAGCGTAGTTCGACATCCCATGTCCGTGCGCGGGCAGCTGGTGCAAGCGTCATTGCCAGGGCATAGATGGATAAAAATAGTGCTGCCAGCTTCAGCAGGTGGCTTTGGATTTGAATCGGGGGCGAGTATTTTGAATTCAAAGATAGTGATCTTGATTATATTTAACAAAAAAACGAAATTTGATTTGCGCAGAGTCAGGGAGATCTGGCGCAATTTAATTTCGTTTTAGGGTTCTGTTACTTTAAGTATTTTCCAACCAAAAGATCCAGCCTGGCACGGGTTGCCGCCGGGATGACTGCCGGGTTGCTGATCAACGCTTCTGAAAGCGCCTTGTCGCAAGTGCAAGACCTGGGTGTAACGTCAAGGTCGTTGACCAAAAGGCGCAGCGACTCTTGAGCCGCAGCGGTATTCTTATTGAGAGTCTGGATGACCATATCGACCGTCACAGGTTCGGCGGAAATATGCCATACGTCATAATCTGTAACATGCGCCATGGTGCTGTAACACATTTCGGCTTCACGCGCCAAAAAGGCTTCAGGAGAAGCCGTCATGCCGATGATGGACATGCCCCAGGCTCGAAATACATTCGATTCGGCTTTGGTAGAGAATCGCGGACCTTCGATGGTGATCAGGGTTCCGCCCTTGTGCACGGATGCGCCGCTGCCAGAGACCGCATTGTAAACCTGCTGGCTAAGCTCCGGGCAGAACGGATCTGCCACACCAACATGCGCGACCATGCCCTGTCCGAAGAATGTGCGCGGGCGTTCGCGTGTATTGTCAAATATCTGGTCTGGAATGACGATGTCTCCGGGTTTGTAATCCTCACGCAAAGATCCGCATGCGCTGATGCTGATGATCCGGTTTGCGCCGAGCATTTTTAAGGCGTAGATGTTAGCCCGATAATTGACTTCTGTAGGGGAAATGAAATGCCCGACCCCGTGCCGGGCGAGAAATGCCAGGCGCTTTCCGGCGAGTGTACCAATGATGATTGGTGAGCTGGGTTTGCCAAAAGGAGTCTCAACATTATGTTCGCTCGTTTCGGTCAGCCCGTTCATTGTATACAAACCCGAACCACCAATGATTGCAGCCGCGAGTAATTCTGTCATGCTTATTCTCCTGTGTCGGGCTGAGTTTCGGATTTGAAGATTACAGTTAACGTGATTTGCCCACACGTAATTGTATCCCCGTTTGTCACCACTGTGGGCATCTGCAAAGCTTCGCCATTTAAATTTGTGCCGTTGGTCGAAAGTAAATCATCCACCCACCATTGGGCGTGATGATAGGCCAGCCTGGCGTGGCGCCCAGATACCGTATTGTGTGCCAGAATACAATCACAATCCGGGTCGCGTCCGATTACCACGCTGCTCTGGGTGAAATGGGAATGAATATCCTCCAGATCTGGCATGCTGATCAGCAAGTCGATCGGGGTTATCTGGCGCGAAGATAAAGCCTGGGCGTCTTGTTTCAATGAGCGCCAAAGTAAGAAGAGCGCGCCTCCCAGGAAGGCATAAAGCGCTATGGCAGCGAGGAATCGCAAGCCAAGCAATACAAGTCCGCTCATGTATTTTTGTCGTTTTTGGGCTGGGGTCTATTGAAAGTAATTGTGGCTCGCTCACTGGAGGCTGGCGTGAAAGGTGCGGTATCGCCCTTGGCAATCGATGACGGGGGCGAATCTTGCCCGAAGACAATGGGCAGCCCTGCCAGCGATATCACATCGCCTGGATATAAAATGCTTTGGGTTATCCGCTGTCCATTGACAAACGTTCCGCCGGTGGAATTCAGGTCGAAAATCGTGAAGTGGTTGCGAACATAGCGAATCTGAGCATGGTAACGGGATATGCGCGGATCGTCTATCACCAGGTGATTATCGAGTCTGCGGCCAAGATTGATTACAGCCTGATCGAGGGTGAATACATTTGTACCGCCGATTATTAAAAAGCCTGCCCGAACTGGAGTTTCTTCGCCGCTTGTGGTCATATTTTGCGTTTCTGCTACACTCTCTAGTTTACTTGTGCGCACGATCAGGTCGTCAATAGCGAGAGAAGGGTCACTGGCAATCGTCATGGACGGCGCTGATTTAAGCGTCAGACCCATTTCCGTGGCAACAGTATGGATTACGGTTGTAAGGCCTTCCAGTAAATCTGGTTCTTTTTGCCATAACTCCAGATTGGAAGGGTGTACTACCAGGATAAACTCAGTCGGAAATGTGATTTCTGGCGGGTTTAGTTTTTGTGTGGATGAATTGGCCTTCAAGGCATCCGCCAGCCGCTGTGCAATCCAATCCCTGCTAACTGGTTGGGGTAGGAATTTCAACAGGCGCGCTTCGATCAGATCCTGGATCCTTTTTTCGATTTCGTTAAGTTGAATGTTCATTTTTCCCTGCATACCAATAATATAATTATAGAGGTTTATCCTATAAAATACAATTCTATCAGAAATATTGAATAACAACTTTCCCAAGCCATAAATTCTCTGCCTGTTCTCAAAGCATTTGTCTCAACTGGATACGCTAAGTATAGCCAGTTACCTTTAGCCGGGTGACTGCCCATAACTCAATTGAAACGCACCCTTTTGATTTCTCCTTTTACTCAGATCTCGGCCATCATTTTCAAGGATACTGCGACGACCTGCGGGATGGCAAACTGGCGCGAAATGTTTTTTCTTCATCGCTAAGCAAATCGAGATGGGGGTTTTTCGGTGATTCTCACAATATATCATACCTAATAACCTTGTTACGACCTGCTTCTTTGGCGCGGTATAACGCTTGATCAGCCTGACTGAGGACCATGTCGAATGATTCCTGGCCATTTGAAAGATTGGCGATGCCTGCGCTGATGGTGAGCGCAACTGGAATGCCGCCCAGATCAAGGGGTTGTGCCGTTACCGCCAGGCGAACGCGTTCAAGCACTTCATACGCCTGTTCTTGAGATGTCTCCGGCAGGAGCAGGACAAACTCATCACCGCCGAATCGCGCAAACACATCGATTTCACGGATTTGTTTCTGGCATATTTTTGTAAACGCAACCAAAGCCTGATCGCCTGCCGCGTGTCCTAAGGTGTCATTAACCTGCTTGAAATGATCGATGTCAATCAGCGCAACGGCGGGTGGGCGTTTGAGCCGAAGCGCGCGTTTTATTTCGCCCTGCGCCAGCTCCATAAAATGACGACGGTTGGATACTCTGGTCAGTTCATCTGTCGTGGCCTGTTGGCGCAATTCTTCTTGAAGCTTTTTTCGATCTGTGATGTCGGCAATGATGTGCATTCTTCCAATGACCTGACTCTGCTGCCCGCGCAAAGGTGCCACCGACAGACTCACGGGTATCAGATTTCCATTTTTTGTCAAGCGCAGGGTATCCAGATTGCTAAATGCCATGCCGCTGAGGGTGGCCTGGCGCAGGGCCTCATATTCCTTTAACTTGTTTTCGGGTACGGTGGGATTAGCCTGCCCAAGGATTTGTTTATCCGACCAACCAAACATTGCTTCCGCGGCTGGATTCCATATCGTGAGGCGGTCTTCGTAGTCGAGTGCCAGGATTGCCAGCGGCGAGGAATGGATGATGGTCTGTAGAGTATCGCGCGTGTCACGCAGTTGCTCCTCAGCCCGCTTGCGTGAGGTAATATCCATCATCATGGTCAAGAGGCAAGGTGTATCGTGCAAGATGATCGGGGTGATAAAGATGAGCGCTGGAAATATCTCGCCGGATTTTCGTCGTAAACGGATTTCCAGGTTTTCGACGCGCCCATGCGCCTGGATTTCACGAAGGATATTCGGACGCGTATCATCGTCCACCCATAAATTCAAGTCAAACGAAGTGCGGCCAACCGTTTCTGCCTGACTGTAACCCAGCACGTTTTCAAAAGAATCGTTGACATCCGTATAGAGGCCTTCTGCCGCAGTGCTGACGCCGATGACGATTGGACTGAAACGGAGAATGTTAGCGGTGCGTCTTTCGCTCTCACGAAGTTCCTCTTCCATTCGCTTGCGCGTGGTGACATCCCGAAATGACCAGACGCGGCCACTGGCCTTCTGCTCTCGGATCAGAATACGCGAAAGCCGCTCAAATACTCGCCCATCCTTGAAATTCAGGCTGTCGAAACTTTCTTGTTCTGATTGGTAGAGTTCCTGAACCTTGTCAAGAAATTCTTGTGGGTTGATCAATTGCTCAAGGACGTGCTGAAGGAGAGCCGTATCATCCTTGCGGGCAAGCACTTCCGCTGGGATCTGCCACATTTCAACAAAACGCTCATTCACAAACAAGACCCTATTGTCAGAGTCAACCGCGAGAATGCCGTCCGCCGTTGATTGCAGGACTGCTTGAAAGGATGACTCGCTCTTGAGCAATTTTTCTTCCGTGCGTTTGTGCTTGCTGATTTCATCCTGCAATTGCGTATTGGTTTGATTCAGCAGAGCTGTGCGTTCTTGCACCTGGGTTTCCAGATTGAGATTGAGATCGGCAAGCGCGAGGCGGGTGTGGTTCAATTGCTGCGTCACGCCAAGCAAAAAGACGACCAGAAGCAACAAGACCACAATACCCGTGCCGGTGGCAATGATTTGCGGTTGGTAGAGCTCCCAAAAGGAATATTGGCGGTTCTTGACGATGCTATCCGGCGGCAGAAGTGATAAGGGAATACCAAAGCGCTGTAAAGCCAGGTGATCAAAAATAAAGCGGTCGCTCTCGTCTTGCACAATCGGAATGGAGTTCATCGCCTCAGCGCGCAAAACACGCAAACCGATCTGCGCTGCATCGCGGGCTTGCTGGTCGATGCTGTACATATACCCACCGATGATTCCCGTTCCTATGAACACATCGTAGCCGCTGATGACAGGCACAGATGAAGCGGCGGTTAGTTCGCGCAATACAGCCAGAGGACGATACTTGGTCGCTTCCGCATCCTCGAACATGGGATGGTAAAGAACGATTGAAGTTTTCGGCAGTTTTGCTACCCGCTGTTTGATCTCAGCCAAAGGCAGACCAGCCATGTCTGTAAACTTCACCTGTTCTTTCAACTCTTCTTGCATTTTACGTAGATGATCAAAAAAACCTTGCTCGATTTTCCCTACCCCACCAACAAGCACGATTTCATTGACGGCAGGCATCGCAGTTAATGCCCATTGCACTGATTTTTCGCAATCTTCCACCGCGCTCACGCCGGTCACGTTTGCAGGAAGAT
>CAINXK010000215.1 GCA_903854805.1 uncultured Anaerolineae bacterium
CCCATGGAAAGCAGGATACTGGAAACAACCAGGTCAATTACGAGGAAGGGGATATAGATAACAAATCCCATCGTAAATGCAGTCCGAAGTTCACTGATCACAAAAGCTGGAAACAGGGCAACGGTTGAGATATCGTCCAGGGTGGTGGGCTGTGCTTCGTTACCAAGATCAAGAAATAACTTGATATCTTTTTCGCGAGTTTGTTTGAACATAAAATCACGGATTGGTTTTTGAGCTTGGGTAATTGCAGTAGCCTGATCAATTTGTTGATTAATATAGGGCTGAATGGCAGTCTGATCAATCTGCTTATAAACAGGCGCCATGATAAAGAAAGTGAGCAATAGTGACAACCCAATAACCACCTGATTGGGCGGGATGGATGGCATACCAATTGCACTACGCAGCATGGACAGAACAATCACGATACGCGTAAAAGAAGTCGCCAGGATCAAGACTGTCGGGGCCAGGGATAAGAACGTCATCAGCACCAGGAGCTGAACACCTGTCGTAATTTCTTTGGGCTGCTGCGACTGTGGATCAATAGTCAGGGATACACCCGGAGCGGTTGCACACCCAATCAACAACATACTCATGATTGCAATTAAAACTGATAATTTCAATATCCCGGCCTGGCCAAAGACTTGACGAGCAGGTTTTTTTTCTGGAATAAAAGGGGGAATTGCTAAAGCTAAATTTTCAACCATTGATGATCCTTATTCCTTACCGCCTGGAGGCTCAGTTGGAAAATTGGAATTTAAAGACTGAACCATAGAGCCAAAATCCAAGCCTGGCTGAAGCTGGCTGCCACCAATCTGTTCAGCCCCCAAACTGAGATCAACAGGGGAAAGTAATGAGATATTCTGGTCTGTCGCACCAATCAAAAGTTGCTGATCGCCAACAGCAACGAGGTAAAGTGTCTGTTTTGGAGATAATCGAACCGTTTCCAGAAGGCGTAGCTGGCGTGTTGGGCCTGTCTGAGAACCCAGATTCATCCAGCGGCGAAAGATTACAGCGCTGGCAACAATCAGAAGCAAGACCCCGACAAGTTTGACCATGACACTCAAAAAATAGAGTGGCGTAGATGCCAGGGGATCGCCAGCCGAATCTGCTGAACCACTTATCATAATCAGAATGCCGGTAGACAATAGACTGAATGCCAATATGACTGAGAATAGTTTTTTTCGAGGTGAACTATCCTTTAGCCATTTTTGGATGATGGCAAGTGGATCAAACATCAGGCCGAACCCTTATCGCTCTTCGCCGTAATCATTTCCGTGATGCGAACACCAAATTTATCGTCTACCACCACCACTTCGCCACGTGCCATAAGACAATCATTCACAAAGACATCCACCGGATCTCCAGCGAGACGATCCAGTTCAACGACCGAGCCATGCTGAAGCTCAAGTATTTGTGAAAGCTGCATACGAGTGCGGCCCAATTCAACCGTAACCCGTAAAGAAACATCCATCAATAATTCGATATTCCCTGAATTATTTGGTTTTGTTTTCGGGTTTGCCCTGTCTACGGCAACATCAGCCCTTTTGCTGGCCGGTCTATCCTGATCGTTAAAATCCATATTTTCCATTTCGGCTCTCTCTTGTTAAAAAATCGATTGCTTTTCATCTTGTTCGCGATAAACGCCAGAGATCTGGACTCCAAGATGCTTACCGGATTTACCAACACGGGCATAGAATTGTTTTTTATTCGCAACCTGCACAACCATCGGACTATCGATGTTTCTATCAAGTTCAATCACATCGCCAATCTGCAGGCTCAGTAATTCTCGCATAGAGAGATCTGCCCCTCCAAGGATAACTTTGATAGGGATAATTGCTTTCATAACAGTCTGTATGGCAACCTGGCGCGCCACAGGGTCTTGCTGCTGCTCTTTGCGTCCGGCAATCCAGATATGGGGGTTAAGCACATTGGTAATCGGCTTTAGCGTATTAAAGGGAATAAAAATACTCATCGTGCCAGTAACACCCTGAATGTTTAGTTCAATCGTTAACAGCAGGACTCTTTCATTTCCCATGATCATCTGTACCCAATGCTGGTTGATCGTGCTATCTTCCAGTGATGGTTCAAGAGAAACTACTTTGCTCCAGGCACCCTTCATATCGCCAAGCATGTGTTCGACCAAGCCGCGCAAAAGCGACTGGTCAATTTCGGTTAATGCCCGTTCAGTAAAACGACCTTCAATTTTTCCACCCAGACGCTGCTCAAGGATCAGATAACTTACATTGAGACTCATGGTAAGTACCATGTGTCCTGGCAAGGGCGCCAATGTAATTAAGTGGAAGAGAGTATTGGGAGGAAAGTCTTTAATAAAATCATGAAACCGACCTTGCTCCATATGAACAAGATGTGGGCGTACATTGGTTCTTAAAAAGGTAGGCAGCGAGGTTGTCAGGCGTTCAGTCAGGTCCTCATGAACCAATTCGACAGCCCGCATTTGCTCTTTGGAAAAGCGAGCCGGGGACCAAAAATTGTAATTTTGGATTGTCTTCTTATCGTCACCATCGGCCTTGGGACGATCGCCTGGTTGATTCATCATATCGGCAAGGTTGACTCTGTCCTTGCCGTCCTTTTGATCTATGTCAATGGCACCAGATAACAGGGCATCAATTTCTGATTGAGCTAACATAGTTTATTGAACCACGAATTCTGTGAAGTAAATCGAAAGGATTTTAAGATCGGTCAGTTTCTCAGTCAGGATATTCTGGATCTCATGACGCAGATTCTCTTTTCCATCTGCCGTATAGAGATCCTCATATGTTTTGGTGGATAAAAGTGTAATCACAGTATCATCCATGATCGGTAGTCGAGAATTGAGCTTGGCATTAAACTCAGTTAGATATGTCGCTTTTTCTTCCGCAGGTAAACTGGCATATTCCGGATTGTCTGGAGCGAATTCAACTACAACGGTTAAACGAATGTATTTGCGACCGGTTGGATCGACGAGGTTGATGATCTTGGTAGACATATTAAGCATAATACCTTCACCAGGAAGATATTCAGGCTCCACAGGTTCTGGCGTGGCCGTAACAACGATCGTTTGAGGGGCAAGAGATGTAACCGGGGTGCCATTGGACGAATCGTAGACCAACCGGAATGGCTTAGGCAGGTCATCTGGTGCAAAGACTACATAAGCAGTGATGAGTGAAATCACAGCCACAATTGCGAGGATTACCTGGGAAATAACATTGAGAACGGACAAAATCTTGGTGAGCATATGACTCCACTAAAAGGCAGAAGCGCCTGTTTGACGGATAAAACCAGAATAAATCGATCCAAAACAATCAATTTGACTTTATCAAGTGATGATAACACCGAAAAGAGATGGCATAGTAACAAAAAACTGAACGGACATTATGGTCCAACTTTTGCGCTATTAATATTGATGATATTTGCATCGACTTGATAAATGATGATTATTTCAACCCTGGCATTTAAGGCTCTATGCTCGGGTGTATCGTTTGAAAAAATAGGGGCATATTCGCTCTGACCAGAAATGATAAATCGATCGGGTGAAATTCCGGAATCCATCAGGTATTTTGCCACTGAAGTGGCGCGTGCCAGGGATAATTCCCAATTCGTCGGATATTGCGGATTACTTGATGGGATATTATCGGTATGTCCAACAAGCCGGATCTTATTGTTGATTGGCCGTAACATTTCCACGATTGTATCAAGTACTCGCAAGGCATCTTCCGGAAGATCAGCCTGCCCTTCTCTAAATACCAGACTTTCGCTGAGAGAAATCAAGACACCTTCGATGTTCGTTTGAACGCTCACCTCACTGCCGAGATTTTGAGAAGAAAGCATATTGGTCAATTGTCCAGCAACTTCTTCTGATTGCGTCGGGCCTTCGGGAATACCCGGGATAACAATAGGCTTGGCGGAACCGTCTTCAATACCGCCGCCCGCCTGGTTAATCTGTTTGTCAACAACATCGGATGCGCCACCCAGGGAAAAAGCTGTTCGCATACTTTCGGCCAGGCGCTTATATTTTTCAACATTGATATTCCCCTGTGAATAGAGAATAACGAACAAAACCATCAACAGGGTAATAAAGTCGGCGTAACTTACCAACCAGCGTTCATCGTGCCCTTCGTGTTCTTCGGCATGCTTACCACGATGAGCCATGGTTATGCCTTTGCCTTCTCAGCTCTTCCGGCCGGTTTCTTCTCTGCGCCCTTGGCTTCCTGCCCTTCACCCTTGGCTTCAGACGGAGGCAGGAATGCTGTCAACTTGTCCCGCACAATACGCGGGTTTTCGCCTGCCTGAATGGAAAGAATACCCTCAAGCATCATGTAGCGATCGCGCATTTCTTCGTCATCTTTGGCTTTGAGCTTACCGGACATGGGTAAATAGATCAGGTTAGCAGTTAACAAGCCCCACAGCGTGGCGAGAAAAGCAGATGCGATTGCCGGTCCAAGCTTGCTAGGATCATCCAATTGCTTCAACACGTTGATCAGCCCCATAACGGTACCAAGAATGCCGAATGTGGGGGCAAAACCTCCAGCGGATGCAAAGAAACCGATCCCTATCTTGTGTCTGCCGTGCATCTGGTCGATGCTGGTTTCCATAATTGCGGCAACTTGTTCAGGATCTACGCCGTCCACGACCATCATGATGCCCTTTTGAAGGAATTTATCTTCGATCTTCTTGCTATCTTCCTCGAGACCGAGCAAACCATCACGTCTGGCCTTATCTGCCAATTTGGCCAACAGGTCAATGGTGCCATTGGCATCAAACTTGGTAAGTGTAAATACTTTAATAATAACCTTGGGAAGCTGCATGACGGTCTTCATAGAAGTCGTAATAACTGTAGCAGCGATAGAGCCACCGAAAATCAGCAAAATGGCCGCCGGTGCTGCAAATAATTCAGCGGGCGAACCGCCATCCAGGATCATTACAACTACAACCGTACCAAGAGCCGCGATTATTCCTACTATTGAAGTCAGGTCCATGCTCTACTCCAGATTTACCCAGTTGATTAGTTAGATGATAATTTCATTGGGAGGATACCAGACTATTCACCAGGTTTGTCCGATATAAACGGTACAAGAGACTTTCTCCGGTACTCAATAAACCGTTCGGCAATTTCTGCGGGCGAATCTTTTACAATAAATTTTTTGTTATTCGCCAAGGTAACCACTGTATCCGGGGTTGATTCCACGGTCTCTATCAACTCCGGATTTATATAAAAGATCTTGCCATTTATTCTAGTCAAAAATATCACAGCACACTTCCTCGAACCTTTAACAATCAATGTTACATTTTTCCATCCACAACTTTAACATGTTGCAGTATTTTTTCCTGTAAATTGACCGTGAAAGGAATATAAAGATTGGCTAAAAAACATTAAAAAAGGTTTACAAAATCACTCCAGTTCAATTTTCATTACAAATCTGTCTGAAACAAAGATAGGGGTATGGCGTATGCTGCTCAGATATAGAGGTCCGAGCAGATATGCTTAACATAGAAGGTCAAGATACAAGATCTAAGAGGAGAGTACCTTTTGGTTTAATATATGAAAACAGAATAGATCGGCAATGCATATTTATAAAAAATTTGGCGTTTTTTTATTTTTCTTTTACATCAAAACCTGGCAACGGGCATATACTATAAAAGCTTACACTGTGCCAAGGTGTAATTAGCAAAATGCTGGGCAAGAAAACGAAGACTTGGATGAGTAATTTTGAGTTGCGAAATTTTTTTTATGGAGTTTTAGCGGGTAGTTCATCGGCAGAAAGAAACCCCCACCTGCGAGGAAACCCGGCTTGCAAAATCAAGGTAAGCAAAGAGGGTTAGATGAGTCAGGACTGATTACGCTTTGGACCGAAGCCAGCGCAACCAGTCAAACGACTGATTACGCTGGCTTGGGAA
>CAINXK010000216.1 GCA_903854805.1 uncultured Anaerolineae bacterium
AATAGTAATACCAGGATCCTGTTACGAGTTTTATCATCCATATCGATTATTTTCTCCTTTTTCTTGATGGCATCTTACTTACTTACCGGTCAGTAAGTAAGATAGTATCAAGTTCTAATCAGACTGTCAAGTTCGGAAGTATAAGAATTTCATATAAAACCCCATTGATCACTACACATTTCACGCACACAGGAGTACCCTTATAGCAGTAATTCGATTCGTATTCATAGGCGTATTCGGTCTTCGTGTGCCTACATCACGAAACTGGCCAAAAATGTACCAAGCCTGATCTCTTGCGGGCAGCTATTTCGATAATATTTCGCACCTGATCTGCAGAATTTCATCGTACAATGGAAACAAATCTGAAAATATTTAGAAAATCCTCCCGATTGGTTACCATCCACCTTTCGATAAATAGGATAGTAATATCGCCGGCAATTAAGCTGTTTTCACAGTAGCGCAACACTTGCCATGCCATTAGCGCCAGGACATTTTGCCACTCAAACATTCGTTGTCTCCAACTTTTTTCCCGTAATAAAGCAAAACCTGTCATTTTGGCAGCTGTTTTGCTCTCCCCACCTGTTCCGGGAAGCTAGTCGGGGGATAGGTCCGAATAGTCAAAAACAAGTTACACAGTCGATTGCCTATTTTCTTATCTCCCTCATATTATTCAACAATAACCCTTATGCTATAATTTCCTTTTTGAAAGGGAAACCATGCTCCAGAAAATCATGAAATTAGTCGGGGGAAACCCCAACAAGCGCGAAATTGAACGCCTGACCGGATTAGCTCTACCAGTCAATGACTTTGAAGCGCAATACGAAAAACTTAGCGATGAAGAACTGCGCGCCAAAACAGATCAATTTCGCGCCCGGCTGTCTGCCGAATTGGCAGGAATTGAGGATGTTAGCGAGCGACAAGCTGTCGAACAAGGTCTGCTCGACGAGCTCTTACCTGAAGCCTTTGCCGCTGTTCGTGAAGCCTCAAAGCGTACACTTGGACTGCGCCATTATGACGTCCAACTCATCGGTGGCACAGCCTTGCACTTCAAGAAGATTGCAGAAATGCGTACTGGTGAAGGCAAGACCCTTGTTGCCACGCTGCCACTATACCTCAATGCCCTGACCGGGCGAGGTGCCCATCTGATTACCGTTAACGATTACCTTTCCCGGCGCGATGCGCGCTGGATGGGACCCATTTATCACATCCTCGGTCTGACGGTCGGTATTCTGCAATCAGCGAATGCCACAGAGAACGGTAAAAAAGCCTTCGTTTATGACCCCGAGCGCGATTCCCCGCAGGAAGATAAGCACAAACTGCGCCTCGTGGATCGTCGCCTGGCCTACGAAGCCGATATTACCTATGGCACAAACGCCGAATTCGGCTTCGATTATTTGCGCGATAACATGGTCTATAACCCCGTCGACAAAGTCCAACGCGGCCATTACTTTGCCATCGTCGATGAAGTCGATAACGTCCTGATCGACGAAGCGCGTACCCCTCTGATCATCTCGGGCCCGGCGTCTGGCGACCTTGAGTATTACAGCCAGATGTCACAGATTGTAAAACAACTAATTCCTGAAGATTTCGAAGCCAATGAGAAGGACCGCTCCATCTCAATGACCGAAATTGGTACCGTGCACGTCGAGCAGCTGCTTGGACAACCCCTGCGTGACCCCGAGCGCCCTGAAGATGTTACCCCTGAACAAGCTCGCTTGCTCGGCCACCTGGAACAGGCTCTGCGTGCTCAATACTTATTCAGACGAAACAAGGATTACCTGGTCCAGGGTGGCAAAGTGGTCATCGTGGATGAGTTTACCGGACGCCTGATGGCTGGGCGGCGTTGGAGCGATGGCTTGCACCAGGCCATTGAGGCCAAAGAAGGTGTCAAAATTGAGCCTGAAAATGTCACCTATGCCACCATTACCTTGCAAAATTACTTCCGCATGTATCAAAAACTGGCAGGCATGACCGGTACTGCTCTGACAGAAGCCGAAGAATTCCATAAAATCTATAAGCTCGATGTACTTCCAATTCCGACCAACCTGGAATTTAATGCATCACAAGGAAATTCACCCCTGGTCGAAATCAAGACCAAGGACGAAAATGGTTACGATATCGCCTACTTCTCACCTCGCGAGGATGAAAACAAAACTCCGGTTTTTTGGCGGCGTGCTGACTATCCGGATGTGGTCTATCGCACCGTGGAAGCCAAGCTGCGCGCCATTGTGACAGAAATCGTCCGCGACCATGTACTGGGACGCCCAATCCTGGTCGGCACAACCTCGGTCGAATCATCAGAACGACTCTCTGCGCGGCTCAAATCCGAACCCGTGCGCCGTCTGCTGCAAGTCCAACTGCTCAGGCACGTCTGGTTTGAACAAAGCGGCAAAGAGGAAGATGGCCGTCTTGTTCCTGAACTGGAACCACTTTACAAACCGCTCGACCAGCTGGAACCACTCTTTTTACGCAATTTTGCGAAGCCCTACAACATCTCGATCAATCCTGAAGAACCGTCCAATCTCACCCGGCTATTGAAAGTCCTGCGCCTCGAACCAGAATATGAAGCCCGCCTCAAAACCGTCATTCAAGGTGGCATACCACACGAAGTCTTGAATGCGCGCAAACATACCGAGGAAAGCCAGATCATTGCCGCTGCTGGTGCGTTTGGCGCGGTAACGATCGCCACCAATATGGCCGGTCGCGGTGTCGATATCAAGCTCGGCGGCGAACTGGCAGATGAGATCATCGCCATCGTCAGCCGGGTGCTCAGGCGCGCCGGTCACGATCCCTACAATATGCGTCTGGAGGAACAACGCCAGGCCATTCTGAAAATGGACGTCTCAGAGTTTGGCATTTACGAGTCTGAAATTCATTATTTCCTGAAATATTTCGAAGATATGGAAACCGTGCGCCGCGTAGGCGGTTTGCATGTGATCGGGTCCGAACGCCACGAAGCCCGCCGTATCGACAACCAGCTTCGCGGTCGTGCAGCCCGTCAGGGTGACCCAGGTTCATCGCGCTTTTACCTTTCGCTGCAAGATGACCTCATGCGCCTGTTCGGCGGTGAACAAGTCGACAATATCATGCAGCGTTTCCGCCTCGATGATGACTTTCCTCTCGAAAACCGCATGGTCACCGGGCTCATCGAACAGTCTCAGCATCGCGTCGAAGGCTCCAACTTTGACGTCCGCAAGCACCTGCTGGAATATGATGATGTGCTCAACAAACAGCGCACCATCATATATACCCAACGCGACCGCGCCATGACCAAAGCAGACCTGACCGAAGACATTGCCGTCCTGCTTAAAGACGAAATCGCCATTCGCGTTCCACCTGCCATGAAGGATCAAGAAGGCCCCTGGAAACTGTTGGCCTGGCTGGATCAGATCCAACCACCGTTTGCCTATGGCGATAATAAAATCTTCCCATCCTTCACCTTCCGCCTGCTGCTGGATGAACTCTCCAAAGCCGAGAACAGCCCCACAGAGATCCTGTTAGATGTCATCCAACGCGCTGTAGATGCCGAAGAAGGACATATCTTCAAAGCCATCGAAACCGCGGTTGCAAACACTGCTGAAGCCCTCGAAACCCAGATCCAGGAACGCTTTGACTTGCTGGATACCTTCTTTGAAGGCCTGAAGGATGACGAAGCCAATCTGGGCAAAAAAGCGGCCGAACTGCAGGATGAGCTGAAATCCATTTTGCACATCGAGCTGCGCCTGAGCAGTGAGCAGCTAAAACTTCTGGTCACGGACCCTGAAGAACTTGAAGACCCCATCAAAGAACAGGTGGACGTTACCCTCTCAAACATCGCCATTACGCGCCTGCTCGGCAGTATTGAATACCGCCTGAACGATCAGCTGATCGTCAAGGCAGAGGAACTGGCCCGCATGGACTGGAATGCTGCCGCCGCGAGCCTGATGGAAGCCGCTCAAAAAATGCTGGTCGCCCGCCGCGAAAGACTGACCGGAAATAACAGCCAGACCGCGCGCGACCTGGAAACTATCCTCAGCCGCATGAATATCACCGAAATCGACGAATCTGACTTGGTCGGGATTCTCTCCAGCCTGGCGCGTGGGCGGCGAACTCTGTTTAATCCAAAAACGCACAAACAGGAAACCCAGGAATACCCCCGTTTCAGTTACTTTTATCTGGCGGCACAAATCCTGGCAGATCGTAAATCTGAAGTCGTGGAAGACGATGTCCTCACCCATCTGGAAGATGCTACCGCAAAACTACTATCAGGTTGGGGGCAGGCCGAATACGCCCATCTCTCACAAAACGCTGCCCAGTTAAGTGATTTTGGCCCGGCTGTAACCGAACTGGAACTGGCGCCCGACACATCCACATCGGCATTGACCGTCGAGCAGCGCACCGCCCTTACCAGTTCGCTCGGCCAGCGCCGCACAGCCGAAATCCACCGCACCGTGCTACTGAGTGTCATCACCGAGCTATGGGTGGAATACCTGACCCGCGTGGAAGCATTGCGCGTATCTATCGGCCTGGAGGCTTACGGGCAGCGCGACCCGCTGGTACAATATAAAACCAAAGCCTCAGATATGTTCCAGACCCTCCTGGGCGAGGTGCGCTCGGCCGTGATCGACCGAGTCTTCCGGTATTTGCCTCGTCTGGTCGCAGCCGAAACCAGCAGCTTAGAGACGGTTACCGAAACCGCCCCCAGCAAGGTGGTCACCATATCCAAAATCGATGATGCCAACAGGGCAGGCCGCAAACGACACAAGAAAAAGTAAAGTCAAACTTTGGCTCAATTCATTACAATAACAGCTGTTCAGGTGTTTTGTGTCCATAACGTTTACCCTTCAGGACGATGAGATCAGCAGACTCCCAAAGGTGGATTTACACCGGCACCTGGAAGGTTCTTTGCGTTTGCAAACCTTGCTGGAAGTGGCGCGCAAACACGATATCACCCTGCCAACCGGCACAGTCAGTCTCAGCAATCTTGTACAGGTCCAGGATGAAGACAACCTGACCTTTGAAAATTTTCTTAAAAAATTTAATACCCTGCGGATGTTTTACCGCTCACCAGATGTGATCGAACGCATTACCCACGAAGCGATTGAAGACGCCGCGAACGACAATGTTAAATACCTTGAGCTGCGCTTTACACCTGTTGCACTCAGCCGGGCAGAACGATTTCCGCTCCATGATGTGATTGATTGGGTCTGCGAAAGCGCCGAAAACGGCGCAAAAAAGCATGGCATTACCGTCAGACTGATCGCATCCGTCAACCGCCACGAATCCCTTGAACTGGCCGAACAGGTGGTTTGGCTCTCCATCGACCGGCGTGCCAAGGGCATTGTCGCCCTGGACCTGGCAGGCAATGAAGCGCAAAATCCGGCCTTGCCGTTCCTGGGCCTGTTCAACGAAGCTCGGCAATCCGGGTTGAAGGTTACCATTCACGCCGGTGAATGGGGCGGACCAGAAAATGTGCGTGAAGCAATTGAAAAGTTTTCAACTGATCGTATCGGGCACGGCGTTCGCGTCCTGGAAGACCAGTTTACAACCGATCTGGCCCGCGAACAGAATATTCCTTTTGAGGTCTGCCTGACAAGCAATTACCAGACCGGTGTGGTAAAGGTATTGACACAACATCCCGCCACCCGCATGATCGCCGCCAAACTGAATGTTACCCTCAATACCGACGATCCATCCATCTCGCAGATCACACTCGGGAATGAATACCGGGTGGCGTTGGAAAACCTGAATATTTCAAAAGAAATTCTCAAGGAACGGATCCTTGCCAGCGCCCGGGCCTCATTTTTGCCTGATGATGAAAAGATGGCTTTGGTCGAAACCCTCACACAAGAACTCAGCAAGTAATATAATTCCGTATCTACCTGCGGCAGCATCTCCGGGTTGAAATATTATCCCAAAAACAGTTGATATCGTTTTGTGTGGATAAACATCCGATTTTCACTTGCTTTTACCGCAAAATCAGGATGGCACTAATCCTGAAAAAAGT
>CAINXK010000217.1 GCA_903854805.1 uncultured Anaerolineae bacterium
GTCCAGATTTGCAACGCTTAATTCGTGATGTAAAAAGTGGCAAGGTGCGGGTCGTGGTTGTCCATCGGCTGGACCGCCTCTATCGCAATCTCGAATCACTCTTGCGGATTGTGCGTCTTTTCCGCAAATATCATGTGCGCTTGATGAGTGTTGAAGAGCAGATTGATACTGACTCCTGGTGGGGCCGAATTGTGCTTGCAGTGCTCGGTGCATTGGCGGAGGCATATGTCTGGCAAGCCAGTGAGCATGCTCGCATTGCCAAGTTATATCGTCTCTATCATGGGCTCGCTAACGGTCGCATCCCGCTTGGGTATTGCAATGGCAAATGCAAAATCTGCACAGACACAAATGGCTCAGGATATTGTCCCCTGTACGGAGGCGAGAACCTTACCAGGAGTGACAGCAAAATACCCGTACCGCATCCGGTTGATCGCTACGTCATTCCTCTGATCGATGAGCTTTATGCCCGCATGTGGAGTTTTAGGGAAATCGCTGAATATCTAAACACCCATGACTTTGATTTACCAGACGGTACCCAAGCAAAGTTTCGCACAAAAGGGACCTATCGTCAAAACGATGTGCGGGATACCCGCGAATTTAGTTGTGACAGTATTCGTGTGATTGTTGGAAACGTATTCTACACTGGCCAGATTGCAGAATATGCCCATAAGGCTTTCGATGTCGATGACGACAACCACTGGGTGGTCAAAGATTGACTACCTACAAACAGTCCTACAGAGAATCTATCTCTGTAGGACCGCATCATCAAGGATAATGTATGAGCAATGCGCGCGAAATCATCCAACTGTTACCAGGGTTGCACGAACCCCTCATCTCTCGTGAGCTTTGGGTACGGAACCAAAACATCCGCCAGCAAAAATTATCTACTCCGACCAACACCCAACATCATCGGAGGGAGTATGCGTTGACTGGGATTGGCCGTTGTGCTGTATGTTTTGATTTCGATGGCAGGCTGTCTTCATTGCGTGGTTCCACAGGTGGAACCGGAACTATGTATTATCGATGTGCCGACTTACAGGATAGACCCAAAAAGGATGTAAAGCGACGAGTAACTGCCAAGAATTTGGCAGATATCGGCATTAAAGAGAATCACAGTATTTCGTCTGAGTTGGCTGGTTTGCATAGTGGTATTTTGCGCGCAGATAGGCTCGAACTCCAGGTCAGTTTGCTGATGGAGCGGGTGATTATCTTACCGGAATGGCGTGAGGATATTTTGGCTTACTATCTGGGGGGAGAAGGGATGGCAGCTTATGACCGTGAAAAATATAACCTGTCCGCCACTCTGGCGCGTTATCGCGATTTGTTCCAATTGGGGCATATTGGCAAAGCCGAGTATGAATCAAAAACTGCCCAAATTGCCAGGCAGTTGAAAATCCTTACTCCGTACTCGAAGCCTGAAACCAAAGCAGTCTTGCCCCTGCTGGATGATTTTCCCGCCCTGTGGCAACAATTATCTTCTGGTGAAAAACGCGCTTTGCTGCGCATCGTTTTCGATGGGTTGTTCTTTGACGCCACTGGAAAGCTGGTCCAGTTCTTTGCGCACGAGCCGTTTGATGCGATGATGGCTTAGTCACTTTTACTACACTCCACTGGAATTCTTAAGTGTTCAACCGGGTAATCAGAATCCCTTTGGGTTTGATGAAAAGAAAACGCGCCTGACAGATTTTCGTCTGTTAGGCGCGTTCTGTCATTTCTCGTACGGTTGGATGGTTTTGAGTTCTTTTAGTACACTGTAATGTTTGACGTTGAA
>CAINXK010000218.1 GCA_903854805.1 uncultured Anaerolineae bacterium
ATGCGCTTTATGAACTGGCGCCAATTACTGTACCGGTATCCGTGTTTAGATATTAACCATCACCAGCATCCAGCATTGCCAGTAAATCTAGGCTGTCCAAATTGTATCACTCACAACCATTAGCCGAGATCATCAATTCGCTGGAAGCCCGCCAAGTTTACGATCCGGCAGAGGCACAAGCCAGGCTGATGGTAATTTTGGTGCCATTACCAGGCTGGCTCACAACCGATATTTGGCCACCGTGCAATTCCACCAACGCCCTGGAAATCGCCAGTCCCAACCCGGAACCGTCCTGGATGCGTGCCGCAGACTGCTTGCCCCGGTAAAAACGATCGAAAACAAAGGGCAGATCTTCGGGCTGAATGCCAGAGCCACTGTCTGCCACAGAAATATGCACCAGGCAATCCGATGGAATAATCCTGGTTTTTGCTTGGGCTGGAAGATTCGCAGCGATGGCCGCAGGCCTGGACGAACTGACCGACAAAATAACCGTGCCACCGGGTGGAGTATGTTTCAGGCTGTTATCCACCAGGTTTGCCAGAACTTGCAAGATGCGTGCCACATCCATATCCACCAACGGCAGATCTGATTCGGCCTCGGTTCGGATGGTCAGCCCCTTTTCTGCGGCGCGCATGCCATAGGCCGCGGCGCAGCGTTCAATGATCTCCTGCGGGTCAGCCGGGCCGCGCTGCAGGAGCAGTTCACCCGATTCAGACAGTGAGAGGGTCCGCAAATCATCCACCAAACGTGAAAGGTGCCGGGCCTCATCATAAATGATATCCAGCGTTTCAGCAGTTGCCGGCAGCACACCTTCACTGAGCGCTTCAGCATTGCCCAGGATGATGCTCAACGGATTGCGCAATTCATGCGCAATATCGGCAGTCATCTGGCGGCGCAGATCGCGAGAGCGCTTCAGGCTGGCTGTCATTTGATTAAACGAGTTGGCCAGTGCCCCGATCTCATCCTTGGTGCTGATGGTTACCTGTCTCTCAAGATCACCCTGGGCGATGGATTGGGTGGCAGCGTTCAGATCACGCAGCGGCCTGATGATATTGCGCGCCATCTGCCAACCGAAGAACAGCGCGATCAACGTGGCGACCAGCACCCCGATAAACAGGTTCAGGTTGATACGTTGAATATTATCTGCAACTGATTCTGCCTGGTTCCTTGGAGCTCGCAGCGGGATCAAGTAAGCAACGATGTGCCCATTAGAATTGATCGGAAATCCAAAACGGATGAAGTCTGGCGAAGGCAGACCCGGCGGAATATGCTGGGCTAATGAGAGCAGAATGTTCCCATCCGTATCCACGATCAGGTACTCTTTCTCCTGACCGGTCTCCAGCGCCTGGGCTTCTTCCAACAGAAACAGGGCACCGCTAAAATTATTGTTTTCGGTGTAATAATTGGAAAGATTATCGATCAAACCCTCGTAGCGGCTTTCTCTGAGGTACCGATTAAACTCCAACTGGCTAACCCGCCCAGCCAGCAGAGCAACAATCACAATCCCTGAAATACTCACAACCCAAAATGCCAGGATCAGCTTAAGCAGCAGCGACCTGCGCAGCGAAATTAGCCCGGACCCATCCGGTTGCAGACGGCCAAATGCCCCAAACTGGCCAGACAGCTTCGAGAAAAAATTGCGAATCCTGTCCATTTATTCCAGCCTGCGATGGGTATTCACACGGTAGCCCACGCCATAGATTGTTTCAATATAAATGGGGTTGCGCGGATCAGGTTCGATCTTGGCACGCAAATTTTTGATATGCCCATCAATCGAACGCTCAATTCCTTCAAAAGAGACCCCTTGCACAAAGTCGAGCAGCTGCAAGCGCGAGAGGGTGCGCCCACGCGAGCTGACCAAAGCTGCCAGCAGGTCAAACTCTGACCTGGTCAACGAGACCGGTTCACCCTTGATTGTGACCAGGTAGGCGTCGCGATCCAGGATAATATCGCCAGCCTCCAGCAGGTTAGTGGTGGGCAGACTCTTGCCCATGCGCCGCAGCACCATACGGATGCGCGCTGTCAGTTCCCGCAGGCTAAAAGGCTTGGTGACATAATCATCCGCTCCCAATTCCAGCCCGACCACCTTGTCACTTTCTTCAAGGCGTGCCGTCAAAAGAATGACTGGTTCGTTGTGGTTTTTGGAATACAGACGCAAAAATTCATAGCCATCCATCTCGGGCATCATAATATCAAGCAGGATCAGGTCAGGGTGTTCCTGATCGACCACCGGCAGAGCCAACTTCCCATTGGCAGCCGTAACAACCTTGAAACCCTCCTGGGTAAGGTAAGCCTGGAGCAGGGTCCTGATCCGTTCCTCATCGTCAACAACCAGAATGGTTTTTGGCATGCTTCTTATCCTTCGTAGGATTGTCTCTTCGTTTAAATATAGCATATCCGCTCCGCAAGAACACGGTTGCGCATATGCTCAAACAGATCTTAGCGTAGCCTGGGCTTGGGCTTGCTCTTGGGAAAGTAATCACGGACCGAAGGTAAAAAGCTGAGGCCCAGGATCGGGAGTGCCGCAACAGTGCTTAAGACAGTTGACCCAATCCTGATCCAATTGATATTACGACCACCAAACGAGAAAAAACCAGGGACAGCCCCAATCAAGAAGATCAAGCCCAACAGCGTCGCCAGGTTGAGACCCCAGATCTTTTGTTTCCAGATCCCATAAACACTCAAAAGCAGCAGCAAGATGCCAGCAATCGAAAGGCCCAGGTTGACATAAACAAACACCTGCGGATTCAGCCCAAGCGAACGGGTAATGCTGAACAGGTTGAACCCGCTCTGGGTTCCGCGCTGAAAGTTGCCAGAGGTGCCGCCACTCTCAGTTTGTCCACCGCCGTTGTTACCCTGAAAATTACCACCACTCTGCCCAGGCGTGTTTCCGGTTCTGTTTCCGCGCCCGCCAAAACCAATTCGCGTTGTAGCCAGCGACACTGTGCTGACCAGTGCCAGCACAAGCAGCATGACGATGATCAATGTGATCGTCTTGGGACGTGAAGTTGTTGGGTTTAACATTTCTCTTTTCCTTTTTTTATACTAAAAATAATCTACAACCGCTTTCAGCCTGCAAAGCGTACCCAGTCCCGATTTCTCAACCCGCCGGGCTACTCAGAACGCAGCGCTTCCATCGGGTGCAAGTTAGCCGCGCGGTAGGCCGGGTAGATCCCGAAAAATAGGCCAATGGCCATCGAGAAGAAGAACGATAGCAACACCGATGAAAGCGTCACTTCGGCAGTGATCAAACCCAGTTTTGTCACCACCCAGGCAATTGCCATCCCAAACAGGATGCCGATCACCCCACCGCTAATACTCAACGTCATGGTTTCCACTAAAAACTGGAAAAGGATATGATCCTTGCGCGCACCAACCGCCTTACGCAGGCCAATCTCGCGCGTGCGTTCACTGACCGAGACCAGGGTGATATTCATGATACCAATGCCACCCACCAACAAGGAGAGCGCCGCGATGGCGCCCAGAAAGGTCGTCAGGGTGGTGGTCACACTGGTCAGCGTAGAAAGCAGCTGTGCCTGGTTCATAATGCGGAAATCATCAGACGCGGCAGGCTTGAGGTGATGCGTCCGGCGCAATACAAAGTTGATCTGTGCTGAAACCGAATCGACAGTGTCAGCCGAACTGGCTGATACTGCAATCGCGCTGACCACTTTTTCGCCGTTTTGAACGGCATTGCTGCCAAACAGCTTGGCGTAACCAGATTCCAACGGGATGAAAACAATATCATCCTGGTTGTCAAAACCAGATGAACCCTTGGATTTAAGCAGACCAACCACTGTGAAATTCACTTTATTGATCTTGATGGTCTTGCCAATCGGGCTGATGTTTGGGAAGAGATCTGTGGCCGTGGTAGCACCAATCAAAGCCACCAGGTTTAGCTTGGTGCGATCATTGGCATTCAAACCGCGCCCCGCTTCAATCTCATAAGTATGCACCCTGAGATAATCCTCGGTGACACCCGTGACCGAAGTCTGCGAACTCAAGGTTCCCTGTGTAATGGTATAGCGTCCCTGGTAAGCCGGCGCGATGCCGGCAATTTCGGTTAACGTCTTGGTCAGGGCCAGGTAATCCTGATAAGTGAGATAGGTTGGGGCAAGCTGCGAGCCAGGCGAGGGCCGCTGTGAGCGCCCGGCCTGGATATTCAGTAAGTTGGATCCATTGCTGGAAATCCGATCTGTGATGCTGCTGGTAGCTCCATTGCCAATCGCCATCAGTGCCACAACGGCCGCCACCCCAATCACAATCCCCAGGATGGTTAGAGCGGAGCGCAGTTTATTGGCCATCAGGCCACGTAGTGCGGTAAGAATATTCTGTGAAATTAGCATGGCAGCTCCTGACTAATCCTCGCCATCCGAACGACGTGCCCCGGCTTTGAGTGGGTTGGCATTCATAGTATCTGAAATAATGCGCCCATCGGCCAGGCGAATGATACGCGCCGTATGCCGGGCAATAAAGGCATCATGCGTCACCATGATCACCGTCTGACCAATTTCACGGTGTAAATTCTGGAATAGCTCCATAATTTCCGCGCCGGTCTTGCTGTCCAAGGCGCCGGTGGGCTCATCCGCGATCAGGATGGCCGGATCATTGACCAGCGCACGGGCAATCGCCACGCGCTGCTGCTGACCACCCGAAAGTTCACTTGGGTGATGCTTGACCCTGTCCTGCAGCCCAACCACTTCCAGGGCATGCATGGCCTTCTCACGCGAGGCGCGCGCGCTCAGACCGGTATAGCTGAGCGGCAGCTGTACGTTTTCCAATGCGCTGGTACGCGAAAGCAGGTTGAACTGCTGAAAGACGAAACCGATCTTGCGGTTACGAATATCCGCCAGCTGGGTATCATTCATGTTTTCAACCGGACTGCCATCCAGAAGATAAGAACCAGAAGAAGGCACGTCCAGGCAGCCAACAATCGACATTAGCGTGCTTTTTCCAGAACCGGAGGGGCCCATGATGGCAATCATTTCGCCTTTCTCAATGGAAAAGGTCACGCCATCCAGGGCGCGCACTTCGTTTTCGCCCATCACAAACACCTTGGTTAACTCCTCGATCTGGATCATGGCATGAACACCTGTCTGGTTATCCACCGGGAGGACCTCCTGCGCCAGGGATTTGTATGCCGCCACCGTTATTCCGTGTGTTCGATCCTGAGGATGATGAACCCGAGGTGCTTAATTCCACCTTGTCGCCCTCCGCCAGCTTGCCGGTGGTTGTAATGGTCACCAGGCTATCAGCCAGGTCTCCGCTGACCACATCGACCTGTTCAGTGCTGCCATCGGCCTTGATCGTGACCACATACTCGCCTTTCGAGCTAGTCTGGATCGCGTTGACCGGCACGGCCAGCATGGCATGCGGTTCGCCGGTGATGATGACTACATTGGCGGTTGCGCCAAACAAGAGCGGTTTGTCGGTAGATTCGAGCGAAACAGTCACAGTATATTTAACCAGCCCATTTACAACGGACCCGATCGGGTTGATCAATGTCACCTTGCCTTTCAGGGTGACGCCAGGGATCGACTCCATTGTAACTTCGACATTGTTACCCAAGGTCACAGCCGCAATACTGGTCTCATCGATTTGGGTATCGATCTTCAAGGTGCTGCGGTCAACCAGGGCCACAGAATTTGCACCCTTGGCGACTGCATTACCGCTAACCGCCTGGGCGGCGATAACCTCACCGTCGAAAGGCGCGATGGTCAGAATACCATTTACCACCGCCTGCGCCGCCGCCACCTTAGCTGTCGCTGCTGTCAACGCCAGTGGATCAACCCCATTCTTCACAATATCACGCTTGCGCTTGGCATCTTCCCAGTTGGCGCGAGCCACATCCAGCGCAGCCTTGGCATCATCGTAATCAGACTGGGTGGATTTGGCCGTATACCAATTGTAAGTGGATACCAGCGTATTAAGATTGAGCTGGGCACTGGTTAGCGCCAACAGCGCCGAGGTTTTAGAGGCATCGCCATCGAAATGATGCTGAACTTCTTTGTAGGCCTTGTTGGCCAGGGTTAAGCGCTTCTCAGCATCCCAAATCTGAGCCTGGGTATTCTTGATCAGGGCATCCGAAGCACGCGGATAAGCCAGCGCGTCCATATTGACCTGGGCTTGTTCCACTTTTTTGCGCGCAGTTAGAACGGCTTGCTGTGCCTGGGCGGCATTAAGGTTTGAATTTACCATATCTTCCAGGTCACGCTGAGCTGTCGCCAGGGTCGCCTGGGCTGTGATCATGTCAGTCGTGACGCTGTCGGCTTTCAAGGTTGCCAAAATGTCGCCTTCTTTCACTTTTTGGCCCACCTTAACGTTGACCTGCTCGATCAAACCATTAGTACCCCAGGTTAACTGCACCAATTGATCGGCACTCAGGTTGCCGGAGGTCTCAATCTTGTCGGTGATAGTTACACTTGAAACAACACCTTCTCCGGTTGTGCTGGTCGTGTCTGAGCTGGAACAGCTCGCCAACGCCAGTACGGCAACCAGGCTGATAATCATAATTATTCTGAATATGGATCGGTCTTTACGCATGGCACATCCTCTCGATAAATGAGTGATTTCTTTCACAATTATAGAGGGCATCGCAAACCCTGGGTGTAAATCTTATGGGTAAATTGTGTGCAAATTATGTAGAAAACCCCTTGGATTGCCAGGGCGCAGCACTTGGTCCTGTTAACACAAAGTGCATGCGCTCAACCAGCCCGCATGCACCTTGTAATCCAACCTGACTGCAGCCTTACGGCATGGCATGCACCTGCGCCAGCAGATCAGCCACAATCGCCTCGGGCGAGGCCGGCAGCATTTTTTCCTGGAAGTGCAGAATACCCAGCAGCGGCATCTCCATAACGAAGCCAGTCATGTTCATGCCAACTGTCTCTCCAGCGTTGTTCCCAAAAGCCGCACCCAGACCAGCCATCAGCTGGTCTAAAACACTCCTGGCTACCAGCTTGCCACGCGCATCTTCCAGCCACTCGCGCACGGTTGATTCGCGGTCGAGCAGGCAGGCCAGCTTGAGCGTAGATTGCAGACTGACGGTTGCCGCACAGCGCAGGTCAGTCGCGCTTGCACCCAGCAAGATCTCAAATTCGCCATCTTCCGTGATCCATTGTTTATAGCCTGGGTGATAAAACGCAAAAGCCCGGAAATCCAACTGCAAGGAAACCGTTTGGGTCTCACCCGGCTGCAAGGAGACTTTGGCAAAGCCCTTCAGCTCTTTCTCTGGGCGCTGCAAACTGGCTTTCTGGTCTCGAACGTAGAGTTGGACAATCTCCTTGCCAGCCATTTTGCCGGTATTGGTAATATCCAGGCTGACGGTCAGTCCATCCACGTCCTTAAAGGTCGACGCAGAAACCTTCAGATGACTGTATGCAAAAGTTGTGTAACTCAGTCCAAAGCCAAACGGAAACAGGACCGGGATCTGGCGGGCATCATAATAGCGGTAGCCAATAAAAAGGCCCTCACTGTAGCGCACTTCCCGGTTTTCACCGGGGAAATTCAAAAACGCCGGGGTATCACTCAGTTTTAGAGGGTATGTCTCGGCCAGCTTGCCAGACGGGTTAACATGCCCGAAGAGCACATCCGAGATCGCAGCGCCACCCGCCTGGCCCATCATCCAGGCTTCCAAGACAGCCGCCACGCCATCAATCCAGGCATTCATGACCACAGGGGCGCCATTGTTAAGCACCACCACAGTTTTGGGCTGAACAGCGCTGACGGCTCTGATCAGCGCCACCTGCTGATCGGTCAGATCCAGGTCCTGGCGGTCGTAGCCCTCAGATTCCTTGTAAGCCGGCAGGGCTATATACAACAGGGCCACATCCGCCGCCTGGGCCAAACCAACGGCTTCGGCAATCATTTCGGGTCTAAAACTGTCATCCGCCGGATAGCCCTGGGCATAGGTCAGCTCGGCCTGGCCCGCGTTACGCTGCAATTCTGTGAAAGGCATAGCCACACGAGTCGGGTTAATATGCGAGCTACCGCCGCCCTGGAAGTGTGCCGCTTCGGCGGCCCGTCCGATCACGGCGA
>CAINXK010000219.1 GCA_903854805.1 uncultured Anaerolineae bacterium
AAACCTAATAAGACTAGTGTGCGAGTCGGAATTTTTCCGACTCACCAGCCAGCGGTTCCGGAATAATTCCGATTCTGGCTGGTTATTTGCTGCGGGTTTTAGCGAGTGGCTTGCGGAAAAACCAGATTCTGGCGGGTTATCTGCTGCGGGTTTTAGCGAGTGGCTTGCGGAAAAAACCGATTCTGGCAGGGCATTTGCTGCGGATTTTAGCGGGTGGCTTGCGGAAAAAACCGATTCTGGAAGGGCATTTGCTGCGGGTTTTAGCGAGTGGCTCGCGGAAAAAACCGATTCTGGAAGGGCATTTGCTGCGGGTTTTAGCGAGTGGCTCGCGGAAAAACCAGATTCTGGCAGGGTATTTGCTGCGGGTTGCGATCTGGGTTGAATCTTGATCTTGCCAGCAGAATCGGAAATATTCCGACCTTCCGGCGATGGCAGCGGCTGCGTTACAAACCAACCTGACCGGGAGCGAGAAACCCAGCCTTTTTCTTGCAAATATTGGCAGGCTTGCCTTACCGGTTTATCCGTATAACCGCTCGATCGTATCAACCACGCCTGGCGAACTGGCTGCGGGGAAATTGACAGAAGCAGCCAAATTGCCAGCGGGGCCCCCTTTAACTCGCGGACATGCCTTACCTTGAGTTCAAACATGCCGGCCTCCTGCCATAATGATCAAGAACTGCGCTCCAGCTTCCGATGAAATCAACACCATTGATCATCTCCTACACGAAATAAATATCCGAAATTTAATCGAGTTACTTAAGGTCAGGTTCCTGCTGCAATAGAACCAGGTCTGATTGATAAGAATTTTTTTTGTGATTATTTTACGGAAAAATTCCGCAAAATAATCACTTGCAGGGCAGCGCGGGTATCCAGGTGTAGGCGATATCCTAGACTTGCCCGAAAAAACGGGAAGGGGTGAAGACTTTTTTTGTGGAGTTTTGTGCCAGGAGCAGGCACAAAAACTCCACTGGCGGGGCAAACCATTGATTTCCAATCGCCTTAGCAGCAAAAACAGGATGGTTCAGTGCCAAGATGAAGAGTTTGCGAGAACAGACGCAAAAACTCCACTGGCGGGGCAAACCGGTGATTTTCAATCGCCTGAGCAGCAGAACCAGGATAGTTGAGTACTCAGATGAAGAGCTTGCGAGTAGATACTGCTTTATTATAGAACATATATTCTTTTTTATTTCACTTGCAACCTTAACAATCTGTGAAATTTAAGGTTTGAGAACCATTTCCAGCCAGACTAGAGTTGGCATCTTTTTCAGTATTTCGTGAAATTGGAGAGGTGGTTTGAATGATGCCCTGAATCCAACCCCATCCAGATCAGGTATCGAATCGAAGAGATCGGGCGTGGGGATTAGGAAAATCCAGCCGCAGAATTGCTCAGAATCTAGATTGAATACAATAGAGGAAATTTTCAGGCGGGTATTTTTTGCTCAAGACAACGCAAAAAAACCCACCTGCTGGGCATTCCAGGTGTATGGTAACGGAATATCATAGATTATGCGCGGGCAAGCCAACCGCAAGCGCCACGAACGAAACCCGGACCGGCTTGACCCACAACCAACATTCAGATTAATTTACCCGTAATATCATACCGGGGTAGATCAGGTTTGGATTCCAGATTTGCGAATTTAACAACTGCAGGTTATAGACGCTCGTCCCATATAGATTGGCAATGATCCGGAGCGTATCTCCGGGTTTTACCGTGTAATAGCTGGGATTGATCACAGCTGCAGCGCCCGGGCGATTGATCACCTGTCCGACATAGATCCAATTTGCATTTGTAATCTGAGCATTGACGGCCAGAATATCATAAATACTGACGCCCCAACGATTGGCTAAAATGCGTAAAGTTTCTCCCGGCTGGATAACATAGGTCGAACCAGATTTAGGCTGAACGACCTGGGGCACAGGCTGTACGTAGCCGGTGGCAGGAATATTCAAAGCTTGACCGACATAGATCAGGTTATAGTTGTAAATTCCATTCAGATTGGCAATCGCAGCCTGACTTGTCCCATAGCGAGCCGCAATATTTTTGAGCGTGTCGCCACGAGTGACAACATAAACAGTGTTGCCAGTGCTTGTGGGCAAAGAACCTGAAGGCATATACAAAACCTGCCCGGCATATACCCATGAACCCAGGCCCGGATTTGCCGCCCACAAAGCAGCCATTGTGGTGTCACATTTGACCGCAATTCCGGACAAGGTATCGCCCCATTGGACAGTATAAGTAGAACCACAGCCTGCCCAGGCCATGACCCTGCCTGCCCCAGAAAAAGATGCAATAACCAGGGCCAAAAGAATGATTATTTGACAAATCTTTTTTATCATAGGAACCTCCTCAGGAATATAGTAGACCGAATTGAGCAGGTGTGCCATTGTTAATTCATAATAAGTGGTCTGGTCTTGTCCCTCCCGCTGAACAGAAACTCTGGGCCTATCTGCGCGGCGACAAACTCAACGGCGTCAACTTTTGAGCAGCAGAACCGGGCTGGTTAAGTGCTAGAACGAAGAGTTGGTGAGTATATGCGCGGGCGGCGAGCCACTGGCGGGGCAAACCGGCGATTTTCAATCGCCTGAGCAGCAGAAACAGGATGGTTGAGTGCCAAGGTGAAGAGCTTGCGAGATCCGGCGCAAAAACTCCACTGGCGGGGCAAACCGGCAATTATTATTCGCCCGAGCAGCAGAACCAAGTTGGTTAAGTGTTAGAACGAGGAGCTCGTGAGTAAATACAAAAAAGATGTGGGCTGCCAGTTATGGTAACCCACATCTTTTTGTACAATCTAAAATACTCAGCCGCAACGCTGGATAACGATCAGGGCCTATTTGAGCGCGCCCTCAGAACAAGCTCATTCACAAGGGGACGCAAAGTCTCTGAAAGTGTCGAATCGGTCACTAGCGTGCTATGCTGCTCATGGTCGTAGTCGACGTTGATGGAGTATTGGAACCCATCGCGCATAGCGTGAGTCTCGGGCTGCTGCGTCAGGTGAAAAATATCCGCAGCCACCACCAATTTTCGCAAAGTCTCAGCATCATCAGGCGGTAAGTCATCCAGGTCAAGGTCCACGGCCAGGCGCAAGCCCATGAAACCACCGGTACGTTCAAATTGGATCTTCATTTTATTTCCTCTTTGGAGCAGCTGGCACCAGTCCAAAGGTACGCATAATCTGGGTCATACAACCGCTGCCCTGGTTTGGCGCAGGGGTTGTTGGCACCGGGTCTGATGGGGGCAGCGGTGCTGGCGTTGTCGGCGGTGTTGGTTCAGACGGTGGGGTTGGGAGCGGGTCAGTGCCTGGAATTGGATCGGCAGGGAGTGGTGTCACTGGCACAGGATCAATCGTTATGCCAACATTCGACCATCCGTTTCTGACAGCATTTTGTTCCCGGCTGCCAACACCGTACAACTCGCCAGCAACCTGAAAGGTAAGATTTGCAGCTTCCTGAAAATTGGACCGTTCAGTGAGTTTATCGACCAGGGCTGTATACCAGATCATCCCGGCCTTCTCCCAAGCGTAACCGCCGAGCTCTGCCGCAATGATATAAAAAGCGTGATTGGGTATGCCTGAATTAATATGCACGCCACCGTTATCCTGGGTGGTGGTGACATAGTCTTTCATGTGCCCGGGTTGGGGGTCCTGTCCAAGCACCGGATCATCATAGGCAGTGCCCGGAGCCTTCAAAGAACGCAAGGCAATACCTTTGACGTTGACGCTGAGCAGGCCTTCGCCAACCAACCAGTTCGCCTGATCAGCAGTCTGTTTGAGCTGATATTGCTTGACCAGCACTCCGAAAACATCAGAAAATGACTCGTTCAACGCGCCAGGCTGATCCCAATAGACCAGGTCGGCTTCATTCTGCGTGATGCCGTGGGTCAGTTCGTGGCCAATCACATCCATGGCAATCGTAAAGCGGTTAAACAACCTGCGCGACACCGGGAGGTCTTCATCGCCATCACCATACACCATCTGGCGGCCATCCCAAAAAGCGTTGTCATAGCTTGCCTGGTAATGAACAGTGGAATCCAGTTTTAGACCCTTGCCGTCGATGGAATTTCGCCCATAAATTTCTGCGAAAAGATCGTAAGTAGCCCCGGAACCATCATAAGCTTCATTAACAGCCGCATCAGCCACAGGGGCTTCGCCTTCGCGGCGCACAGCCAGACCCGGCAGCGTAATGCCGTTTTTCGCATCGTATACAGTCCGCGATTTACCTGTCTGAAAGGCAGCCATCGCCGTTTTTAAAGAGGTCATACTATCGATACCATGCCGCCTGCCGCGCAGCTGCTCGGTGGCAACGATGGTATGGATGGCCTTATCGGCCTGTTCGATTGAACCGTTTTCGGCTATCTTTTTCAGAATATGCGGGGGGAGAATGCAATAAATTGAATGATGATGATCCATGCGGATTTCTCCTATAAGTAAGTAAAAGCATAATCAGTATACGCTTCTCAAACCTGATTTTCAACGACTTTAATTATCCGATTTTGTTTTTACCTTTACGGATTTAGTCCAACAAGATTTCAATGGTCGCGACAGGCCACCCAGATTTGGCAGCATTCGAAACCAGGGCAGCGATGGATGGAGGAAATAGATTGATCTGTTCCACATGCTTGAGATGCACCCAGACTGGGGTATAGGTCCCGCGTTCAGGTGGGTATTTTCCGGTCATCTCGGGCCCAATACCGGTTCCAAAATGTCCACCGATGACCCGGGCAGAGAAATAAAATTGTTCCCGGCCATGGAAGATCACTCGGGCAAGCAACCGGTCGATGGCGACGTTAAGCCCCAGTTCTTCAAGACTTTCGCGGACGGCAGTCTGTTCCGGTGTTTCGCCTGGTTCCCGACCGCCACCTGGAACAACATAGTAAATACGTCCATCGCGTTCGCGTTTTATCAGTGCGATGTGGTGGTTGCGAACAATGATGGCTCGTGAGCGAAACATGTTCCAATTATACAGGATGGAACCATAATCCATGGGAAGTGAGGTTATAGAATTGCCACGGCTTCATCCCGGCCCAAACGCGGGCAGTTCATAGACTTCGCCCCCAGCCTGAACAACATAAAACGGCTGCCAGGCGACCCCAAAGACCTGTATGTATAAATTGTTTTTCTTCGGCAAAATTGGAATTTCGCTGACCTGGTTAACCAAGTTGCCCCAATGTGCGTTCGTTTCCCGAAAAACTTGCTCGCGCTTCTGCTCTAGATCCTGGATCTGCTGTTTAATCTGCCGCAAGCTAACCAATCCATTTTCAACATCAGATTTGGCCTGCTGCGACAGGCGACTCCTGGAGATTTGGGTGGTGATGCTTTTTTTGCGGCCCATGCCCAAAAGGCCCGCGCCGAGTTCG
>CAINXK010000220.1 GCA_903854805.1 uncultured Anaerolineae bacterium
TACCCTGCGAAAGCACCCCATTGTTGTAAATACCTTCATGGTCGATGTGCAAATCTTTGGCATGCACATGGAAAATTTTTGAGGCAAACTCGCGCACCACCCTTTCGTAATCGATCATCTGCAGCACGAGGTGCGATGGATCCAGATTTAGACCGAAATTATCATCTGGGATGATCTCCCACATTTTGCGCCAGATGGCTGGCGTAGATGCCAGGTTGTTGCCACCTGGCCACTCGTCATACGAGAAAATCATCGGGCAGTTTTCAATACCAATCTTGACGCCGCGCTCTTTTGCAAACTTGACAATCGGCGGCCAGATCCTGGCGTAGTCTTCCAGATTCTGCGGAACAGTTTTGTTCTTATCCTTGCCCACAAAGGTACCTACCACCGGTACTTCCAGCAGCGCAGCCGCTTCGATCACCTTTTTTAGATGCGCGATCACCGTTTCGCGGTGTTCGGCCTCTGGGTGAAGCGGGTTCGGATAATACCCCAGTGCTGAAATCGGTAGCCCGTAGCCAGCCAGCATTTTTCGGATATTGGCGGCGCCGGCCTTGTCCAGGGTGGTCACATCTATGTGTGTGACTCCGGCATAGCGCCGGGTGGCCTTCTCCTGAGGCCAGCAGGCGATCTCAATCGCCTGGAAGCCGCTTTCAGCCCCCCACTTGGCGGCCTGCTCAAGCGTATTGCCCGGTAAAGCGGCGGTGAAAAATCCAAGTTTCATAGCTGATTTCCATCCTTTTTATCAAAAAGTCAGCGGGGATTGGCTCCAACCGCTGCACAATGCTTATCCAACCTTGGCCCATTGTCCCGATCGGGCGCTCTGCTCGATCGCATCGCATAGTACCATTTCATAATGACCATCTGCAAAAGTTGGGAAATCTGGCTTCTGGCTGTAGTCGCCCGCGAATATATAGCGATAGACCTTCTTGTACAGCTGTTTGAAGGTATCCGGGAAACCCTCGGCATGCCCGCCAGGATAAGAAGCCGTGTCGCGCGCTTCGGCAGAAAGCAGTGATGGATCCTTGATCAAAACCTGGTTGGGCGCGCTGCGGTGTCCAGTCCACAACTCATTTGGGCGTTCACCATCCCAAGCCAGCGATGATTTGGAACCATTGATTTCAAAAAACAACCGATTTTTGCGCCCTGAGCAGATCTGTGCCACCGTCACCACCCCACGCACACCATTTTCATAATGCAGCATGATGGTAGCATAATCCTCGGTGCTGATCGGCGTGTCGATGTAGTCTGATGGCTGCAGCAGCTTGCCAGTGAAGGTCTCCACTGGCCGGGCGGGTTTCTTGCGGGTTTTATGGAAGGTTGCAAAGTCGGCATACACTTCCTCCACCCGCAGACCGGTCACAAAGGTCATCAGATCCAACCAGTGTGAGCCAATATCACCGACTGCCCGCAGGCTGCCACCCTGGCCCGGTTCCAGTCGCCAGTTCCAATCAGTCTCAAACAAGAGCCAGTCCTGCAAATAAGAACCTTGCAGGATGAACAAATCACCAATCTCGCCGCTCTGCACCAGGCTGCGAGCCTGTTGCACCATCGGGTACATGCGGATATTGAAATTGATCACGTTGACCAGCTGTTTTTCTGCTGCCAGCTTGACGAGTTCCGCAGATTCGGTCGAATTCATGGCCAGCGGTTTTTCGCAAACCACATGCTTGCCAGCCAGCAGTGCGGCTTTGGCATAGGGATGGTGCAACACATTTGGCGTGGCCAGGTGTACCACATCGATCTGTGGA
>CAINXK010000221.1 GCA_903854805.1 uncultured Anaerolineae bacterium
ACCCCAAAGACCTGTATGTATAAATTGTTTTTCTTCGGCAAAATTGGAATTTCGCTGACCTGATTAACCAAGTTGCCCCAATGTGCGTTCGTTTCCCGCAAAACCTGCTCGCGCTTCTGCTCGAGATCCTGGATCTGCTGTTTAATCTGCCGCAAGCCAACCAATCCATTTTCCACATCAGATTTGGCCTGCTGCGACAGGCGACTCCTGGAGATTTGGGTGGTGATGCTTTTTTTGCGGCCCATGCCCAAAAGGCCCGCGCCGAGTTCGAGCAGATTCCCGGTTTCTTCCTGGCGACGGTTTTCGTATTCAAGCTGGTCCTGGCTCAACCCGCGTTCTCCACTAGCCAGCTTTTCTTTTAAAACAGCCAGCTGACGGTCGATAACCGTGGCTTGTTTGGAAATTTCAGCATCCCGCGCCTGTCGTGCGGCATCTGAACAAGCGGTACGGAATTCAGCCGGAGAAATATCTGGCCCGGCATAGATCTTGAGGGCCAGATTGGCGCGGGCAATAACCTGTGTGGTGCGATAAACCCAATCGCTGAAATCTTTTTGGAGAGTATTGATCAATTTCAGATCACCAAAGGGTGCATCCGGCGCGATAAAACGCGCTTGTGGGGCTGGCTGGCTTTCCAGTTTGTCCATACCCGGGCCATCATAAGGGAAATCTTCCCAACGCAGCGCCCCGCGCCGGTCAAGAGAATCCACCAACGCGTCACGGACAACCTCGCTATCGACCGCATAACGCCGGTCGATGAAACGCACAGTGGCGCTAGCCAGCAAGGTAGGACGATAGAGCACAGCTTCCTGGCGGGCATCCACTGGCATAGGCTCTGACGCAAGCTTGAAAGCCTCCGTCAGACTGTAGGTAACTGGCAGGAAATATTCGGATATGCCGGTTGGGATCACTGGCTTGGTCTGGCTGCCCTGCAAGCCTGAGGCGGGCCGCACAGCATAAGTGGACTGCGCCCGGTTCCCTGCCAGTTGGCGCTCCGGGCTGTTCTCTGCTGAAAGCACCGGAATCGGCTGAAATTGGGACAGATCATCTTCAACGTCGCTCAGCAAGGCAGTTACACCCGTAGTAAATCCTGCCGCTTGCGTGGCACTTCCAGCACCAACCAGCTTGTTCAAGCCGGGTATTTGTGGACGGGTCAAAGGGCCAGCCAGAAAATTCATTGTCCAGCGCGTCTGAAACAACACGGCCCCATTCGAATGAATATTGTGCAGCAGAAATACACGCTTACCCAGGGCCGAGATAATTTCGCTGTAAGCATTGCGATCCAGGTCTGCGCTGGCAGATTGCAGCCCATCCAGCAATCGGTTTTTATCGCGCTCAGTCTGCAATTTCCCCACGAACCACGAACCGGCGTTCGAGAGCGCCTTATAGTCTACATCCACCGGGTTCTGTGTTGCCAGAACCATGCCAACTCCAAAAGCGCGAGCCTGCTTGAGCATGCGCAGCAGAGGTGTTTTACTGGGCGGCATGGCAGTTGGCGGCAGGTAACCGTAAAGTTCATCAAAATAAACCAATGCGCGCAGTGAAATTGAGCCGGACTGCGTCCGCATCCAGGTTTCTATGGCAGAGAGCAGCAAAGTGACAAAAAACATGCGCTCGCCATCGCTCAGATGCGCGATGTAAAAGACGCTATGGCGGGGCTTGCCATCCGCTGCAAACAACATGGCCCGCACGTCCATCGGTTCGCCTTCGCGCCAGGCCTGAAAAGCCGGCGAGGCCAGGATGTTATTGAGGGTCATTGCCAGCAGGTTTCGCTCTTTGGCTGGGAAGAAGTTATCGACGGCAAAGGCACCCAGCTTTTCAAAAGGTGGGGTTTGCACTTGCAGGATCAATTCGGTCAGGTCCAGGCTTTTGCCCTGGCTCCAGGTGGATTCGAAAATATTGGAGAGCAGGATGTGCTCGCGAGAACGCAGCGGGTCGATATCGTCATAACCGACCAATCCCAGCAAGGCTGTTACGGTACTGGAGATCTTTTCACGTAAGATTTCCTTGTTACCTTCCCAAGGCAGTTCGGGCGCCTCAAGCGAGGACAGAACACTGATCTGCAGACCCGCGTCTGATCCGGGGGTATAGATGGCATAATGCGCAGCGCTGCTCAATTTTGCAATCTTTTCCTGATCGATACCCCACTCTTTCAAACCAGCGCGCCACTGGTCGGCGGTTTCACTGGCAACAACATCCAATGTTTTTCCCTGGCGCCGGATGGTATCCGCATCCAGCCAGGGCTGAAAATCTTGAGGCGCCAGCTCTGGAAAGTGCAGCAGCAGGTTGGTCAAATCGCCTTTCGGGTCAATCAAAATAGCAGGGATACCCTGCAAGGCAGCCTCTTCCATTAGTCCGATACACAGACCGGTCTTCCCGGATCCAGTCATGCCAGTAATGACAGCGTGAGTAGTCAGGTCAACAGGATCATATTGCAAGTCCTGACCAGCCGTTTTGGCAGTCTTGAGATCATAAATGCGGCCCAGATAAAATTGGTCTGTCATATGTGCTCCTGATTAACGTGGGGCTGAAGATGGTTAAAATTTACTCCGATTCAGTTAAAAAAGCAAGGATATTAGAACAAATGAACCATCAATGGCGAGTATTTACTCACGCCCCACCTTTTAGAGGTGGTTGTATCATTTCTTTTGGCGAATTTATGTCACTTTTTTAAAACGATTGCAATCTGATCCAGGCGCTTGTGAGGAAATAGGTATTCAAAAATTTAGATGTTGCTCCCGTTTATATTGTCATTTAGGTGCCTGGCTCAAACGAGACTTCGTGAAATAAATCCCAAACTTGCAGTTGAAATTGAAAAAGAATATAGTGAAAGTGCTTTGTTGTAACATTATTCCACCGGAGAGGTATAAAGTTACAAAGTTAATCCGTTGTTTATGTGGTCTGTTTCCCAATCATGGAGGCTTTTATGGATTTGATCCAGCCAGAAAAAGTTGGCTTATCGTCAGTACGCTTGCAGCGAATGAACTTGGTAATGCAGCAGTATGTGGACCAACAAGCTTATAGCGGGATCGTGACCCTGGTGGCTCGTAAAGGGCAAATTGCCCACTTGGGAATCTTTGGCTGGCAGGAGAAAGAGACCAATATTCCGATGGCGGTGGATACCATTTTCCCAATCCACTCTATGACTAAGCCGGTGACTAGCGCGGCGGTTATGATGCTGTGTGAAGAAGCGAAGCTGCACTTGAGCGACCCGGTCTCTGGATATATCCCCGAATTTAAGGATGCAAAAGTGATGGTTGCACGCGGGGGCAGCGATTATGACTTGGTGCCGGCCAGACGCGAGATGACAATCCATGATCTTCTCACACATACAGCCGGGTTAAGTTATGACTTTCATGATAATTCGATTCTGGACGAGATGTATGGAAATACCTTTGAACATATGAGAAAAGAGGTTGAGCCTATCCTGGAGAAAAGGATCACCGCTTTCGCGCAGGCAAAACTTCCCCTCGCATTTCATCCGGGCACAGATTTCAGGTACAGCTTTTCGATTGATGTGCTTGGTTACATTGTGCAAAAGGTCTCAGGGCAGTTTTTCGCCGATTTTCTGCAAGAACGCATCTTTCAACCCCTGGGGATGGCGGACACCGACTTCTGGGTACCACCAGAAAAAGCGCATCGTCTGGCGGCAGTGTACGGGCCGGCTGAACAAGGCGGGATCAAAGTAATCGAACCAGCCGCCAACAGTAGCTATCTCAAACCGACCAAAAACCCATCGGGGGGAGGCGGTCTGGTTTCCACAAGCATTGATTTCTTCCGATTTGGCCAGATGCTCTTGAATGGGGGCCAACTGAATGGGGTGCGCTTGCTGGGACGCCACACGGTCGCCTGGATGCTGCAAAACCATCTACCCGATGGGATTCACCCCGTGGATGTGGATTATGTTTGTAACGGATTTGGCCTTGGTGGATCAGTCTTGCTGAACCCGGGGCTTTCACACCGGCCGGGTTCGGTTGGAAAATTTGGCTGGAGCGGTAGCGCCAGTACATCCTGGTGGATTGATCCCGTCGAAGAGATGCAAGGGGTTTTGATGCTGCAGTATGAACCAGCCTTTGTAATTCCTATCAACGAGAGTTTTTCTCAATTGGTTTACCAGGCGCTGGAATAATTTCCTGGTGTGGGCAGGAATTCAAACCAAGAGCTTGTGAGTAAATACAATGGCGAATCTTTACTCACGGGGTGCCAGTTTTAGGCGATAACCCATCCCCCTGCCCGAAAACGGGAAGGGGGTGAAAGAGGGCTTTTTTGTGGAGTTTTGCGCCAGGAACAGGCGCAAAAACTCCACTGGCGGGGCAAACCGGCGGTTTTTAATCGCCCGAGCAGCAGAGCCAGGATGGTTCAGTGCCAAAACGAAGAGCTTGTGAGTAAATACAATGGCGCGTATTTACTCACGGGGTGCCAGTTTTAGGCGGGGCAAACCCTCAATTTTCAATCCCCGGAGCAGCAGAACCAGGTTGGTTAAGTGCTAGAACGAGGAGCTCGTGAGCTAAACCATTGGCAAGGCATTTACTCATGGATGCCAGCTTTTGGCAAAAATAGTATTCGGTGGCCGAGGGACGCTTCAATATCCCGCCCCGGTCCTGGGTGCCATTCCCCAGAAACGGAGATGTTTTTTGGGCATGTAACCAATAAAAACCGCGCACCCTGGATTAGAGCGGGTGCGCGGTTGGTTTTTACCTGGTGGGTTTCCAAAATTTACAATTCGACCGGGTTGCTGAGCATAACTTCGATCAGCCGAACTGCATTTTGGACATCACGAAAATCGACCATTTCAGATGGGCTGTGCACATAACGGCAAGGGATGGAGATGCAGCCCACCGGCACGCCTGCACGAACTAACTGCATGGCGCGCGCGTCAGTGGATCCGGCCGGAAGCACCTCGCGCTGGTAAGGGATTTTTGCTTTTTCGGCCGTGGAGATCATCCAATTGACGATGCGTGGATCGGAAAGCATGCCGCTATCCTTGATCTTGATCGCCGGACCCTTGCCCAGATTCATTTCAAAACCTTTTTGGCTGGGGGTATCTCCCCAACCGGTCACATCGATCGAAAACCCAAGATCTGGATCAATGCCATAGGCAGAGGTTTCTGCGCCACGCGTGCCAACTTCTTCCTGGGTGCTGAACACAAAATAGACTTCATGGGGGGTGGATTTAAGCGCCTTAAGAGCCTCGATCGCAACGGCACAACCAATACGATCATCCATCGACTTGGCAACCAGTTTGTCGCCCATATCCAGGAAGCTGCGGTCAAAGCTAGCAACGTCACCGATCTTGACCGGATGGTTTTTACTGCTGCTGGCGCCAACATCAATGTAACATTTTTCAAGGGGCTGACTTTCCCCTGGTTTGTCGGTTGGTTCATGGCCGATCACACCAGGAGTGCCGTTATTGAACCGGACCCTGCCACCCGGCAGATTTCGGGGAAAGACACCACCGACACCGGTGAAACGGACGAAACCATTATCATCGATGTGTGTGGCGATAATCCCAATCTCGTCCATGTGAGCAGCAATCATGATACGCTTCGCTGCCGCTTTCTCGGAGGTCTTGGTCGGGCCTTTTCTGACAATCAGGTTGCCGAGAGCATCCACGCGGATTTCATCGGCAAACGCTTCAACTTCGGCGCGAATCACAGCACGGATGGCGGATTCGTAGCCAGATGGGCTGAAAGTTTCGGTTAATTTTTGGATGAGCTGTTTCATGTCGGTTTCCTTATCCACAGGGTTCACAATAACTTCGTCTATGCCGGGAGAGTGACTTGTTCACCAACGGCGTAAGTTTTGATTTCAGTTTTGGTAATGACATAGACCTTTTGGCGGCCCATGACATTCCACTCGCTGCCGGGCCGGCCCACCAGGGCCGTGTCTTCGTCGAGCCCAAGCGCATATTCGCCTTCCGGGATCAAGCCCTGCAAAATCGGCAGTGTAATCCCGCGCCAGGCGACCATGCGGTCAAAGTGCGGAAATATATGAGAATTTGTCAGCAGCCCAAAAGCTTTTTTTTGACGGAGTTTGAAGCCGCGCAAATCTGGAAGGAACTCGCCGATAAACATCGCACCAGCTGAACAGCCGGCTAAGACTGCCCCACGCTGATTAGCTGCAAGCACCGCATCCCAGGCCAGGCTGCCGTGCAATGATTCGAATAAATAGGACGGATTGCCGCCTGAAAAATAGATCAGATCGGCTTGTTCGATCAAAGCCAGATACTGTGGGTCATCCGCCTCTGCGCGGTTGGTGATATGCAAAGGCTGCACATCCGCTCCCAGAGCCTGAAAATGTTCCTGACCCATTTGCATCCACCGATTAATGGACGCGTCACCCTCCGTTCCAGCGGCAGTCGGGAAACAGACTACCCGAGGCGTGCGACCATCTGGAACAGCTTGCTTCAATAAAAAGCTGTCAGTTGTATTCATGACTGGCAGGTATTCGCCAGAGCCCAACAACGCAATTAGTCCGCTCATATTTGCATAACTTTCATCCAATCACTCATAAAGTTCCAATTTTATGCAAGCCCCAGCCCGGGGTAAAAATATTTGTACACTTTTTTTTCAGGGTCTTTCCTGGGTCAATAGGGCTGGGGTGATGCGCTTCAAGGCAGCATGCAGCAAAGCCAGGGTATTCTTCCAATCGTCCACACGGGAAAGCGAAACGGCAGTATGGGTATAGCGATGCGGCACTGACACACTTACGGTCGGAATACCGGCCCGCACACGGTGAATTGCCCCGGCGTCTGTACCACCACCTCCAGGCTGCCGGTATTGGTACGGAATATGGGCCGCATCAGCGGTCTCGGCCAAAAACCGCACCAGACGAGGATCATTGAGGGTGCCAGAATCGAAAGTGTAAATTGCAGGTCCCATCCCAAGCCGGGTATTGTAAAACGTAATTTCAGAATCGTCGTGAGCCGGCAGATCGTTAGCTGGCGTGGCATCGACCGCAATCGCCATATCAGGGTTGAAGTAGTAAGCAGCTACCCGGGCACCGCGCAAGCCAATTTCTTCCTGCACAGAGAATGACAGGCAAAGATCTATATTTTCAGGCGCATTTTTAAGCAGTTCGATCAGCGTGACAATCCCAATGCGGTTGTCAATCGCTTTGGCAAAGATGCTGGCACCAACCCGACGGAATTTCGTAGCAAACGAAGCCCGCTCGCCAATTTTGGCCTTGCTGGAACCGCCCGGGCCAAGATCGATGCGCAGCGCATCCACTGGGATCTTCCTCTGGCGTTCTTCGAAGGTAGTCAGGTGAATGGGACGCGCACCGATGACACCCGGCAGCTTGTTCTTGCCAACCAGCACCTGCTTGCCAGGCAAGGAACGCGGATCAATGCCACCGACGATATCAAAACTAAACAGGCCATCGCCGTCATCATTCACCAGCATAAAGCCGACTTCGTCCATGTGGGCATCAAGCATGACGCGCACACGCTCTGCGTCTTTTCCGGGGCGCGTCACCAGGACGTTACCGAGCGCATCCACTTTGACGGTATCAGCATACTTTTTTACTTCTTCCAAAACAATCTTGCGCACTTCGCCTTCGTCACCAGAAACGGCGACGGCATTGCACAATTTTTCCAGCAATTTGAACTGGGAAGCAGCGATTACGGGGGTCTTTTCAGGCATTTTATTCGTCCCAGGTGATTTTATCGAGGAAATCCACATCGAGTGCGGCAATGAATTCGGCCAGGAGGCGCCCGGTACGCTGAATATCCTTCAAAGCAACCATTTCCACCGGCGTATGCATATAGCGCAGGGGAATTCCGATGACCATGGTTGGAATGCCCTCCGCGGTTACCTGCATGGCATAGGTATCTGTGCCGCTGTGGCGTGATACCATTTCCAGCGCATAAGGAATTTCCAACTTATCGGCCAATTCTTTAAACTTATTGAACAAATAGGTATGAATATTGGGTCCATAAGCCAGGGTTGGGCCCTTACCAAGCGGGAAGGTGCTCCAATCGGAAGCACCCGGGCCTTTGGCAAAGGTCACATCCACTGCCACTGCCAGATCGGGGCGCAGGTCAAACGCGGAGGTATAGGCACCACCCAGCACGGTTTCTTCCTGCGCGGTTGCCACAGCCCAAACATCCCAAGCATGTGCTTTGCCCTTCAATTCTTCCAGCGCAATCGTCAAAGCAGCCACCGAGGCGCGGTTATCCAGGGTATGTCCGGAGATTACTCCACCAGAAAGTTCGGTAGGTTCGGTTGCAAAAGAAGCCAGGTCACCAATGTTTACTTTTGCAGCCAGTTCTTTGGCACTCAAACCAACATCGATCAACAGGTCTTTGAGCGGTACGGGACCATCGCCGACATTGGCAGGTAAAGCGCGCACATGGGGCTGAACCACAACGCCATAAAGTTCATCAGTAGAGCCGCCGCCAGTCGCATGCACGATCACCGGTGTGCCAGGTAGAATACGCGGGTCAATTCCACCCACCTGTGTGATGTGTAGAAACTCTCCCACCAGCTGGCTGACCATCAAGCCGATCGCATCCATGTGGGTGGCGATCATGATTGAAGGACGTTTGCCACTTTCAGGCAGAGCGACAGGAAGCGAACCTTTTTTTAGGCCATGCAGCGACCCGAGACGGCTGACCGTCAATTCATCCACCAGCGGTCGCCATTTTTCTTCGATCAACCTGGCAGCTGGCGCTTCGTAGCCAGACAGACCGGCTACAGACAGCAAAGACTTCAAGAATGGGGTAATTTCAGGCATGTGTTTTAACTCTTTAGAGAAATGGAAATTGAATATCCAATCAGGGGGATGGAATGACGACAGTTTCGGTTGGAGTGCTCGTTTCGGAAGCAGGCACGGAAGTGGCGGTAGCTGATGGTGGCAGCGGGGTGGCGGAAGCTGGCACAGGGGTCAAGGATGGCGGCACAGGTGAAGACGTGAAAGTCGCCGTGGGTGGCACAGGAGTCCAGCTGGGTGTAAAAGTAAAAGTGGGCGGCAGGAACGGCGTCAGGGTGGGCCCCGGCGTACGGCTCGGAGATGCTGTAAACGTTAGCGTGGGTGTGTTCGTGGCGGTCATGGTAAGCAAATTCGGAGTTGTTGATGGGCCAAACGTCAAGGTCAGTACCACCAGGGGTGTGACCGAGACGGGCACGGTGTTGGTAAAGGTTGCAGTAATTGTGGGGGTGGGTGTGGGGGTCTGTTTTTGGGGAGTAAGCGTCCAGGCTAACCAACCAATACAGTAGCAAGGAATCGTCGCCAGAATAATAGCGAGCAAAGTTGTACGGCGGCGGCTTACAGCAACATCGAGGTTATACACAATGCTTATGATAACATCAGTCAAGACACCGGGCAAGTCGAATTACCCGGGAAGACACATTCGTAGGTTAAAATAGCCGCATGATTCCACTTCGCCTAAAACTATCTGGTTTCCTTTCATATCGCGACCCGGTTGAGCTCGACTTTACCACCTTTGAACTGGCCTGCATCTCAGGACAGAACGGGGCTGGTAAATCATCCTTACTGGATGCCATCACCTGGGTATTATTCGGACAGGCACGCAAACGGGATGATACGCTGATCAATAGCGCGAGCGAAAGCGCTGAGGTGTCCTTCGTTTTTGAATATGAGCAAAATGTTTATCGCATTCAACGCATAATGACCCGCGGAAAATCCAGTGTACTGGAATTCCAGATTCAGAATGGGGCCGAACTACGGGTGCTCTCAGACGCAACGCTGCGGGGCACACAGGCACGCATCGAATCGATCCTGCGCCTGGATTACGATACCTTTGTCAACGCCTCCTTCTTTTTGCAAGGAAAGGCCGATCAGTTTACGCAGCAGCGTCCCAGCGACCGAAAGCGCATCCTGGCCAGTATCCTGGGCCTCGAACTTTGGGAAATCTATCGCGAACGCACAGCCGAAAATCGTAAAAACATCGAAAGCGAGATCGCATCTCTGGATGGACGCCTGGCAGAAATCAATACCGAACTGGCCGAAGAACCTACCCGCAAGTCTCGGCTTAATGAATTGGAAACCGAACTGGCGCACCTGATGGAAACCCGCAAATCCCAGGAAATGGTCATGTCCACCATCAAACAGGCCCTGGAAATGTTAAAACGGCAGCAGGAGCTGGTTGACAAGCTCGCATCACAGATTACACGCACAACAACTGATTTAAATACAATCCTGGCACGCCAAACCAGCCGCAATATTGAGCGCAGCCAGTATCTCGAGATTGTCTCCAGGGCTTCCGCCGTGGAAAACGCTTATAAGGCCTGGCAATCTGCGCGTGTGGAACTGGAAGAATGGGACAAACTAGCCGAAACATTCCGCGAACAGGAGAAAATCCGCCAGGATCCATTGGCCAGGATTGGCGCGGAACAGGCCCGTCTGGAACAAGAACGCGCTGGCCTGATGCGACGGGAGCAGGACAGCCTGGGACGCTTGCAGCAAATCGGCCAACTTGAGAATGAACACAGCCTGGTTCAGAATACGCTCGCAGAACTGGAAGCCCGCTTAAAGATTCGCAGTCAGCTGGAACAGTCTCAAGCCATTATTGCGCGCTTCCGCGAACAGGCCAAGCTGCGCCAGGCGCCACTGACAGAAATAAACGCAGAAAATGCCAGGATTGAGCAGGAATTAAAGACCCTCGAAAAACAATCTGAATCAGTCGAAACCCAGCGAGGGGCGTACCAGAAATTACAACTTGAGCTGGATGAAGCCCAGGGGCAGTTGAGCCAGGATGAAAGCCTGCTGAATCAACGCAAAATTTTGGAACAGCAAGCTCAGGCCAAAAAAGATGAATCCCTGGTCCTTAAAAGCGGGAATGAACGTCTAAAAATTGAGATGGAAGCGCTGGATGAGCGCATAAAAAAGCTGGAAGGCACTGAAGGCGCGCTTTGCCCGCTTTGCGGGCAGCCACTCAACGCCGAAGACCGCCAGAAACTGATCGACAGCCTGCGTACCGAAGGCAAAGAAAAAGGCAACCAATATCGGAAAAATAAGGTTGATCTTGAAACTCTGCTGAAGGAAATTGTCGCACTGGAAAAGGAAATCACTGGTTTTGGCCGGGTTGACAAAGATCAACTTTTCCACCTGACCACTGTAACCAAGCTCAATGAACGCATCCTTACCAATCGGGAGGCTGTCTCTGCCTGGGATGAAAAAGATGCCCCGCACCTGATCCAGCTTCGAGAAACCTTGAAAACCGCCAGCTTCTGCGCTCCAGCCCGGCAAAATTTGGCGCGGGTCGATCGTGAATTGCAGGCAATTGGTAAAGCGCTTGGGGTAAAGCCCTCCTCTGAAAAATCGATTTTTGAGACAGTCGAAGAGAAGGTATTTGAGATCGAGGCAACCCTGAATGACCTGAAAGGCCTGGAAACAGAACGAAATCAACACGGCACTCGCGCGGCTCAACTGGGCGAACAGATCAACAATCTACGGTCCGCAGTTGAAGAATGGTCGAGCCAGGGCAAACCACGTTTAGATGAAATAAACACCATCCTGACAAGCGCTAACTTTGCGCTGGATGAACGCGCAAAGTTAGCCAGCATCGATGAACACCTGCGCTCACTTGGATACGATGCTGCCGCCCACGACAACATCCGGCGCGCCGAGCAAACTGGACGAGATTCAGAAAAGGAACTGCGTGACCTGGAATCGGCCCGCGCGGCCCTGGTTCCGCTCGAACGTGAACTCGCGGAACTCCAAAACCAGATCCAAGCGATTGAAACCGAACACGAGACCCTCAGGACGGACCAGGCGGCCGAACAAACGGCACTGGAAAACCTGAAAGCCAGCACGCCTGATTTACACGCAGCCGAGAGAACACTCCTGGATGCCGTGGAGCGTGAAAATATCCTGACGCGTGAAGTTGGCGCTGCCCAACAAAAAGTGAAGGTCTTGACTGATCTGCGCATCCGGAAAACCGGTCTCGAAATGCAACGTGAAGGACTGGCCATCCAGGTCAAAAATCATAAGACGCTTGAGCGTGCCTTTGGCAAGGATGGGGTCCCGGCGCTTTTGATCGAACAGGCCCTGCCGCAGATTGAAGAAAAAGCCAACGAGCTGCTCGACCGGCTCTCCAACAGCAGCATGAGCGTGCGCTTTGTGACCCAGGCCGGATTTAAGGATAAAAAACGCGATGATTTAAAAGAAACGCTCGATATTCAAATCAGTGATGGGGTCGGGACGCGTGATTACGAAATGTTCTCGGGTGGTGAAGCCTTCCGGGTCAATTTTGCAATCCGCCTGGCGCTCTCTGAGATCCTGGCGCGCCGCACTGGTGCGCGCCTGCAAACCCTGGTCATTGATGAAGGCTTCGGCTCACAAGATACCCAGGGCCGCCAGCGCCTGATTGAGGCCATCAACCAGGTAAAAACCGATTTTGCAAAAATCCTGATCATCACTCATCTGGACGAGTTAAAAGAAGCCTTCCCCAACCGGATCGAAGTGGAAAAAACTCCCAGAGGTTCAATCGTAAAGGTAATGTAACAAAAAGAAAAAACTTATGTTCTATTTATTAATGTCTTCGATCATCTTCGTCTGCGCTCTGCTGATTATTTACTGGCTGCACAATCAAGCCTGGCTGCAAATCTCGACCCCGCCCGTTAAAGCGCCTGCCACTGGCGCATTTATTTCGATCATTGTGCCCGCCCGCAACGAGGAGAAAAACATCACCCGCTGCGTGGAGGCGCTCTTAGCCCAGGATTACCCAGCCTTTGAAGTGATCGTCCTGGATGACCGCTCCACGGATGCCACACCCGCTATTCTTGCGAGCATCTCGGCCCGCGATGCGCGCCTGGTTGTGCTCGGTGGAGTAGAACTACCCCTGGGTTGGGCCGGAAAACCACACGCACTCTACCAGGCAACCCGGATCGCCACGGGCGAGTGGCTATTATTTATTGATGCCGATACGTTTCTAGCGCCAAACGCGCTCTCAGCATCGCTGGCCAATGCCCAACAAACCGGCGCGGATCTATACACGATCATGACGGAGCAAATCCTGGGTTCATTCTGGGAGAAGACTGTTATGCCGCTGGTGATGACTGCCCTGTCGGTTGGATTTTCCCCCAACAAGGTCAACGATCCGGCGAGCCCAGACGCCATTGCCAATGGCCAGTTCATCCTGATCAGACGCAGTGTTTATGATGCCATCGGTGGCCATAAAAAGCTGCGCAACCTGATCGTTGAAGATAAGGCGATCTCAGAACAGGTAAAAAGGAATGGCTACCGGCTGATCGTAGCCGATGGGCGCGGCGTAGCCCGCACTCGCATGTACACATCCCTGCCACAGATGTGGGAAGGCTGGACAAAGAACATTTATCTAGGGCTTTCTGACCGCCCAGGCTTGATGTTTCTGGGCGGTTTTGGCGCTTTTCTGGCGCTGATGGCCGCTCTTTTCCTGCCACTATGGCCGGCGCTTGGTGTGGCATGGTTGACTGGCGTGGAAAGTTCGTCGCGTTGGATGGCCCTGACAGTTATCGCCCAGGCCCTGCTGGTTTGGGGCACAATCCTGTATTATCGCGCCAGGGTTGCCAGACAAATGGGTATCTCTGGTTGGTTCGCGCTGACCACACCGCTGGGCGCAGGCGTCTTTGCGGCCATGATGTTCACATCCGCCTGGAAAGTCCTTTCGGGGCAGGGTGTCACCTGGAAGGGGCGTCTGTATGACCCCCGTATCATTCGCTAAGCACGCCTGCAAATCGAATTCAGGCCAATCCGATCTCACCCCAGGTGCTGGCTGCCCTGGTAAAATTTTTGCAACAGGAGACCTCTGATGAAATACCGCAGAATGCCAATCGAAATGGAATCACCTGAACAGTTTGGTTATGGAAACATCCAATGCAACCTGACGGAGAGCTCGGTTGCCGATATGCAATTATCAGACCTGGAGCTGGATCTGGATCTGAACAACCTTATTCTGGCTTATACCGACCACCTGGGAAAACCGGAATTACGTGAGCTGATCGCGGCAAATGATGGCGGTCAGGCGCTCAAAGCCGGCGATGTCATCGTCACACAAAGTGCGGCCGCTGCCCTTTTCATCGTGGCAACATCCCTGTTGGAAAAGGGTGACCACATGGTGGTGATGCACCCAAACTACGCCACAAACATAGAAACCCCAACCGCCATCGGTTGCAAAATTGATTTTATGAGCCTGGCCTTTGATGACGGATTTCGCTTTGACATCAAGCGCCTGGCAGCTTTGATCAGGCCAGAAACGAAACTGATCAGCCTGACAACCCCACACAACCCGACCGGTATGACCCTCAGCGCAGAAGACCTGCGCGCCGCGGCGGCCCTGGCCAAAGAACATGGCTGCAACCTGCTGGTTGACGAAACCTATCGCGAGATGAATTTCGCCGGCCCAACTCCGCTGGCGGCCGGGCTTGGGGCGCACTGCATCAGCGTTACATCCATGTCCAAATCATATGGTCTGCCAGGCATCAGGATCGGCTGGATCATCACACGGGACCCACAGCTCCAGGAAACTTTTCTGGCGGCCAAAGAACAGATTTTTATCTGCAATTCGATCATTGATGAACAGGTGGCATACCAGGCGCTTAATAGAAAAAACCAGATTCTGCCAGCCATCCTGGAAAAAAACCGCCGCCATTTTGGAATTGTCAAACAATGGATTGAAAACCAATCCATCTTTGAATGGGTCCAACCAAGCGGTGGAGTGGTCTGCTTTCCAAGGATCAAGTCTGCAAGTGGCGTGGACATCGAAGCTTTTTACAAAATATTAAATGAAAAATACAAAACATTCGTCGGACCCGGACACTGGTTCGGAATGGAACGCCGCTACATGCGCATTGGTTTTGGCTGGACATCGACTGCTGAACTGCAGGAAGGTTTGCAAAATCTCTCCCTGGCTGCCGAGCAGGCCAAATAAGCAAATTAGCCCCCGTTTACTACAACCTCCAGCAGCTGCCATATAAATGCGCAACGGCTGGAGGTTGTGTTTATTCTCAATAAGGTTTCCATCTACTCACCGGCTGATCGACTTTCTCGAAACACCAGCCTGATTTAACCGCACGGCAAATAAAAATCAATGCCAGGGTTGAATCCACTGCTCGAGCACATTTGGATCCTTGATGGTAATGCGGCGGCTCTCAATTTCGATCGCCCCGCTGCGTTCCAACTCATGGAGCGAACGCGCAACCACCTCCCGCACCGTACCCAACCGGGATGCGAGTTGATTCTGAGTCCAACGTTTGGGCCCTTCTCCATTGAGCTCATCCGCAGGGATCTCGGCGATCAAACGCGCCAGGCGATTGGTGACCTGGTAAAAAGCCATCTCGCTGACCATGTTCACAAGGCGGCGCATCATCCTGGCCAGGTTTTGAATAATCTTATGCACAAACTCAGGATCCGTGCTCATTAACTCGCTAACCGCGGTTGCCTCCACCACCCAAACGTCAGTGTCATCGAGCGCTTCAACGTTGATCGGGTTGGTGCCACCGTCGAAGACTGGCACTTCATTGCAGGTTTCGCCCTCTTCCATGATCCTGACAATGTGCTGGCGACCTTGCGCTGAGGTCCGAAATAGTTTTACACTGCCATGCTCGATGATGTACAAACCGGAACAAACACCACCTTCCCAGAACAGCACCTCACCGCGGCTGTAATGCTGCAGCTCCATCGTTTTAGATAACACCAAAAGGGAAGCTTCGCTCAAGCCCTGAAAATAGGGATTGGCTGATAAGGTCTTTAATTTCTCGGATTGCGAAATTGGTCGGGTTTTCATCCTAATCTATTCTACCGCACAGCAGGATGAAATACAATTTCGATAAATGACAAGGGCGCAAATACATTCTCAAGTCAGGCAGATCAGGCAGACAGGCCAGGCATGATACGCGTTGTGTCAGCTCAAACGAGCATTTGTTTAATTGGCGCAAAAAACCCGACCCAACCTGTGGCCAACCGTGTCTACAAATCAAAATAAACGCAACGATATGAATGGATTGGGATTGAGCGCTTGAAAACCGTGCT
>CAINXK010000222.1 GCA_903854805.1 uncultured Anaerolineae bacterium
AAAAGTAACACGGATTATCAAGTTTCCATCAGGATAAAGAATAATTAATGCGGCGTTCGAAACCGTAATCCGTAGATTAATCAAGTCAAATTAGCTTTCAATCAAGAAATGAAAGTCGTTTTTCATTCGAGTGAAAAACGACTTTCATTTTAAATGTAATATCAAATTTGGTTCCACCCCAATCATCGGAGCCTGTTTTCAGTGGAAGGGAACATCAAGCCTGTTCGAGTTCGGCAACACCGATCCAGGTTCAATTTCTGCAAACTGCAAAATTTGTGAAGAGATAATCCAATCATCTGCACCAATCTGCACCATTAAAACAAAACCTGTCCTAAGGACAGGTTTTTATGCCCCACAGGCGGGGGTTTTGGTGCATATTACCACCACATCTAGTGCCCACGGCAGGAGTCGAACCCGCAACCTACTGATCCGAAGTCAGGCGCTCTATCCATTGAGCTACGTAGGCGTGCTTAGAGATTATACTGGCAAAACTGGCTGCCGGCAAATCCCAAATTTGATTAGGCGTTTTTGCCAGGTTTCAGGTGAGCGCGCCCAGGTATTCATCCAGGTGTTCCAGGATTTCGCCAAAATTCTTTCGCCCGAGCCCGATGCGGAAGTAGCCACCGGGCTGGTCAAATATGCTGCCAGGTACGATCATGATGCCCTGTTTTGCCAGCACGTCCTGGCAGAATGTTTCAACGCTGCCAGAACCGAGCCATTTGGGGAAGGCGACTGAGCCGGCCGTTGGGCTGTTCCAGGCGGCGATAGCCGGGTATTTGGCGAAGAACTGTTCGGCCAGGCTGATGTTGCCACGGATAATTTCCAGGTTGCGGTTCACGATCCGTTCTGTGTTTTGGATTGCAATGATGGCCAGAATCTCGGATGGGGCGCTGTTGCAGATGGTGGTGTAGTCTTTATAACTGAGCCAGTCCCGGATCAGCTGGTCTTGCTGGGTGGTCAGCCAGCCGATGCGCAGCCCAGGCAGGGCGTACGACTTTGATAGCCCCGAGAGGGCGAAGCCTTTTTCATAGATATCGCAGACGGATGGCAGGCGCAGTGCCGGGTCGCTTTCCAGCAATCGGTACATTTCATCGCAAAAAACGTAGACCCCGTGTTTTTGCGCCAGGTTTAGGATATCGTCAAACTGCTGGCGGCTGGGGATGAAGCCGGTCGGGTTGTGTGGAAAATTGAGTACCAGCAGGCGGGTCTCAGAATTGAAGCTGCCCGCTAGTTTGTCAAGGTCAAGGCTCCAGCCGTCCGGGGAGGGTTCCAGGTCCCAGGTGCTCAGGCTGCAGCCGATCGAGCGGGCAATCTCGTGCAGGGATTGGTAGGCGGGCGCAATGGCGATGACGTGCTGACCGGGGTTCAGCAGGGTCTGCATGGCGATGAAGATGGCCTCTTCGGGGGCTGCGATGACCACGTTTTCCGGTTTGATATGCGCATAGCCACGAGCGATTTCAGCTCTTAAGCGCGGGTGACCGGGTGTTTCGGTGTATCCCAGTTTGAGGTTTTGCCAGAGCTGCAGGCTTTCGGGCGAGGCCATCGCGAGCAGTTCCGTCATCGTCAGGCTTTCACAGTCGGATGAGCTCAGCATGTATTTGGCGCTGAATTCATATTCGGCGTAATAGCGTTCCAGTTTGAATGGGTTGATGGTCACCTGGCTGCATCTCCTGGGGGATAATAACTTGGGTAAGAATGTTATGCGGCTGAGCCGGTTGGGCTTTCACGCGGCTAGCGGGGTTGAAAATGAGCTTTCGCCGCGCGCTTTGCTTCGATGGATTTATTCCATTCAGGCCAGGCCACGTTTGCGAAGATAGGAAAACCATAGCAAGCGGGCGGCCACGGCGCGCCAGGGCTGCCAGACCAGGGCGATTTTTTCAAGCTCAGCCGGATTGGGGCGGGTGGCGAGTTGTTTGAGTTCTTGAACCGCAACCGCCAGGGCCAGGTCGCCAGTTGGCCACGAATTGGGTCTAAGCAAGACCATCAACAGGTAGATATCTGCTGTCCAGGGGCCAATGCCTTTGACTTTGATCAGCGCAGCTCGGGCGGATTGGTCATCCAGTTCGGGCAGCGCCTCCAGGTTCAGCTCATGCTTCAAGATGGTGTTAGCCAAAGTGCGGCAGGCGCTGGTTTTTTGGCGGCTGAAACCGAGGCTTTTCAATTCCTGATCGTCAAATTTCAGAAATAACTCAGGTGTCAGCTTATTATTGCAGGCTTCCTGGAGTTTTGAGAAGGCGGCCCGGGCAGATGCGAGCGAGACTTGTTGTTCAAGGATGATGTGTACCAGGGTCGGGAAACCTGCTGCGCGGGCCCATAAAGGTGGAGTTCCCAGCCTGGCGCGCAGCTGCGCCAGGTCTGGGTCTGCTGCGCTGAGATCATCCAGAGCCTGGGATAGGTTTTCCAGGCTGAGTGAATTGGGATGCCCGGGTAGGTTCATGGTTGAGGAGCAAGGACGCGGATCATTGGGGTGGTTCCACCGGTTGACAAAAAGCCACCTGACTGAGGAAGACATCACATAAGGCCCAATGGCCTTTGAAATCGACCAGGATCCGACCCTGGTCCGCGGTTTCTGTGAAGGTAAAGTAAAACAGGCGCCGCTCGGCAGTAATATTAGGTCGGATGGTGCTGATCGCGCCCATGTGCATTTGGCGGGCGAGTGCCGGTTCGATGGTCTTATCGGCGTTTTCCAGCGCAAAGACAAACAACTGGTCGAGCGCCATGGCTGAGTCGCGAAAGCGCGTATTTACCATGTTATCGATCACGCCGCCGGCAATTCCTGTGATGAAGGCGCAAATCAGGATGGGCATGATGATGGCGCCATTATATGGAGAAAAGCTGGTCTGGTCGATCAGAACGGTTTCTAGCAGGCCGGCGATCAGGAAGGCAACGCCCGTCACGATCGCAGCCGAAAATACCAGAAAGGTATAGGAATCCCGCCAGAAAAAATCAACCCAATTCTGCAGGGCCGGTTCCAGCCGTGGCAGTAATTCTGGCACGAGCCAAAGTGGCAGCCAGATGCCGATCACAGCCAGGAGAATACCGGCGATCAACCAGCTCAACCCGCCCAGAAGGGCATTATCCAGAAATATGGTCAAATAACCGGCCAGGCCGCCGATCAGCAGGGCTGGCAGGATCCCAATCAGGAGGGCCAGCCATGGGTAAGCGAACTGTGCGCGGTAGAGAAGGAAAGCATTTACGCCCCAGGCCGCCAGGGCAAAGATCAGGCCGCCTGCCAGGCCGTAGATCAGGCCGAATTTAAGTTTACGAGATGGAAACATGCTAAAATTTTAACCTCAGTAGAATATTTTAATAAATTTGCTGTCTATTTCTAATTTTCCAAGTATACAGCCAAAACCAGCGATTGGACCGGCGGAATCTGGGTCAGGGAGAATCGCTTCCCGGCAGGCCTGGCGCAGTGCAACCTGAAGTGGTGTTGGGCGATGGGTGCGCTGGTTCTCGCGGCTGGCCGCATTTTTCATCCAGGCGGGACGTGAGTGATTGCGCTGCCCGTTGGGGGGGAAGATCAGCGCAGAAAATGGGGTGCGGTGTGCGGTGTGCATGTATAATATCAAGTTCCGAGGATAACAGCCATGACATTTTCTGAAAAAATTGAGGAGTGGATTAAGGAAGCCGAGACGCGGCCAGGATCAGCATTGATGATTCTGAAACTGGTGGCGGGGCGTATGCGCGATTTGACCGAGCGCAACGAGGAGCTGCTGGCAGAAAATATCGCTCTGCAGGATGGTTCGCGTGTTGATGAGTTTCAGAAGCGAATTGCCTTCCTGGAGTTTCAATTGGATCTGCTCAAGCGGCGCTTTGGTACGGACGCTGGCGTCGTGGCCGAGAATCCAACCCGGCTTGAAGCACCCAGCCTGCTGGTTTACAATGCCCAGGGGCGCATTCTTCAACTGCAGCCGCAAGATTTGAGGCTTTCTGGGGCAGCCAGCTTGGGCTGCCTGGCGGGTGAGTTATCTTTGAGCGGCGAATTGCCGCGGCTGCTGGCGTTACCAGGCCATGAAGAAGTGCTGCTGCTTTTCAGTTCAGGGCGGGTGAGCACTCGTCCGGTTAGTGCTTTTCCCGCGGTTGAAATCGGTGGTAATTGGGCCTGGGATCAGGCAGGTTTGCCAGATGAGCCTCATGCCGGGGAACTGCTGGTTAGCCTGATGCCGCTTTCGCGTTTGCCAGTTTCCGAGTTCATCCTGCAGGTCAGCCGCCGAGGTTACGTTAAAAAGACCTCCAGGAGCATAGTCGAGAAGGTGCTTGCCGAGCATTACCTGGGGCGGGGCGCGATTCATAAAAGCGACCAGCCTTTTGAGGTGCTGCTGGGTGAGAAAAAAGCGCGGTTGATTTTGGTGACGTATGAGGGGCGTGTTTTGGCCCTGGACGTGGATGATCTGTCATTCGCGGCTGAGGAACGCATCCATTTGAATGGTTCCGATCATGTGGTGGCGGCTTTTGTGCCAGGGCTGGATGAGGTGCTGCTGTGCCTGACCCAGAACGGCAAGGTAATTCAGCGGGAAATTTCCAGCCTGGAGTTCGCCAAATCGCCGGCGGCCCGTGGACAGGCGCTCATATCGCCAAACCGTCTGGAGCAGGGCACACGCTTTATTGGTGCGTTAGCGGTCTGTGATCAGGATGGATTGTTTGTGTTGGATGGAAAGGGAAATCTTAATACGCATGGAGTGGGCGAAGTGTGTGGTGCGGGCTCGATCCGTGCTGAGCTTGCCTGTCTTTCGATAGGGAAGATCCATGCCGCAGCTGGAAAAGGGTCAAAGTCATGAGCCTGAGGGTCGGTATCGATTTTGGCACATCTAATTCGGGTGTTGCTGTTTACGATGGGCAGCATGTGAAGGTGCTGCCTGTGGACCGCCAGAATATTTTACCGGAAGTGATCCGGACTGCATTGTATGTTACCCGCGATTACCGCCATTATATCGGGCAGGAAGCGATTGAGCTGTATTACCGGGATAATGTCAACCGGCAGCGACGCTATGTAAAACAATGGGCTGGAGAGATTGACGTACGCGGCGCAGACATGCATTACGTTCGCGATATTTATGTCTATGTTGATGAACTCAAACCGGGCCGCTTGATGCAATACCTGAAAACTGCGCTGCGCAAAGATGGTTACCCGGGTACCCAGATTTTTGAACGGTTTTATTCTGTGGGCGAGCTGGTAAAAATTTACTTGAGCCTGCTTAAAAGCCGGGCTGAAAATCTGCTGGGTGAGCCCATCCAGGCGGTTCGATTGGGCCGGCCGGTCAAATTTTCAGATGTGCCCGAGTTGGATGGCAGGGCTGAAGACATTCTGCGCGAGGCGGCTTATGTGGCTGGTTTTAAAGAAGTGGATTTTGAGCTCGAGCCGGTGGCGGCGGCCCTGGATTATGAGCAGACCATCAGTTCCCCTCAGAATGTGCTCATATTTGACTTTGGCGGCGGTACTCTTGATATTGCCATCATGCGCCTGGGTGACCCAGGAGGGCGCAGGGTCTATGCCAGTGGCGGTGTGGATGTGGCCGGCAGTGATTTTGATCGCGCCATTATCGAAAAAAGAATGTTGCCCTATTTCGGATTTGGAAAAATAAAACACCAGCCCGAAATTCAAGAAATGATCCACGCCGTCACTGATTGGATGGCGCTGCCCGAATTGGGCACCCCGCAAAATCGCAACATCCTGGATAAGGCCATCCGGGCCGGGCTGGCTCCGGTGCGCCTGAAGGCTCTGCGCGGCCTGATCTACAATGACCTGGCTTTTTCATTTTACAATCGGGTTGAGGCGGCCAAAATCGCGCTCTCTAGCCAGGGGGCGACAGTGATCAGCATGGAAGATAAAGATATTGCTTTATGGGAATTGTACACGCGCACCCAGTTTGAGACGGATATCCTGGGTTACCTGTCGCAGGTGCAGAAGCTGGTGATGGATACGCTGGCAGTTTCTGGGCTCGAACCTGGGGAAATTGATGCTGTGGTCAGGACGGGCGGGTCTTCCAACATCCCACTATTCACTGGGATGTTGGAACGCATATTTGGCGCTCAGAAGGTGAAGCAAGCCAGTGCGTTCAGCAGTGTTGTTGCGGGGTTGGCTATCCGCGCCAGAGGTGGGAGCGAGCCATAAAAAAGGTTCATTTGTAGCGGCTGCTTTCGTCGTCCCACCTCAAATGGATGGGTTATTCCTTGTCCAGACCTTCTCTGATTGCATACAGGGCCGCCTGGGTGCGGTTTGCCAATTGAAGCTTGCTAAGGATGTTACTTACATATTTTGCGATCGTGCGTTCGTGAACAAACATGGCAGCGGCGATTTCCTGATTGCTCAGGCCTTTCGCAATCAGACGCAGGGTCTGCAATTCGCGATCGGTCAACACCAGGGAATGGTTGGTGTGAGGGGGCGTGGGCTCGGTATTGATTTCCTGAATTACCTTAATAGCAATTGAAGAATCAATGTAAGATTGTCCCTTGGCAACATCTCGAATGGCTTGCATGAGCTGTTCCCAGGTGGAATCCTTCAGGAGGTAACCAATTGCGCCGGCTTTGATGGCTCGGAAGACGCGTTCAGGGTCGGCGTAACCGGTCAGGATCAATATTTTTGCGGCAGGGGCAACTTCTCTCAGCTTCGAAATAGAATCAAGACCATCCTGTTTGGGCATAACCAGGTCCAGCAGGATCACATCAGGTTTGTCTTGTTTTGCAATTTCGATGGCTTCCTGGCCATCCCGGGCCTGGCCTACAATCTTGATATCTGATTGAAAGGACAGGATAGAGACCAGTCCCTCCCGGACTACAGTCTGATCATCCACTACAAGAACACGAATTTCTTTCATTCATCCCCTCCAGAATGGCCATTATTTTTTAGAGTAACAGTTATCTTTGTCCCTTTGCCAGGAGCTGAAGATATTTTCAATTTTCCGCCAATTTGCAATGCGCGTTCGCGCATGGATCGCATGCCAATGCCTCCATGGTCGGTTATTTTTGGATCGAAGCCACAACCGTTATCATCGACTTCCAAAATGAAATTAGTTTTTTTATTTTTCATAGAAACGTTTACCTGGGTTGCTTTTGCATGTTTGATCACGTTGTTTAGAGCTTCCTGGGTGATGAAGTATAACGCTAGTTCCTTTTCCAGTGGTAATGATATATCATCATCTGTGCTTAGGCGGGCATTAATATCAGCGCGACCTTCCACGGCGGATAAACGATACTGGATGGCTTCAACCAGGCCGTCGCGTTCAAAATCGACTGGCTGCATTTGAAACATAAAAAGACGCATTTCTTTGAGTGCCTGGCGGGCGTTTTCAGCCATGCGGACGATAACCTTGGCGGGCATATCGGTTACACCGGCCTGAATGCCGGCCTGGGTCGCTTCTGCCAGAGTCACCAGACCGTAAAGCTTTTGGGTGACCGAATCGTGCAGGTCGCGTACCAGTCTCTGCCGTTCTGCCAGGGCGATGGATAATTGGCGCTGGCGGTTACTAAGAACGAATGTGGCCACCTCATCGGTAACAGCGGTTAACCGGGCGACCTCGTCAGGGGTATAGGGCGAATTTCCTGTCCGGCTCAGGCTGATCATGCCAAGCGTTTGGCCTTCCATGATCATCGGGATCAGCAATAATGACATGGGGCCTAAGTCTCGCATGGGGGCCGGAATACGCGCATCACTTTGCATATCCGGTATCAGCAGGGGGGTGCCGTGATTAAGGACCCATTCCACAATTTCAAGATTGGCCGGGATGGATACCATGTGGCTATTTGGGACGAGTGGCAGACCATGTTGAGCCGCCAGAACCAGGTTGCGTCCTTTTTCGGTTTTATAGTGTTCATCCAACAGGTATACGGTGATTGATTGGCTGTGGGATGAATAAACGATCTGGTAAATCGATTCGGCGAGAAAATCATCCAGGTTGATGGCCCGGCTGGCGGCGCTGGTGATGGAGTGTAACAAAATGAACATTTCATCGCGCGCCTGTTGGCGGGCTTCATCCGCCAGCCGCCGTTCTGTTATATCACGCCAGACAATTAGTTTTCCAAATTGGTTCGAATTGGCATCGATCAGTGGGGAAGTGTGGATGTCCAGAAATATCCATTCTTCATCTATTTTTACACTGCCTTTTAATCCAATCTCGCGATTGTCATTGAGACTGTTCATTAAGTTGGGCCAGTTGATAAATATTTCTTCGGCAGGCAGCCCCCATAATTTTTTCCCAGGAACACCGATAAGTTTCTCCGCGGCAGTGTTGATGTCTACAATGCGATTATTAGCATCCATCACAATCCAGCCATCATTCATGCTTTGTACAACACTTTCCCGTGTGATTGGGGGGATCTCGAAAATACCTGCGTTTCGAAAACCAAGTGTGAGCGCAATTCCGGTGGCCAGCAACGATAAAACTTTTAAATCTTGTGTCAATACAAAATCAGCAATGCTGAAGTTGTTATTGATCACGATCGAAGCCGCAATGCCAGACATAATAAAAATGGTCTGGTGACGGTAGGCAAGCGGCCGGTAACTAAAATCACGCGCCAGCATCACCAGTGCGATCAACAAAAGGCCAGTGGAATAAATTGCATTGACAGAAAACCAGGGGCTATTTGCGGCGATTGGGTCAGGGGGATTAAGATAAAACTTGGGGGAGAAAAAAAAACCACCCGGGTTGTTCCAGAACAAAATCTGAGTGACCAGTGGTTCCAGCGCCAGGATTGCCAGGGTGGCCGGCAACAGCCGGTTTTCACTACGGGTATAGTGGATGACAAATGTTAATATGGTTATGTAACCCAGGCTCACGCTCAACTGGATAACTGCGAGCCAGAATGATCTTGATAAGAAATGCCCACGATCGAGATAAAAATTTGCAATCGCCGCAACCGTCACGGCTGATGCAAACAGTATTAAACTCGAAGCGCCATTTTTGGTCCAATTCTTGATGGCAACGACCAGAATAATTATTGAATTGATCAGAGCGAGGGTAAGAACAATTATTGTCGGCATGCAGTTACGAGGCTCGAAAACCCAAAACTATTATTAAAACAGGTTTGTTCTGGTTCAAGAGTGTTTAAATACCCGGAAATTTCATTCCATTATACCCGGTTGCGTGTAAATTATTATTAAGATCTCATCTAATGGGTTGCGCTGTGCTAGCGCGCAGCTGGTTATTTCTGCTTGCGGGTATAGCAGGCATCCAGCGAATACGTGATGTCTTTATCCTTTGGATCAAGCGAGCTGGCGGTTTTATAGGCTTTGCGCGCATATTTTAGGCGTTTATTGCTGCGGTAGATATCCCCGAGATTTTTCCAGGGAATGGCGCTGGTGGGGCCAAGCCTGGCGGCTTTATAGTATGCCCGAATGGCGTTGTTGATGAGCCCCAATTCGCGGTAAACCAGGCCTAAATTTAACCAGTTTTGCGGATTTTTCGTGTTGAGGTCTTTGGCTTTTTTATAGGGAGTTAGTGCATCTGCCGGGCGTTGCAAAGTTGTGTATAGATCTCCCAACCTGGTCCAGATATGCGCATCCTGCGAGTCGAGTTGCAGTGATTGCTTGTACGCCAGGATGGCTTCATCGATTCGCAGGCTATCTTGATAGAGAATACCCAGGTTCTTCCAGGGATTGGCCAGCTTGGGGTTAGATTCGATCGATTTATTTGTTGCGCTGAGCGCTTCTGGTGAGCGCTGCAACATCCGATAGGCCAGGCCCAGATTATCCCACGCATCTGCTGAGGTTGGATCGAGTTTTAGCGAAGTTTGATAAGCATCCACTGCGCGTTCAAAGAATCCCATGCTGTGGGCGACCATCCCAATTGCGACGTAATAGCGTGCCTGCAGTTGCGACAGCGAATTGTTTTGGGTAATTCCCAGCCCAAGCTCCAATAATTTTTTCGATTCGGTATATTCTTGTCTGGCCCAATGCAATGCTGCCAGCATGTGGATCAACTCGGCGCGCAGGTTCGGGGCTTCCTTCCAATCGGGGATCTCATTCAGCAGGTCTTCTCGCAGGGTGACCGCGTTTGGGAGTTCTTTTGATAATTGGGCGGCGTTCCAATAGGGCCAATTCAGGGATTTGACGAGAGAAAACACTCTTTTTGGCGTGGGTTCTTCAGTTAATTCGACCATGCGATGGCGGAAAGACCAAAAGTCGAGGGCTTTGGATGGCAGCGCATCAGCTTCTTCTTCATTTAGCCAGAAAACAGCCCGAATTTGATGATCTACAAGCAGTTCCCGCCGAATATTCAAGGCGCGGTATGCGTTGTTGTCCGTTGGACCGCCACCATTGTGCAGACCAGAGACAAAGAAGATTGTCCTATCGCGTTCAGGGTATTGAGATAGGAACATCGGGATATCATAATTTTCTTGGTTTACATCCAGGTGAAAAACCGTTTGTTTAAGCTTGCGCAGCTTTTTTTCCAGGCAGATTTGCGCATCGATAAAAACTAATTTTGAACGGTATGCAGCCAGTAATATGGATGGTCTTTGCCAGCGGCTGGCCAGCTGGAGTTCTTCGAACAGGGTTGTGATGTCATCTTCGATTGGATCAATATGGTTATTCTTGGGATTCATTTGATCACCTCTTGAGGAAAGGATTGGCCTATGCTCCGGTTACCCGAATGTATATATGCAGTGGAGCATAACTTGCTTATTCAAATTCTTTTGGGACGCGGACGAGCGCCGACAAGCGCGGAAAAAGCAAAAATCTTTTGGTTTTTCCGCGTACATCCGCGAAAATCCGCGTCCAATTGGGGTTCTCTGCGGGCTTAGCGCTAAAAGCTTGGAAACCACGTT
>CAINXK010000223.1 GCA_903854805.1 uncultured Anaerolineae bacterium
CCGAAAACGCATTGCTGGATGGCGATCCGATCCCGGTCAATAAACAAATGGTCCGGCTCAATCTTGATAGATGGCCTTTGGAAGACGGTTTTCAAGTGCTAACAAAAATGATATGCTCCCAACACAAAAAAGAGTATCAATCTCTGCTGGGTAAACCCAATAACGCTTTACCGGCAGATCTACACACCTACTACCACTTTGTTCTCGAGCTATGCGGCGCCGAACAGGATTTTTATGCGCGTGGGGCAAATTTGATGGACAACATCAGGCTGGCGCTGATGAAAGTCCATCCGAATGGTTTGGCGCTTGCAGAACTGGAGAAACTGTTTGGTGATAATCCCGGGTTTCGCCATAAAATCAATGTGCACAACGGTAAATCGATCGAGCTTTTTGAAATCACTGTCTTGGAAGGTTAACAATAGGCACTTTACGCGCTGAAAAAAATAAGCGCACTGCACAAGCGCGGTAACTCAAGACAGGATACTCTTCACGCTCAAGGCCACCCCGTTCAGCCCAGCTGAACGGGGTAAGTTTGAATAGTTTGCAGCCTGGCCAGGAGCTGCAACGGCTTACACTTTTATGCGAACCCCCGATGGTTGTTGGCCAGTTCTTTTTAAGCCAGGCGTCAGTGGTACGTTCTGTCAGCCGGTTTTCGTGCAAGCTATTCCTATTGTTCCCTGCCGCGTTTCTGATTGTAGGAAGTGTAATGCGACTGTTTACGGTCGCGCTCATCCATACCGTGTTTCATTCTTTCAGCCATATTTTGGAATTTATCTATTTCGACCGGACTCATAAATACATGATATTCTGCAATTGTCTTGATAAGCAGCTGGCTGGCTTTTTCCCTCTCCCCATGGCGTTCAAGCTTTAAAGCCTCGGTGGCGATTTCTGCCAGATACACCAGCGTGAAGCGTTTTACGATCTCCTGCCTTTGGGGTGCGGCTTCAACCTCAGCCTGTTCAGCAGAGCGGACGATGACCTGAGTCTGATTTTCAACCTGCAGACCGTTTTCCGCTTTACCGGTCACACTTGCAGTCAAAACCAATTCGCCCAGGTTTCTGGTAGCCGGGACGACCAGCTTGATGTAGATTTCTTGAGTTTGACCGGAGACAAGGTTTCCCAGGAAGATGCGTAACTTGCCTTCAGAGAACTGAGTTCTCCAGCCGCCCGGCACTCGTAAAACCCAATTGGACGGAAAGTTGAGGCTGATTTCGACTTCACTGGCTGTGACGGCTGCGAGTTCCTTAAACTCCCGCAAGAAAAGATCAGGGATGGCCTTTGGCGTATCGATATAGTAAAAATTTCCACCACCCTGGTTAGACATGGCCTCCAGCAGGTGTTCATTAAACCCTTCGCCGACCCCAAACGTGGAAGTAGAGATCCCGCGTCTCGATAATTCTTTCGCGTGTTGGGCCAATTCTTCCAGATCGATAATGCCAGCATTGGCCAGCCCGTCTGTCAGCAGCAGGGTACGGTTAATCGTCCCTTCCTGGGCGGCAGAGGCTGCTTCCTGGCACCCAGCCAGCCAACCACCACTCAGATTTGTTGATCCACCCGGCTCAAGCTGCGCTATTCGGCGGGTGATTTCTGTGCGATTAATGCTTGTGACCTTGATGCTGGGCGATAATAAATTAATTTCATCATCATAGGCAATCAGCGCAACGCTATCCTGTTCTTGAAGCAGGTTGAGCACATGCCTGGCTGCCTGCTTGACGTAGTCGAGCTTATCACCGCCCATTGACCCGCTTCGGTCGAGCACCAATGCCAGGTTAAGATGCGGTCTTTCGTCTTGGTCGACAGATACTGGCGATTGCACGCGTATTTCAAGAATACGTTCTGACGGAACACCCAGGGCGACTAAATCACGGTCTACGTTCATTTGAAACTGGTTAAAATTCTTGTTCATGTTGGCCTCCTCAAATATTAGGGAAACAATATTTTTGCGAATGCGATTAATTGTTGGACCCGGGCGGCGAAATCTGGATCCGTTGGCTTGCGCAGGTTCAGCTCCAGCCCTGATGCAAGTTGGATGCGCTGCCAGGTCTCACCATCGGCGAGGGTGTTTGGCCCAGCGGGTTGGTTGTTGGCCATTAATGAGCTCCGCCCGCTTCTATTGTTCGGTTGCGTTGATGGAGATGGGCTTGCTGTTCCTTGCGGCCGATGCACTGACTGCTCATCCATCAAGCGTGAGATGTATTCCAACGCTTTCGTCCCTGACCCTTGGGTAAGTTGTTCTGGTTTTGATCCTAGTTCGGCTTTTGGGGTGGCAAGCACCTGTTCTTGCAGGCGTTGAAGCACTTCAGAATCGCTAAGGGAACTCAGTATCTGTCGAATTTCACGTAATGGCAGGTATGCATCTTTCATCCGGCGAATGAGTTCCAGCCGGTTGAGATGGTTCAAACTGTAGTACGCGTATTTTCCTTGGGTCACTGGCTGTGGTAATAGACCTTCGTCCGTATAATAACGGATCGTGCGGACAGTGGTTCCTGCTTGTTCAGCAAGTTCATGAATTAATATATTTTCGTTTGACATTGTTTCTTGTCTGCCCTCCTGCATGTTGAGTTTACAGAGACAATAATAACAGTATTACGTAATAATGTAAATACCGAGTAATGCCTACTTTACAGATCGGAACCCAATGTAAATCAGTGCAGACCTTGTTTTGCAGATCAACCTTCCTTCCAGGGCCATTAGATTCGGATCCATGCGGTATTGAATCACGGGCGCATCTGGTTTGAACTCATGCATCCTGGTTTTGCCGAAAGGGCAAGTGAAAACGGAGGTTTGCCCCGCAAATGGTGCCTGGTGCAGGGGCAAGAGGTTTTTTGTGGATATTTGAGGGTAAACCTTGATGAGCATTTGCCGTGAGTAAATTACGAGAGACTGATAGAATTGATGGTCTGGCTCCCTGGCCGACGCTCATTTCCGGAGTCAGATAATCAGCAGCATAACCGCACACGGAACCCCTCATGGAACAAACAACTCA
>CAINXK010000224.1 GCA_903854805.1 uncultured Anaerolineae bacterium
CATCAATAAAGTTTTCCAAAATCGCTCTAAAAACAATGGCAATGGTTATTTTGTGGTTTTTATTGCATATACAAACCAGCGTAGCGCGAAATGACGACTTGCGGGGCAAACGGATCCGGCTTGACATTATTGTCAGACAAGTACATAATAATACAAATTCTTTTTGGTCTGCATTCACGTTCTCATACGCGCACATATTTATTAAGGAGAAAGAATGACACAATCTGCTGACATCTTGCTTTTCAATGCTCACGTATTAACCATGGACGATAACATGACCCAATACCGACCCGGTGCTGTGGTCGTCAAGGGCGACTCCATATTGGCCGTAGGCTTTGAAACAGAGATAAAAGCACAATATACTGCCACAGAAATGATCGATTGTGGCGGAAAAATCTTGATGCCCGGATTGGTCAACGCCCATACCCACGTCCCCATGACACTCTTACGAGGGTTGGCAGATGATCTACGCCTGGATGTATGGCTGATGGGTTATATGATGCCCGTTGAGCGAGAATTCGTCTCCCCAGATTTTTGCCGCTTGGGCAGCCTGATCGCCTGCGCGGAATTTATCAAGGGCGGCGTGACCAGTTTTGCAGATATGTATTATTTTGAAGAAGATGTGGCCCGAGCCACCCAAGAAGCCGGGCTGCGGGCAGTCCTGAGCCAATCGGTAATGAAATTTCCGACACCAGATGCGAAATCCTATGAAGATTCGTTAGCCCTGGCCCGAGATTTTATTATGCGCTGGAAAGGCCACCCGCTGATTGTGCCTTCTGTGGCGCCACATGCCGTTTATACCTGTACACCAGAAATTTTAAAAGCCACTGCACAACTGGCGGTTGAATTCGATGTTCCATTGCATACCCACATCTCCGAAACTGCCTTCGAAGTTGAAAATATGCGCAACGAGAACAACATGCCAGTTGTGCCGTATGTTAAGAAACAGGGTTTATTCGATGCCAAAGTTCTGGCAGCGCATTGCGTGCATATTGACGATGGCGAAATTCGTACGCTGCAACATTACAATGCTGGTGTCTCGCATAACCCATCATCGAATCTGAAATTGGCTTCCGGCTTTGCCCCAGTCAGTAAAATGCTCGAAGTTGGTCTAAACGTCGGCATCGGCACAGATGGACCCGCATCGAACAACGATCTGGACATGTTTGAAGAAGTTCGCCTGGCAGCATTTGTGGCCAAAGCCGTCAGCAACGACCCTACCGCGCTGCCGGCTCCGCAGGCACTTTCGATGGCCACTCGCCTCGGCGCGCGCGCGATGCACATTGGCGATGTCACCGGTACACTCGAACCAGGCAAGCGCGCTGATCTGATCCTGGTGGATACATCTCCTTTGCATAACTCTCCACGCTTTGAGCGAGATTCAAACAACGCCTATGCGCAAATTGTTTACGCATCCAAATCCACGGACGTCAACGATGTGATGGTCAATGGGAAATGGTTAATGCGCGACCGTAAACTACTTACCATCAATGAAGCCGATCTGTTGCAGCAAGCAGCCAGCTATGCCAAACGCATCGACAGTTTCTTGATGGCCCGTGAACAATCGGTGCTATCGAAGCTAATCGCCCTGGGTGGTTCCATCGAGGAGGAAAGCTTCGAAGTCCAGATTAAAGTCAAGGTCAATAACCCGGTTGCGATTCAAAAAGCCATTAAATCGCCGAAGATGGAAGTCCTCTATCAGAAACACTATCGCCAATACGATAATTACTTCACATTTGAATCATCAAATCAAGGGCGTCTACGCTATCGAGAGGATGATTTCATCGATGAAAAAGGCAAGGTCGTCAATGTTCGCGCCCGCCTGACGTTAATCGGCCAGACTCTGGAAGACGATTTTGAAGAGGACGTATTACTGTCGCGTTCCCGTTACCTGGCACCGGCCAGCAGACATTACGTTTCTATCGTGAATACTTCAAACCAGCCGGAGAAAAAATGATCGAAAAAGATCGGCTGCGCTGGCATGTACGCTACCAGGGTGAGGAATTCTACATTAACCTTGATACCGTAGAACGACCCGATCTGGGCTTCTTCCTGGAGATCAAAAGCCGCACCTGGAGCCGTACTGACGCAGAGCGAAAAGCTCACCTGGCCGCAGAACTTGTTGCTTACCTGGGCGCATCTGCTGGAGAACACATTACAAGCGATTACTTTAGCTTAATTTCCTAAGGTTACGCAACCGATCACAAAATTAACAGAAAACCTGCCCACCACTTTGAATGAAAATCAAAGCGGCGGGCAGGTTTCGTTCACTTCAATTCAGATTTTTAATTACAAATTGACAAATCGTTGCAAGCACAACCGGGTCTCCCAGGGTAATCCATAGTTTTCCTAAAAAGCTGATAACGAATATGGTTGCTTAGGGACAACCGTTTTCCAGGTGCTGCTCAAAGGTTTCAGAAAAATTGTGCAAGCCAGATCCATCGCAGCGCGCGCGAAAATAGTAATAAGGCGTTTGGGCCGGATACGCGACTGCCTGCAAGGCGCTCAGCGCAGGGTTGCTGATGGGGCCTGGTGGCAGACCAGGGATCTGGTATGTATTGTACGGAGAACTTACCGCAAGATCATCAGAAGAAAGCGGCGCTTTCCACCAAGTATTTAAATCCGCATTAAACCCTAGTGCATATTGGATGGTGGGATCAGTCTCCAGGCGCATGCCGGCAGCCAGGCGATTCAAAAATACCGATGCGATCGTAGGTTGTTCTTCGGGCACTACCGCCTCACGCTGAATGATGGAGGCCAGGATGACGGCCTGGTATACGTCTAGATTCTGGCGAGCAAAACCCTGTCTCAGATTGGAGGTAAGCGCCAACGCGGCATTATTCATCAAAAGCGGTACCAGCTGTTCAGCCTGGATGGCCCTTGGAAGAATGTATTCACCAGGGAAAAGAAATCCTTCTGCAGTCGATCCAGGCACTAAAAAATCGAAATTTGATGGTGGAGTAACTGCCACCCGTAGAAACTCGTCAGGAGTGATTTCAAAGCCAGATGTGGGCATTGCAGCAGCGACTTCCTCCATCCGCCAGCCGGGTAAAATAACAAATTTCACCTGGCTGGGTGTGGCATCCTGTAATTTTTGGGCAATTTGGATTGGCGGCATGGCCGGGCTGAGTTGAAATTCTCCGGCTTGTAAACCAGTATCCAGACCAGCGTAAACCAGGTAAGCTACAAACGCATCGGCGTTACGAATGATGCCGCTTAATTCCAAACGTCCGGCAACCGTAAGCGCGTCTTCGCCATCCGCAATCGTGAATGGCAAATCAGCAGCGTTTGAGTCTACCGGGCTGGTAACCAGGCCGTCATACCATAAAATCAAGGCCGAATATTGAAAACGCTGGAAATCATTTAACCGGTCAGATATTGGTCCAACCGTACGAACAGCAACGATCGGAACAGCAACATAAATTCCAATCGCAAACCCTGAGATGAGCAGGAATGATACAAAACAGCCCAATGGAAATATGGACCTGGACCGGCGGCGTTTACTTTCAGTTCTCATTAGAATTCACAGGGTGATTATCCAGATAGTCTTGCAATAAAACGGCGGCGGCGACATCATCAAGATGACCAGCGCGCTTTTTCCGGGGGGCTCCGGCTGCAATACGAGCAGCGCGTGCATCCTGGGTGGTCAGGCTTTCATCCCATAACTCGATTGGCAGGTCGGTTTGCTGGCGCAGCATCTCTACAAAATTAATGGCTTGACGACCCGCCTGATTAGGTTCCCCGGCTTCGTCATAGGACACTCCCACAATGATCAGCCCAACCGCCTGTCTGGTGGCCTGCTCGGAAATCTGGGCAGCATCCACCAGCTTGGATACATGACCAATGATTCCAAACGGCCTGGCCAACACACCGGTTTCATCACTCAACGCCAGCCCCAGGTTTTTTTGACCATGATCAACAGCCAGGATTCTCATATTAACCCTTAACAACTATACGAATTGGCAGGGATGGCAACCATGGCCACCACCCAGGAAGGATACTAATTTGGGGGGATTGAACCAGTCCAAACGTGGTGGTGAGTTCCTCACCCGCATTTTTCACGCTTTTTCCCAGGACAATCGAAATCACCCGACTTGCAGCCAGTACTGGTCGCATCTTACGCTCAATTCGCATATGCCAGTAAACCACATCCTGCGTTTGTGTAAACGCAGAAACAGTTTTCAAGTCAATTTGCTGCGAAGTGGCCATATATCCAGCGGGCAAGGACGCATTTAATACGCGTTCAGCCAAAAGGTGTAAATCGGTATACGCTGAATAAGCCATCTTATATTCCACCCGCAACGAGAGAGTCAATTTCTCACCGGGTTTACCATCCGGGGGGTCAAAGATTTCTGACAACACTCGCGTTTGAGCAAATGTGGCCGGGAACATGACATCGCCGGAAGAAATCTGATCAGAAAATCGTGTCTGTGCCTGGCGGCTCAATTCAGACAGCAAACGCTTCCGCAGGTTACCGCGGTCCTGATCAGTCGCCAGAACAACTTCGGACTGTGTTCCCCCGCTGGTTGGTTCTGGGTTGGTGACGGCAAGCTGAAGGCCTTGCGGGCTTTCAAGCAATGTGATTGAACCCGTGCCAACGTTTCCGGAGACTCCTGGCGCAACAGCCAAAACCGGAACCCTGATCGTGGAACCCTTTCCGGGCAGAACATCTGCTCTTTTCGTTGTAACGAAAGGTATCGGGGGATCAGCACGAGTCAGTAATACAGTTCCAGGTGGAACGCGGATGGCAGCCTCACTTAAATTCATAAGCAGGACTTCGCCCCGGGCCGTCTTATCCGGCAAAATGGCAATACCGGAAGCAAGTACAGTATCCTGACCATCAACGCTCAGAGTCAAACTACGCTGAGGGACAACACCGGAAATTTGAACACTTTCAATTTCCGGTTCAGAACTAACCGGTATCGTAAGAATCTGGTTCTGGTCTGGAAGAGTGATCTGAATTTCAGCCGAAGGTACGAACACAAGCACAACCGCCAGAACAGCCAACACGCCAATCGCAAAGATAAGCACTCGGCGAATCGGATTGGCGCCAAAAGTAAATAAATCAATGGATGGCAGGTTTCGACGAACCGTACGCAGATCCACGCGCGGGAAACGCCTCGCAGGATGGGATGATCTTCGTTCCAACCAGCGTTTTTTCTGGGCATTTTTAGCATCGGAAAATACAGAAATATTCAGAGCCCGTGCGACAGTGCGAATTTCGCTGTTACGGGTTACAAGACCCAACTCGGCGCCCAAAGATTCGGCATGCCGGCGCAGCAAGGTCAAGTCAAGAGGACGTACTCCCACTTTGCCACGCCGAGGCCAGATCAATAATATCCGCGGCGTTTTAGCCCAACCCATCCGGTCGCGGATTGAGATCATGTCATCGTGAATAAAGAGTTGGATTACCTGAGTTTTCATAACAGGCTGATTATAAACCACCCAGCCATGCGCCGAGCACCCGCACAGAATTTAGCCCAATTGGAATAAACTCTATCACCAGTAAAAAAGTGCTTCTAATTTTCCAAAAATACTTTCATCGGTTCCCAATAATTGTCGATCCAGCCCTGGATGAACTCTTCTTCTGTTCCCGGCGGCAGATTGGTTTGGGTGAAATCCAGGCGGGTGCCAGCGCCAACCGGAGTAAATAAAAAGGTCACAACCGAAAAATGGTCTTCGGGCCAGTCCACAGCCCGCCAGGATTGGACAATTTTCGCATCAGGAACCAGCTCAAGATTCTTGCCCGTGATGTATCCATCATACGCGGAATATTCAGCCCCCATTTCTGCACTGATCAGGGCTACGCTTTTTGTAAAAGCAGAGTGCTTGCCAGAATCCATCAATGCTTCATACACTTCATGCGGGCTGGCCTTGAAAATAACCATCTGCTCAATCAAATTTGACATTCAGTCTCCATCATCTACTATCAATAAAACCCAGTTAGTCAATTTATCAGAAAACTTATCCGAAGGTTAACCATTGCCTCATCGAACTGCATTCAGGATCGCATCAATTCCCAGTTGGGCCAGTTCAATATCTTCCATCTCGGGTAAGCCGCTGACACCCACGGAACCAACGACAACACCATCCAATTCGACCGGCAAACCACCGCCCCAGCCGACGATTTTCGGATCACCATAATAAGAAATATCAAAACCCTTCTGGGGGTCACGAGATGATTGGCCAATCTGCCGGGATGGTTTGCGATCGCGAGCTGCGGTATAGGCCTTATTGGTTGCGATCTGGATCGAAGTAAATGGTGCGCCATCCACGCGCAGCAATGCAATCAACTCGCCATGTAGATCAGCGACAGCGATAACGGCTGCCTTACCACGGCGAAGAATTTCTGTTTTGATGACCTCAATGGCGAGTTGTGCATCATTTTGGTCAAGTGTGATGGTTTGTTTCATTTTTCTCCTTGCGCATTATGCAACTTCAAGATTCTTATAACACAGCGTGTAACTGGACGGGATAAATCGTCAAATAATATTTGTGTCTACGCCTGATAATATTCAGCAAATTTGACATTATCGATTGCACAACTCCCGCAGTTCAGCCTCTCCAATGACTGGCACACCCAACGAAACTGCCCTGGTATGCTTTGATCCAGGGTTTTCACCCAGGACCAGATAACTGGTCTTTTTACTGACTGAATCTGTCAATTTTCCGCCGTTTGATTCGATAAATTCTTTAACATCATCACGAGACATGGATGGTAATGTTCCCGTGACCACAAAAGTCAACCCATCCAGGGCACCCTTCTTGCTTCCATAACCTGAGTTTAACTGTTCGGGCCAAACCCCAGCTGTTTTGAGTTTTTTCAAAATTTCTAAATTTTGTTCTCGCGAAAACCAGTCGACAATCGCTTCAGCAATGTTCGGACCGACACCATCGATCTCCTGTAACTCTTCAGCCGTAGCCTTTGACAAAAGATCCAGAGATGAGAAGTGTTGTGCCAGGTCTCGAGCAGATACTTCTCCAACTCCTCGGATACCAATGGCTGTAATCAAACGGCTCAACGGTTGGTTTTTGGATAGTTCGATGGCCGCCATTAAATTATCCGCAATTTTTCCAGGTGGATCAGATTTTGTTTTGCGTTCCTTTCTTGTGACGGCGTTAAGAATATCATCCCGTTTGAGAAAATAAATATCGGCCACGTCTTTCACAACACCGGTTTCGATCAACTTTTCGACGATCTTGATCCCCAACCCATTTATATCCAGCGCGCCTTTGGATACAAAATGTTCCACATTACGAATGATCTGTGCAGAACAGGCGGCATTAACACAATACCAGGCTACTTCACCATCAAAATGCTCGACGGTCTGCCCACAAGCCGGGCAAAATACCGGCGGGACGTAAGACTGCTCATTTCCATTCCGAGCAGCTATGACTGGGCCGATCACGTATGGAATGACCTCTCCAGCTCGTTTAATCAGTACCCGGTCACCAGGCCGGATATCTTTTTCAGCAATGTAATCAAAATTATGCAGGGTGGCACGCTCAACCACCACTCCGCCGATTTCAACCGGTTCGAGCATTGCAAAAGGCGTCAGCACGCCTGTGCGACCAACCGCCACGCCAATTTCGTTTAGCCGGGTAGTAACCTCGCGCGCGGGAAATTTATAGGCTGTCGCACCACGCGGGTCTTTGCCAACAAAACCCAGCTCAGCCGCCATATCAAGATCATCCAACTTGATAACCATGCCATCAGCTTCATAGCCTAATTCGTCGCGACGCCTATCCCAAGTTTCAGTATAAGCGATGGCTGCTTCGATATTATCGAACCGGCGCGCAATATCCGTGACAGGGAAGCCAAGGGCTCTTAGCCACCCAAGTAATTCCCACTGGCTTGAAGGGATTTTACCGCCTTCAGAATAGATAATTTGATAACATAATAAAGTCAACGGGCGCTGAGCAGTCAGTCCCGGATCGAGCTGACGCAGAGAGCCGGCGGCTGTGTTGCGTGGATTGAGATACGTTTTTTCGCCTGCTTCTTCAAGCCGTTTGTTTAAAGCGTCAAATTCTTTATTTGGAATAAAAGCTTCTCCCCGCACAACCAGGTAGGATGGTAATTGAACATCCAAAACTGGTGATTGGGAGTCATGAGCGAATAGCGGCAGATCCGATGCTGGATTCAGGCGCACAGCCGCCTGACCATCGACCGGAATTCTTAATGGGATCGACCTGATCGTGCGCAAATTTGCAGTGATATCCTCGCCCACTTCACCATCACCACGGGTTGCACCTTGCACAAAAACGCCATTTCGATAATGTAGAACGACACTCAGGCCATCGATCTTTGGCTCGACAATAAATTGTGCTTGCTCAACACGATCATCGAGCTTGCGAATACGGTCAAACCAGGCACGTGCATCCTCTGCACCAAAAGCATTGGCCAGGGAAAGAATAGGCCGGGGATGACGAACCTTCTCAAAACGATCGGCTGGAGCTGCTCCAGCCCTTTGGGTGGGCGAATCAGGGCTAACCCAATCTGGATGACTGGCTTCGAGTTGGCGCAATTCCACCAGGAGCCGATCATATTCCAGATCGCTGATTATAGGGTTATCCAAAACATGATAACGGTAGCTATGAAAATTCAGCTCACTTTTTATTTTTTCGTAACGCAATAGTTCTGTTTCCATCAGTGTATTATATTCCAGGCAAGCATAAAATTTAATGGTAAACTCTGATTAATTATGAAAAAATTGCTGCTCATTTTCTTACTAAGCACTTTGATGGTCGCCTGCAACCGGGCCGCCAGCTCACCGCCTGCAACGCAGCCCGCTGTCAATTTTCCGACCATCGCTCCAGAATCTCTGCCCATCTGTCAGCCATCTGACTTGCAAACAAGTTCGAACTCCAATAACGCTGATGGCGCAATTATCCTGGGTGTAACTCTGACCAATAAAACCAAGAACATATGCACACTTGCCAATCCACCGCTAGCCAGCCTATTGGATGAACAAAAAAAACTCATCGATTTGAAAGATATCTACCAGTCTCAGATCCAGACGCCTCCCGCTCCAGCCCTGGTTGCGCTGGAACCCGGCGAAAGCGTAATTGGCACCCTGATCTGGAGTAATTACTGCCAACTGCCACCCGCGAAGAGCCAGATCTTGCGCCTGGAATTGGGAAAAGGTAGAACCCTGGATATAGAAATAACAACTCTGGCGACGCCCGTTTGTGCAGATAAAAATAGGGCCTCGACAATCAACGTCGGCCCTTATTCTATACCACCCTAAACTGCCGGTCACACCGAGCAGTTTTTTATTCATCCGGATTGCTAAAAATTCATCCTTGACAAACATAGAATTTAAGTTCTATAATAGGAGCAGATTAGAACATCTTTTCTAATATGCGTCCAACCAAGGAGATTCGTATGAATAACACCACTCGTTTGAATCCGTTCGATCTGAATATGGGCAAAATGTTTAGCTCGCTCGTTAATCAGCGCACCAAGATCTTTGGTCTGATGATCATCGGCGCACTTTTAGCCTTCGAAATTTTCAATTACAGTACCACCGAATTTGCCCTGAATGATGTGCTTGGTTCGTTAACTTTTCTAGGCATACGGTGGGCCACCATTTTATCGATCGCATTCTGTGGTATCGATTTTGCCGGAGTTGCCCGTCTTTTTACTCCCGAACAAGGAGCCGATGAACCAGCCGAAGTTTGGTACCTTTTTGGCGCATGGATTCTGGCCGCCGCCATGAATGCGGCACTTACCTGGTGGGGAGTCTCGGTTGCCATCGCCAACCATGTCAGCCAGGGAACGGCTGTCATCAATAGCGCCACGATCCAAACAGTGGTCCCGATTTTCGTTGCGGTTATGGTCTGGGTAATCAGGATCATGATCATTGGCACCTTCTCGCTTGCCGGAGAGCGCATGTTCGGTCAGCCCGATAACCGTTCACGGCGGACTATTCTCCAATCTCAGCAACAATCGTCCACTCGCAGTGAGTATAATAATCAACGACCGGCAGCGTCTGCGCCTCAACCAACTGCAGCCCGGCCCAACCTGGCCCCAGCATCTTCAAGCTTCAAGCCACAACCCAAACCAGCTCAGCGCATGGAACCCACCAGCTTCACTCGCCCAGCAGAACCTACCTATCACAACCTGGCCAGCAGTCAGCAGGTGCAGCAATATGAGGAACGCAAGTAATCAATGAGCTTGCACCTTTGCCAAAACAATCGAGCGTACCTAAAGAGAATCCCGTTGACCCTATGACCCAATCACGCTCTGAACTAACAAATGACCGAAACAGCAGACAGACAGACCCACAAGGCGGCTGTCTGTCTGGTTTTTTGATCCCTCCCCTGGTGATACTGTGTTTTGGATTGATTCTGGCCTTCGGAACAAGCAGTCTGACCACGCTGGATTCTCAACCAAAAACACAAATCGCCAACCCGAATGGAGTCCTGGCGCCTTTATTTACTCCCGAAATCCAATTCTGGTCCGCGAACATAGCGCGCTGGTCTACCGAACACGGTCTGGACCCAAATATCGCCGCCACAGTCATGCAAATCGAATCTTGCGGAAATCCTTCTGCGCGTTCAAGTGCCGGCGCAACCGGGCTGTTCCAGGTGATGCCGTTCCATTTTTTGGATTATGAAGATGCCTACGATCCAGATATAAATGCGCTGAGGGGCTTGAATTATTTGGCGAAATCGCTGGAACAATCTGGAGGGGACGCGCGCCTGGCACTGGCAGGTTACAACGGGGGAATTGGTGTAATTGGCAGGGGCGAATCCAGCTGGGCAGCAGAAACAAATAGTTATGCATATTGGGGCAGTGGAATTTATAACGACGCTGCCCAAAATTCCAGCACATCAGCCAGGCTGGACGAATGGCTGGCCGCAGGTGGATACAGCTTGTGCAAAACGGCTCGTGATCGACTAGGGTTAAACCAATAGTAAAAATAAACCTGTTTCTACAACCCCTTTTCTTCACTTATTGGCAGATAAACCGCAAAAGCCGTACCCTGGCCTTCATGAGAATCAACTTCAATTCTTCCGCCATGAGCTTCGGCAATAAAACTGGCAATTGATAAACCAAGACCAAATCCGCTGGTTTTGGAGCGAGTCCGTGACTTTTCGCCACGATAAAAACGGTCAAAAATATGAGGCAAATCTGCCGCCGGGATGCCAGGCCCGGTATCCCGGACGACAATTCGAGCCGTTTCCCCCGCGCGTGAAAGACTCAAATACACCTCACCGCCCGCTGGAGTGTAGTGAATTGCATTGGATGTCAGGTTGATAAGAACCTGTTTTAAGCGGTCACGGTCACCTGAGACCACAATCTGATCGATTTCGGTCAGTTTTAAGTGGACCTTCTCGCCAGCCAAAATCCGTATCTGTTGAAATACATCCGTAAGCAATTCATCAAGCGCCACAGGCGACATGGTCAGGGGCAATTTTCCAGATTCTGCCTGGGCAAGCAGCAATAAATCCCCGACCATGCGGGTTAACCGGTCAGCTTCATCCTTGATCGTATCCAAAGATTCATCATCCGGCCCGAGCTTCCGGATTAGATCTGCATTCCCTTTGATGACTGTGAGCGGGGTACGCAATTCATGTGACACGTCTGCCAAGAAGCGCTGCTGTGATGTGAACAGGTTTTCAAGGCGCTCGAGGGTACGATTAAAAGCGCGGACAAGCGCACCAATCTCATCAGAAGAATGTTCCAGGGCAGGGATGCGCCTGGAAAGATCATCCGCATGGGTAATCTGCTCAGCTGTTTGAGTAACTGTAGCTAACGGCGAAAGCGCCTGGCGGATCGAAAACCAGGATACTCCGGCAGCCAAAACCATTGAGATAATGGTCAGACCGACAAGGATAGACAGCAGGCTGTTGCGCACAGTATCGACCAGACCCAGATTTGTGGCTGCCTGAAGAATACCCACCGGTCGTGCACCAGCCAGGAGAGGCACCGTCAAAACGCGTAAATGAATATTCCGAATCGAAATATCACGAAACACAGGTTTGGATGAATTGATCCCGGCGGGATCGAGTGGTTGGGATAAATCCCGGATCCCTGGGGATGACATTTGCAGGTGCCGCTCCCTGTCCCAATATTGCACATAGACACTTGCGGTTAGTTCTAGAGATGGAAGCGTTACAACATTTAGCTCTCCCACCGACCCAACCCGAGAATTTGAAAGGATATCCTTAACAGTCTGGTTGAGGGTGCGATCGACCTGGTCTAAGAGTAAAGCACTCACCAGAATATAGACCAACACTCCAAACAATAAAAGCACACCCCCAAGCAGGGTTGAATTGAGCAGGGTAAGACGCGCACGCAAGGACATGGAACCCTTTTATCAAAAGGCAGTGGCGGACATAAATAAAGATTTATTCACATCCATAAAGAATATATTCGAACAATTAACGGCTTATTTCTACAAGCATTTTATCAGCGGGGCAAGACTCGTTCCGAAATAAGAGGGACTCGGCTGGCGATAGCCCGGTCCCATGGTCCGTCGGAGTTATAAAACGAATACCTGCCCCTTCAGACTGTACACAAAATTTTACTCCCCAGAGATGAGTAGACGATAAAAAAACGCACTACAAATTTTCAAGTTCGTAGTGCGTCGTTACAAATTCAGAAAGGTTAGGGAGCCTCGCGAAGTACATAGCCCACGCCGCGCACAGTATGGATCAGACGCGGCAGAGTTTCGTTCACTTCGAGTTTCTGCCGGAGATAGCGTATATAGACTTCAAGCACATTACTTTCGCCACCAAAATCATAACCCCAGACACGGTCAAAAATCACTTCACGTGTCAACACCTGGCGAGGATGGCGCAGAAATAATTCCAACAGTTCGTATTCTTTGGCCGTCAATTGAATGATACTGGATCCTCGGGTAGCTTCACGCGAACCGGTATCGAGTGTCAGATCTGCGAATTTGAGCACCTGGATACGCTCTGGTTGCGTGCGCCGCAACAGTGCGCGGATTCGTGCCAACAGTTCATCCAGATTAAAGGGTTTGACCATGTAATCGTCAGCGCCGGCATCCAGTCCCTGCACCCGATCTTGAATAGTATCCTTGGCAGTCAGCATTAATACTGGCATAGAGCCACCCATTCGCAAGCGGTGGCAAACCTCCAACCCATCCATACCCGGCAGCATCCAGTCCAGGACCACCAGATCAGGCGAGCGATCGCGCGCAAGATTTAATCCTGTCCTCCCATCGGTAGCCACTTCCACGGCATAGCCCTCATAAGCCAGCCCACGCTGGAGTAATTTCAAAATTGCTTGATCATCCTCGATGATGAGAATTTTCTCGTTCATAGCACACTCCTTTATTATCTATTAAGATTATACACAACTCTGGTAGAATTTCAGCAATGTTTCCACAAAATATCCCTACCAGCAAACGAATATTTGACATCCTGATCGCTACCATGCTGATAATTGGTTTATCCCCAGTTTTGGTCGTGGTTGCTTTTCTGGTGCGGATTTTTCATGGCAAACCAGTGTTGTTCGGGCAAAAAAGGCCCGGATACAGAGGCCGGATATTTAATATTTACAAATTCCGGACAATGACGAATACCCGAGGCCCAGACGGTACGCTCTTGCCAGATGAGCAGAGATTGACCAGGTTAGGGCGAATACTGCGCACAAGCAGCCTTGACGAACTGCCCGAACTTCTGAATGTCATTCGTGGAGAAATGAGTCTGGTCGGTCCACGTCCATTACTGGTTCAATATTTGGACCGTTACAGCCCGGAACAAGCACGGCGGCATAACGTAGCACCAGGGATTACAGGTTGGGCACAGGTGAACGGCCGAAACGCGCTCGACTGGGAAGACAAATTCCGGTTGGATGTCTGGTATGTAGACAACTGGAATATTTGGCTGGATATAAAAATATTATATCTAACTATTGGAAAGGTATTCAAACGAGAAGGCATCAACCAGCCTGGGCAAGCAACAGCGCAAGAATTCATGGGTAATAGAAAGTCCTGACGCCAAAATATGTCAGGACTTTCTATTATATTTCTGATAATTCCAGCCCAATTCAGATGCTATAATTTTTTTATCGATTCTTGCAAAAATATCTTTCTGGGTACAAATTTTTGCTTAAATTAGAAACCAAAAAATAAGGAAAAACAAACATGACAACTCGAACATCGTCTGCCGAATGGAATGGCACACTCAAAGAAGGCGCAGGCTCCATGAAGTTGGCCAGCGGAGCGTACGAAGGAGCATATACCTATGCGTCTCGTTTTGAATCTGGAGAAGGCACTAATCCTGAGGAGCTAATCGCCGCCGCCCATGCTGGCTGTTATTCCATGTTCCTTTCAGCGCTGCTAAGTAATGCAGGCTACACTCCTACGCACATTGCAACAACCGCCATCGTGCACCTGACCCAAGGTCCAACCATCAGCCTGATCGAATTAAACTCTGAAGCCGAAGTCCCAGGTATAAGCGAGGCAGATTTTCAAGAAAAAGCTATAGAAGCAAAACAAAAATGCCCGGTCTCAAAGGTTTTGGCTGGAGCAGAAATTAGATTAACAGCCACACTTATCAAATAGGTTCAAGACACGGCTCAGCCCAAATTATGCTGAGCCGTGTCATTTTTACTGGCACACCTGACACCTAGCCATTCGTCCAGTACAAAACCAGTCAAACAGGGGATGCGCCCAAATTGGAATACAAGTATCCTTTATGAAATTCTAAAGGAGAAAATAATGTCAAACTTAATGATAGATCTTTCCAATGCTTTTGCAGATGCAGCAGAAAAAGCCGGTAAATCAACCGTTTTGGTAAATGCCCGTCAACGTATGCCATCCAGTGGCGTTGCTTTCACCAGCGATATGATTGTCACCGCGGACCACACGCTGGAACGAGATGATGATATCAGCGTTATCCTGAGTGATGGAACCCAGGTGAAAGCTACCATAGCGGGACGTGACCCAGGATCAGATCTCGCGGTTCTGAGGCTGGAGAATGCATCAGCCTTTCCAGCAGAAAAAGCGACCCAGGCCAGAGTAGGCCAAATCGTCCTGGCACTCGGTCGGCCTTCTTCAGAAGGGATCGAAGCCAGTCTGGGCACTTTGAGCGCCATCAGCGGCCCAGTCCGTACCCAGAGTGGTGTTCTGGACCGTTACTACCGTACAGATACAACACCGTATCCGGGTTTCTCAGGTGGACCTCTCATCGATGCAGAAGGTCACATCCTTGGGATCAACACATCTGGATTCGGTCGCGGCATGTCAATCACGATCCCGGCAGAAATTGTCTGGAAAGTGGCAGGTGAACTTGCCAGAAATGGTTCAATTAAACGAGGCTATCTGGGTATTCGATCGCAACCCGTGGAGCTTACCCCTAGTGCTCAAACTGCACTGAAGCGCGAACAACCCACTGGTCTGCTGATTGTGGGGCTGGAAGACCAAAGCCCGGCCGAAAAAGGTGGGTTGCTCGTGGGAGATACATTGGTTGGGATCAATGGCCATCAAATTTCTGATCACGATGCCTTATTTGCGAATCTTTCTGGTGATGTTGTCGGCAAGCCGGCTCCTGTGGAAGTACTGCGCGGAGGGTTGCCCCAAAGTTTTAGTGTTGTCATTGAAGAACGCCAGGTTGAACCGCAAGAACATGAAGACAATCACCATGGGCATGGACATGGACATAGACACGGACATCGCTAGAGCGGAGATGTAATTTGATCAAGGTAAGCGTGGTGGCTGATAATATGGCGATGCGAGTTGGTTTACGCGAGGTTTTTAATAACCTGCCGGACCTATCAGTCGTTTCCGCAGATTCGCGCAGTGATGATTTATCCGCGCCTATGGATGTGCTGGTGATGGTAACGCCGGCAAACATCAGGAACATCGAGAACAAGCAGGCGATTTTATACCTGACAGATGATCCTGCGGATATCCAGGAACTGATCAGCCTTGATTTTTCAGTCTGGGGCGCACTCCCGGTCAATGCCAGCGAAAACGAATTGAACTGTGCCATCCATGCATTGGCAGATGGGTTATGGATTGGCGACCCGGGGCTGGTTAGAAAATTGTTCCAGCAAAAGCTGGAACAAGAATTCGATGATATCGACCTGCTATCACAGGCTCTGACACCACGCGAGACAGAAGTTCTGCAACTTGCAGCCCAGGGTCTTGCGAATAAGCAGATTGCGGTGCGCCTTGGGATCAGTGAACACACCATTAAATTTCACCTTTCTTCGCTTTACGCAAAGCTGGGCGTTTCCAGCCGCACAGAGGCAGTTCGCGCCGGAGTCAGACGCGGATTGGTGGTGCTCTAACGATACCGACGATAGAACAAACAAAAAGAGCGTAGAGATTAACCTCTACGCTCTTTTTGTTTAATAAACCAATGGATCACCTGGACGAGCGTAAATCCATATACTTGATAAAAATCGGGACAACAATAAAAATAAATATCAGGATCCCCAAAAACAGAATCCCATCACTATGACCGGCTTGCGCTTCGAGTGCCATAGCGGTTGCCCTGGCTTTCGGTACTGGCGTGGCTGCCGGTTGCGATAAAAATGCAGGCGAACTGGAAGAAATGCTCAAAAAAGTGAGCAAAACGATAGTAATAAAAACACCGAAAGAGCGGATTTTTGTCGTCATAGGCAATTCATCAAAAAGGGTGATAATTTTTCACCCTAGTATATCATGAGCTAAATCGGGTAATTCTTATCAAATATTAACTTGTCATGTATAATCCGAAATCGGTGAGGTTATTATATTTTCGGTATGATCTTTACTTTTTCAATGTAGTTTGTAGTGTTCTTGCGGACAGTACAATATCAAGTTAACCTGGCTTATGGAAAGAGGTGCTGCTTGCGTACATCCATCCGAATTCTTATTCTTACTATTGCGATCATGCTGTTAGGAATTGGTACAGTCAGCGCTCGCAATTTCCATCCTTCCACCGACGATGTTACCATCGGGGCCCAGCTGTATGACAACTGGTATGCGCTTTTGCAGGTCGAACCTCCCTCCGGCAATATGCCGATCTGGGAACGCCAGACCACAAATACGCGGTCAGGTCCAGATACATGGCGATGTTCTGAGTGCCATGGTTGGGATTACAAAGGATCTGAGGGCATTTACGGTTCGGGTTCACACGCCACCGGCTTTCCGAATGTGATGAAACTCGCTGCGGGGATGACTGAGGCAGAGATCGTTGATCACCTGAAAGGGTCCAAGGATGTTTCCCACGACTTTTCGAAATATCTGAAAGACGCCGACCTTGAAAAACTGGCCAAATTCCTAAAGGAAGGCGTACAGGATAGCAGCGGCTCTATTGACGCAATCACGCTAAAAGTTAGCGGCGGAAATCCGGAGAACGGCAAAAAATTATATGAATTAAATTGTTCAAAATGCCACGGAACAGACGGGAAATTAATAGTTTTTCGTGCCGAAGGTTTGAACGAATACCTCGGTTCTATCGCCAATCGCGACCCATATCGCTTTATGCACCGCACACGCTTCGGCGTTTCAGCAGCAAAAGATATGCCGGTTGGCAAAGAATTAGGCTGGAAAGCCACAGATAGCGTGGATGTCCTGGCATATGCACAGAGCCTGCCGACCGGAATTGAAAATGAAACCGTAAGCAATGCTGGCGCTGGCTCAAAAACTTCGCCTAAATTAGGCGGGCCTCAGGGTGGCGTACTGGGTGGCATTTTCACCGGAATTTCGGCAGTCCTGGGCATGCTAGGCATCAGTACTTTCTTCATGCTTGGTTTGATTATTCTGGGGGCTTTGATCGTCTGGGCTCTACGAAAACGTAATTGATCTTTGAGCTATTCAGCCTGGCAGATCGAGATCTGTCAGGCTTGTTCCACCGAATTGAGACCCGCCGTGAAGCAAAAATTTATGCCAAAAATATGCTTTATACGGCTAAAATGCATCAGGAGAGACTATGTCGAAGTTGTTGGATTTTCTTAAAAACCCAGGAGTGCAAATAGGAATGCTCGCAGCCTTCCTGGTGCTGATCAGTGCTGGAGCCTGGGGAATTTACCAAACCCAGATACCCCCCACCCAACCAATCCAATTCCCTCACAGCACCCATGTGAATTTGCAAATCCCCTGCCTATATTGTCACCCTGGCGCATGGCGGCAAGCTTCAGCTGGTTTACCCACCGAGCAAAAATGTTGGGCATGCCACGGCCAATTGAAAAAATATTTTCAGCCAGAAGTGCCAGTTGGGAATTGGCCGGTTGAATTACAGAAGCTCAATAAGTATGTACAAGAAAACAAGCCCATCGACTGGGTTCCTGTTTACCAGGTGCCGGATTTTGTGCATTTCAATCATCGCCCACATATCGCGGCCGGTTTGAACTGCGAAAATTGTCATGGTGACATGAGCAAAAAGACTGTTGCCACACTCGAGCAAACTGTAAATATGGGTTGGTGCATCACCTGTCACAAAGCCAAAACCGAGAATGACGTGGTCAAACGCACTAAATTGCTTGATTGCAGTACTTGCCATTATTAGACTTCACGGGATATCTTTCTCAACCATGGCCCCCCGGCTCGGATAGAGTTCCGTAATAAAAGGATCAATGATCAATGACTGAAAAAATTTCCCGGCGCGATTTTCTAAAAATAGCTGGCGCAGGCACTGCAATAACCACGATGCTGACCGGATGCGGACCAGCTTCCCGTTATACAACCCGCGAACCGTACACAAAAATGCCCGAATATAACTATAACGGGCAGAGTACTTACTACGCCACAACCTGCCGCGAATGTGCTGCCGGGTGCGGGCTGGTGATCCGTACCATGCAAGGGCGCGCCCTCAAAGCAGAAGGTAATAAGTACAACCCGGTAAACTTGGGTAAAACCTGTGCACGCGGGCAATCTACATTACATGGATTGTATAATCCGGATCGCATTCAAAACCCTGGCAAGCATACTCGTGGCGATAAGACTTTTACTGATCTGGATTGGGAGACTGCAACTGGTATAGTAGCCAATGCACTTAAAACCAACCCTGATGAAATTGCCTTCCTGGTGGGGATGGCGCCGGATCACCTGTTCGACCTGGTCACGGATCTATGCAAATCACTTGGTGCAGCCGCGCCAGTTCGTTATGGCGCTCTCGGCCTTTTTGAAACCCGCGCCACACTTGGCGAAGCCGCCCGCGCAGTATTTGGCAAACCCGACCTGCTCTTCTTTGATTTCGCCGGGGCAGATGTAACCTTCTCCTTTGGCGCAAATTTTCTTGAAACCTGGCTTAGCCCGGTTGCATATACTCGCGGTTTCGCAAAAATGCGACAGGGGACCAACCGGCGCGGTTATCTTGTTCACTTTGAAGCACGCATGTCTCAAACCGGCACGAAAGCTGATGAGTGGATCCCGATTACGCCAGGGAGTGAAGGGCTCGTTGCGGCTGCGCTTGGTAAACTGATCGCGGAAAACAAAACAGGGATTGTTCCTGCTGCCTTTGAAGGTGTGGATGTTGCCAAAGTCGCAGAAGTTTCCGGAATATCCACTGAAACATTAGAACGTCTCGCTAAAATATTTGGTGGCGCGGAAAGCCCACTGGCCGTTCCACCCGGTGCCGGATTGGGACAAAACAACGGTCTGGAGACTGCCAGAGCTGTGCTTACGCTGAACGCGCTTGTCGGCAATCTGGGAAAACCCGGGGGAGTCTTTTTTACCCCAGCCTCTCCGATGGGTGACGAATACCAACGTGGGGCAAACACCAAAGAGATGATGGAACTGGTTGACCGGATGAAATCCGGTAAAATCAAGACCCTTTTCATCCATGGAGTCAATCCCGTCTTCGAATTGCCGCGTTCGTTGGAGTTTGAAGTTGCGCTGAGCAAAGTGCCAAACGTCATCTCTTTCGCATCCCATCCTGACGAAACAGCGCTTTTATCAGATTATGTTTTCCCAGACCATACCGGCCTGGAATCTTTCGGTTACCAACGCATCCCAACTGGCTCGGGACAATCGATGTTATCAGGCTCGCAGCCGGTTGTAGCTCCGTTTTACAACACCCGCGCAACTGCTGACGTAATTCTGGCAGCCGGCGCTCAAACAGGTGGCAAAGCTGCCCTGGCATTCAAGGATGAAGTTGAATATATTCAAAACAAGCTGACCGGATTGGTGGATGCACCCGATGGATACTATTCTGGGGCTGATATGCCATCGTTTTGGGCACAATTTCAACAGTACGGTGGCTGGTGGCAAAACGCTTACAGCCTGGGTACGCCCAATGCCGCTGGTGCGCTTGACCAGGCCTTGAAAGTTACTCCCGCGCAGTTTGAAGGTGACGGCGAGTATATCCTTTACCCGTTTGTTTCCCCAATTCTGGGTGAATCCGGTGCAAACAAACCCTGGCTGCAGGAAACTCCGGACCCAACAACCACGGTAATGTGGAATTCCTGGCTAGAGATCAATCCAAAGACCGCCGAAGATCTGGGTATTAAAGATGACGATGTCGTCAAGGTAGTTTCAGATTTCGGCGAATTGGAAGTTTCCGTATTAATCTATCGAGCCATTCGACCCGATGTGGTGGCAATTCCTTTCGGCCAGGGTCACAGTGCCTATGGACGGTATGCCGAAAAACGCGGTGTGAATCCTGCTGATTTATTCGGTAAAAATCTTAATGGTGCCGGAGATTTGGCCTACTCCGGGGTAAAAGTCAAAATTGTAAAAACTGGTAAAAAACGTCCTCTTTCTCGCCTTGAAGGGTACACCAAGTTCGAGCAGTCAGAGAAAAAGCAATAACGGTATTAAGGAGAGAGAACTCATGGCTAAACATAATATTCCAGAGGTGAAAGCGGATTGGGAAGCAACCCCAGGGATCTGGGGCATGTCCATTGATATGGATATTTGTACTGGGTGCCAGGCCTGTGTGGCCGCATGCGCTATGGAAAACAACATACCATTTGTCGGCGAAACAGACTCAGGTTATGGTCGTTCACTGCACTGGATGCGGATAGAACACACTTGGGAAGGTGAATACCCTGAAGTCGCCGCAACCAGTTTTCAACCAGTCATTTGTCAGCAATGCGGTAACGCCCCTTGCGAACCGGTCTGTCCTGTCTTCGCGTCTGTACACAGTCAATCAGAAGATTTGAACCTGCAAGTTTACAACCGCTGCGTTGGTACGCGTTACTGCGCCAACAACTGCCCTTATGTTGCACGTGTTTTCAATATGCGCGATTACGACCGCCCCGAGCCACTGCCAAACCAGTTTAACCCGGATGTGACAGTGCGCCGGCGTGGCATTATGGAAAAATGTACCTTCTGCATCCAGCGCATCCATAAAGGCCAGGATCAGGCTAAGTCTGAGGGTCGGGACGTGATGGATGGTGAAGTTGTGCCTGCCTGCGCACAAGCCTGCCCGGCAGATGCGATCGTATTCGGACGTTTGGATGATCCGGAAAGCCGCGTGAGCTTGCTCTCGAAAAATGGCCGTGGCATCAAAATGATGGAAGATCTCGGCACCTTGCCGCGTGTGACATACCTGAAAGAGGAGAAGACCTATGGCCGTAATGGCTAATTCTGCCCCCCACGCTGCTGGTGGGCAACCTCATTCGCACTCCGCAGAACAAGACCATGAAGCCCATCTGCGCGAAGAGCATCTGATGCTCGATCCACGACCTCGCGGTGAAATGAACGCGATGGTTATGGAATCAATGACCACAACCAGTTGGAAATTTTGGGTAATCGCAGCCATTCTGACAGTTGTAGTTGTGATCTGCCTGGGATATTACTGGGGGTTAATGATTTCACAAGGCCTGGGAGTGGCAGGTGTCAACCGGCCTATCTACTGGGGCATCTTTCTGGTCAACACGGTTTTCTGGATTGGCATCAGCCATGCCGGAACCTTCGTCTCAGCTCTGCTGCGAGTATTCAAGGCTGAATTCCGGCGCCCATTTACACGCGCCGCTGAATTGATGACAACCTTTGGTCTTGTACAGGCGGGCCTGAGCATTTTTATGCACATGGGCCGTATCTGGCTGGCATATTGGCTGTTTCCCTATTCCAACGAACGCAATTTGTGGCCCAATTTTCATTCGCCACTCTCGTGGGATTTTCTCGCCATCAACACTTATTTGCTATCGAGCACCATGTACCTGTTTCTGCCGCTCATCCCCGATTTGGCTATGGCGCGTGACCAATCCAAGGGTTGGCGCAAGATCGTGTATCGCACTCTGGCACTTGGGTTTCGGGGTACAGAAGGTGAATGGACTCATCTGCGCTTCGCCATGAACCTGTTTGCTTTCGCTATTCTCCCAGTCATGTTTTCTGTGCATACCATCGTATCCTGGGATTTTGCAGCCGCCATGCGCCCGGGATGGAGTTCGACAATCTTTGGCCCATACTTCGTCGTAGGGGCGTTGCAATCTGGTCTTTCAGCCGTTGCCATGGTATTGATTGTGGTACGTGCCACCATGAAAAACATGAAATATTTCATCCGCCCCGAACATTTGGATGCGCTTGGAAAATTGATGTTGATCATTTCGATGACCTGGGCCTATTTCTTCTTCAACGATTATATGGTGCAATGGTATAACGGCGATAAATGGACCGATATCTTGCTGCACTTTCATGAGGAAGGTCCGCTTGGTTGGATGTGGTATGCCATGCTAATTTTCAACGTGGCAGTTCCCTGGCTAACTCTTTGGAATAAGAAGATCCGCCGAAACCCAACAGCCCTGTTTATTATTGGTTTTCTGGTAAACGTGGCCATGTGGTTTGAACGCTACATCATTGTACCTACCTCGCTCAGCATAAATCGTTTCCCCTTCACCTACCAGTTCTACAAGCCTGGTGTGGAAATTCCGCTCAGCATTGGCACATTGGCACTTTTCATCCTGCTGTATATGCTTGCTTCGCGCATCATCCCACTCGTACCAGTCTGGGAAGTACAAGAAGGCCAGATGGCCCACAGCCTGCGCAAGTTCGGCAAAGAGTCCATCGTTACGGTCAGCGATTTAGAATAAGAGGAGATTAGAATGAGTGATAAAACCATGCTCCTGGCCTTGTTCCCGGACCTTGACCCTGCCGCGCAAGCAGTTGAAAAACTGCGCCAACTCGGTGTTTCAGACGACCATGTTAATATAATTTCAGGCATTCCGGTGACTGAAGCGATGATGGGACGACCCAAACAACCGAGTAATGTTCCGCGACTTGCGCTGGGGGGCGCTATCGGTGGAATGCTGGTGGGAGCCCTGCTGGCTTTCTGGACGCCAACTGTCTACCCGCTAAACGTAGGCGGGCAGCCTATCATCCCTGGGCCTCCCAGCGTTGTGGTAGTTTTTGAGATGACCATGCTAGGGATGTTGATCAGCACCTTCCTGGGTGTATTTCTTGACAGCCGGTTTCCATCTTATGAACCCAAGGAATATGTTCCGGAAATCAGTGATGGCAAAATCGCCATTCTGATCGAATGCCAACCGGAGGAAGAAAAGGAGATCGAAGCCGCAATGAACAGTCTCGGCGCAGAATCTGTCAAACACGCGGAGGCGCAATTACTATGAGCTTCTTCCAGCGACTATTAATGGTCTTCGCTTTTGCAGCCCTGCTGTTGGGCGTTTTGATGATCTTCACTTACGATGTTGTCAAAATTGATTGGATCAGTTTCATGGAGATCCAGCCATCCTTTAGACCGATGGAAAACCCCCTTCCTGTTGCTGCCCGTTCAGTCCCGATCGAAGGCGCTGCATATATTGCCGGTCAGGGCGCGCCCACAAATCCCGTGTCCAGCGACCCTGTATCCGTAGAACGCGGACGTGTGCTGTATACAGTCACATGCATTCAATGCCATGGGGCTAAGGCGGATGGGAACGGCGTGATTGGCGGCGCATTGGTGTTTCCACCTGCGAACCTGACAGGCGATATCGTCCAAAACAAACCTGATGGCGCCTTGTTCTTGACGATTTCCAATGGCATCCAGGGCACAGGTGGACAAATCCACATGCCAGCTCTGAATGAAAATCTGACTGTCCGTGATCGCTGGGATGTGGTTAATTACATCCGTACTGTCAAGGCGTCTGCCACTTCAACGCCACAGCCTTAACGGAGGCATCCATGAAGGATAACACCAAGAAAATTATCGGCACGGTTCTGATTGGCCTACCCACCCTATTAGCAGTCTGGACGTTTAGTCTATACTTCTTTGGGTGTGGGATGACCAACTCATGCACCGGAATACCACAACCGGATCTAACCCCCATCCCGACCCTGGTGGCGGCAACAATGCCTGCTCCGAAAGTTGGCCTGGAGGCGGCAGCGGCTGCACCCAAATGCCACATCGCTGCCGTAAACCTGATCGGTGCCTGGGTTTCTGCGGGCTATACCGAAAAGGATCCGTTCAAGTTCACCGACAGCAAAGGCACACCCTGCACCGGGACCTTCAAGGCAGATGTCCAGAAACTGTTTGTGACCCCCAATTTTTGGTATGATGGCGCACCCGCTTGTACCACCTGCCACTACTCGGATGTTGCCAAATCCACAAAGAATATGGATTTGAGCAGTTATGGCGGCATTTTGGCTGGTTCCAACCGCTTGAATGGTGCAGCAAAAGGAAATGACATTCTAGGTGCTGGGAACTGGAATGATGCACTGCTTTATAAAATGCTGTTCGCGCCCGATGGAAAAACTGAAATTGGTCGTCCTGCCATGCCGCTTGGCCGCCCGGCCAGCGTACCGGCAGAAGGGCCCGTGATCAGCGCCGGCATACCAACCCCATAAAAACAAGAAATGCATAAAGAAAAGGGCTGTCCCACAAAACAGGACAGCCCTTTTCTTTATGCTCAGACAAAAAGTGGTACGACTTACGCAGAAAAACGCAAAAACTTTTCAGTTGCATTCTCAAGATCAGTATATTCGCCACGATATTCTTCCGGTAAGAGTTTGGCCAATTGATACATCATTTCATCTGCCATCTTCTGACGGATTTCCTTGGTGACTCGTTCACCATGCGCATCCAGCGAAAAAATGGGACCAACCCGGATATTAAAACTGGTCCGTTTAAATTGTTTAACATTATTCCCGAAATTTTCTCCACCCCAATGGACCATCGGCTGCAACGGCGCCCCACTGTGCAGGGCCAGCATGGCAATGCCACCATGTGCGCGCAGTAATTTTCCTTCACGACTGCGGGTCCCTTCCGGTGAAATACCCAGAATAAAACCCTTCTCGAGAACTTCAAAGGCTTTTCGCATGGCGACCATATCCGCTTCGCCGCGATGGATAGGGATGATTTCCCAAAGTGTGAAGACCCAGTTCAGGAACCAGTTATTCCAGGTTTCCACCTTGGCAATTGCAGTCACCTTTTTCCTGGGCTGAAGTTGAGTGTACATAATTGGCGCTTCAACCATGCCGGTATGATTGGTAAAAAGGATCAATGGTCCGGTCTGAGGCACTTTTTTTAATTCTTTGGCATCAATCCGACACATCACGTCCAGACCAAGCTTGCAACCATAGGTCACAATCCACTTCAGCAGGTTCATGTCACGGCCCCCATTACTTCAAGTTGTTTGGGAAAAATCTCTATGCTCAATTCGTGTCCTTCCTCACAAAATATTTCACCATCCATTTGGACAGGTAAGGTACCTGCGATAGCCGTCACTTTAACTTTTCTGGCTTGCGCCATGCGAATTTCCGGTTGAGTGGCCTGAGTTCCCTTGATAAAGTGTGGAAGCAGGGAAAACATGCGCATCCGGCCCACCGAGCTGGCAATACAAAGATCGAACAAACCGTCATCAGCCCTGGCACCTGGAGCAGTCCAAAACCCACCGCCAATACGCCTGCCATTCATCACAGAAACCATCAACGCTTTTTGCACAAATATTTCGCCATCCATGTAAATCTGAAGCGTGGGCGCAGAGGCGTAATACGTAAAAATAGTTTGGATTGCTGCGATTAGATAAGCGAACATGCCACTGGCATAAGTAATTTTTTGCGAGAGAATGGTCCCGGCTGCATCAAAGCCGATCCCAACACAATTGCCAAAAAAACGTCCTTCGGGCAACTCATCACTCCGGGCATAACCGATATCGATCCAGCGCCGAGTGCCAGTTTTGATAGTCTGGATTGCTGTACGCAGGTCATCGGGCAAGCCCAGGCTTGCCGCCAGATCATTTCCTGTGCCAATGGATAGAATTCCGAGCGCAGTATGCTGCATGCCCTGAGAACGTGCTAGCATCAAGCCATTGATAACCTCATTGACCGTCCCATCGCCACTGGCACAGACTACAACATCATAGCCCTGCCTGGCGGCAAGTTCGGCCAGTTCCGCAGCGTGCCACGGGTATTCTGTCTTTTCCAGATGGAAGTCCATCTCTAATTCTTTGAAAAACTGCTCCAACTGGGGGATAACCCTGGCCCCATAACCACGACCCGAGACAGGATTAAGAATAACAAAATATTTCACATTACACCCGTTCTTCCTGGTCTCCGAAGCTGCTGGAGGCTCAGGACGTGGATAGAATTCAGCTGGTCACAATTTCCAATTCGGCAGGAATAATATCAACAGCCAAAGCTTTCCCTGTATAGCACAACATCTCGCCATCAGCATGAGCAGGAAAATCTCCGATCAGCACATCTACCGTCACTCTCTTTGCCCGGCGCATTTTGATCTCCTTCTGACCTTCCTGCGTACCTTTCAAAAAGTAGGGTATCAAACCAAAAATACGTGCCTTGGAAGCTGTTTCGCAGATACAAAGATCGAAGAGACCGTCGTCGACTTTGCTATTGGGCGCCATTTGAAATCCGCCGCCCATCCTTTTTCCATTCATGATGGAAATCATCAACGAGCGTTGAATTATTTCTTCGTTATCAACCATGATCCGTACTTTGGGTGGGGTGTAATACAAAAAGACTGTCGCGATCACACCAATCAGGTAAGCCGGCAAACCACGCGTCCAGCGAACCTTCGAAGCAGCGGTTCCGACTGCTGCATCAAACCCGATCCCGATGCCATTGCCAAAATATCGCCCTTCCGGAAAATCGCCACCTTTTACGAAACCGATATCAATCATCTTGCGCTTATTGGTGATGAGTGCATCCAGACTATGTTCCAAATCAGTAGGGATTCCCATACCTCCCGAGAAATCATTTCCAGTACCGATGGAAATAACCCCAAAAGCTGTATTTTTGATACCATTTTTTCGCGCCTTCATGATCCCATTCAAGGCTTCGTTAATAGTGCCATCCCCACTGGCACAAACAACGACATCATAGCCATCGAGGGCGGCTTGTTCAGCTAATTCGGCCGCATGCCAGACTCGCTCGGTTCGGACAAGCTTATAATCAATTCCTGCTGATCGGAGTCGTTCTTCGATAGCCGGGATTGAACGTTCGCCCAACCCGCGTCCAGAAATTGGATTTACAATTATGAAATGGCGCATTTTATTCTCCAGTGATGCGTAGTTTATCATAGAATAGAACACGCTTAAATGAAAAAAAGCACGGCAATAGCCATGCTTTCTAAGCTGGCAGCTTTAACTCTTATGAACCACCGCGACCCCCTGCTTTTATTTGTGCTTCACCTCATAGTGTGCAATCCGGTGATAATTTTGACCTGGTCCAAGCATGTTACCCAACGCATCAGCCAGTTCATCCAGGGTGTAAATATCTTCATGGGCAAGGATCGCTTGCATGTGTTGCAGGTGCCTGCTGAGCTCCTTCATCTCCAATTGGAATTTATCCGATGCCTGACGATCCTTTTTTTCTTGCAGAGACTCGCTAGCGAGCTGCGCCTTATCAACCGTCTCGCGCAGTGTGGCGACACGAATGCTATCGACTATCGTATACCAGTCTGTCATTCTTGCCTCCAGGAAGTGTGAATGCGCTCCCATATTTACAATAGCACGCTGGAAGAAGGAATTCAAGGCTTTTCACGTTGGTATTCTTCGGGCGTATCCAAATCCTTTAATATCGTCTGATCGGTCTCGACATACAATATTTCTTCTGCACGAGCAGACAAGAAATTTCGCAGGGTAAGCGGTGGTTCCAATGCCCTGATTTCATCCCAATACTCTCTCTGCACCAACCAGGGATGCCCTCGCCGCATGTTAAAGCTCGGAACAACAAGCTTTGCTGCGGGAGACTCACCAGCTGAAACAACTTTCAAGACAGAATCCAAGCTCAGTTGCGGCTGATCCCCGAGCCCAATCAAGGCCGCATCCAGCTCAGACCCAAGAAATGCAAGCCCATGCTGCAGCGATGATAACATTTCTCCAGATTCATAGCGGGGATTGTGAACCTGGCGTATGTTGAACTCACCGGAAAGACGCTCAACTTCGGCTTCGACAAGCTGGCGCGCGCCGCCAGTGATGACCAAAATTTCTTTTACACCAGCCCTGGAAAAAGTGGCAACCACCTGCCCCAGAACCGTTGTCTGCCCCCACGGCAGCAACATTTTGGGAGTACCCATACGCCGTGAAAGCCCACCAGCCAGGATTACACCACCAATATTTTTTGTCATCTGAACATCTCCACGTTTAAAAAATGCCGCTCCGATCGAACAAATCAGGCTGCCACTTCTGCTGCGAGCAGCTTTTGATAATCTGCGGGAGTATCCACATCCAGTAAGAGCCGCCGATCAAACCAGTTCAAATAACGCGGACTGAACGTTGAGAAGATCGCGCGCCCAGCGTTATCACCAGTAATAGTTAACAACGCATCAAAGGTTACCCGATCAAAAAGGAAGGGGTTGGCGCGTTGATCAAAGACATAGGGCGCCAAGACTGGAGGTAAATCCTGAGAATGACGCTCAACCATAGCCCGCAGTAATTCGATTGGAACCTGGGGCTGATCAGCCATCAAAAAGAACGCTCCACCGTTTTTTCCGGGCACATCCCGGAGTCCGGCCTTAATCGATGTGCTTTGCCCGGCTTGCCAGTCCGGATTATTAACGATTCTGACGGGTAAATCCTTAACCACTGCCGAAACAGCTTCTGAATTTGCGCCACAAACGACGTTTACCGGGAACAACCCGGCCTGCAGGGCCGTCAGGGCCAGGGCGCGGACAAATGGTTTTCCGCGATAATCCAGTAACTGCTTGGGCTGTCCATAGCGGGTGGATGCACCAGCAGCCAGGATCAGCGCGGCGATATCTTCCTTAATGGCCAGTACAGAACCTGGCTGTGGCTGTAAAACAGTCACGACTACCGCATCAAAAACAGATATTAATAATTGGCTAATTTCGTTTGCCTGTGATTGAAGTTCAGCAGTATCAGCCTGGTTTAGCAAAACAAGCCGGCGCGCTTGCGAAGGGATATTCTTCAAACCCCCATCTGCATGAGACAAGACCTTGGCCAGCGCCAGGGGAGTAATGATTTCGCCTGCTTTGATCTCAGCCAGACTGGCAAAGATTTGAGGCCGGTGAACAACCTCAGCACTCAGGGCCTGTCCCAGGCCCGTCAACCCGGCAACCACGACAACCACATCGACAAAACTAGGGATTACTGGCTCATACTCATCAGGTGCTTTGAGCGCTTTCTGGCGGGAGCCATCGGCTTCGATCAGCAAGGGCAGGTCATGATATCCGGCCAGCTGTCTGAGCTTTTCAAGTTGGGGAGCTGAAAGACCGCGATAACGCTGGGTTTCGAGATCCAATGCGCCGGTAACAAGCGTGATACCTCGGCCAAGCTGGGATTCCATTTCTGGCATGGGTCCATCTGATTCCCAGATTAAGTGACTATCAGCCAGGCCTGCCTGCCATGCGCCCAGATGCGTGCTGCAGGTTACCAGTGCTGGAGCAAACTGCCCCGCCACGCGGAACATGGCGCTGGTCTTGCCACCCGCACCAACAAAGGCAACAGCCTGGCTTTTGGTAACGCGTAAAGCCTGGTTCAGGCTTAGCATAAAGCTACATTATTACAGTAAAACATAGCTCACATGGGTTCGGATAGCATGGAGTGCGAAAGGATGGCTTCCAACACTCCGCCAGCGATTGCCAAAGCCTTGTCAGATACGCTAAAACAATATTCCGGATCATCACGTTGGTCAATATCCCCGATCTTTACACCTTTTTCGATAAAAACACCCGGACGGATCAGACCGCGAATAACCCCGGCAAATGGGGCGATGATCTTTTCTCCGTCAACCTGGGCAATGGTCTGACCAGACTCGATATGATCGCCAATTTGAACCTGGCTGGTCAGGATGCCCCTCAACGGTGCCCGCAGAACACGGCGAGAATCACCTTCCGGAATGCCAGTATCTGGGCTGGCTGAACCGCTCCAATAGACACGTCCCAAGAAGTGACCTCGCTGGGTCTCCACGACGGCATGGCAGGTTTGACCACAGGTAAAACCTGGGCCTAACCCGATCACGAGCGGCGCAGAAGAAATACTGGAATCGGCTGTATGCTTCAACAGGCGAGCATCGATCAGGGTGGGAAAAACCCCTTCGCGCAAAATAGCAGCCTGAGGATCAATCAAAACCGGGATATGTCCCTTTTCGACGAGATTAAAAGCATCCGAAGGAGAGTGAGCCAGCCGGGCGCTGAGCCCCTCAACAACGATCTCATCCATGTAAACCGCTTCAGAAAAAGATACAGTCCGGCGAACTGCCAAAGGTTTTGGCAGTTCAGTGATGATAACCTTGAAACCAGAACGGTGCAGCCGTAAGGCAACACCGGAAGCCAGATCACCGCCACCTCGTATCAAGATGTATTTCATCATTTTAGAAGCGCAAAGACAGACAGCTCAAACCGCCATCCATTTTCTGAAATTCAGACATATCCAAAACGAAAGTTTGATAGCCTAAATCGTGCAGAGTAGCTTCGAATTTCGGGAACCCTGCTGCTATCAGGACATAGTCGTTGACACGGATACAGTTGGCAGCATACTCTTCACCAGGCACCACCCGCACGAGTTCGTAGCTGGAAAATGCAGGCTGGGCTGCGAGCGAATCGATCACAACCAGGCGATTTTCACCGATATATGAAATTCCACTTTTGAGGTGCAGGATACCTGGCGTCTGACGGATATCGATCTGACTGGATGTGTACCCAATTGTGCTCAACCAGCTTGCCAGCTGGCGGGCGCCTTCTTCATTGGTGCGCAGAGAAACACCAATGAAAAAATGTGAGCCTGCCTCGCAGATATCACCACCATCCAGGGTGCCGGGCGCACTGATCTCAGCCAAATCCGGGTAATGCTGTTCCAATGTTTTCTTTATGTCGAGCACTTCACCTGCGCGGCTCTCGGCACCTGGGCGGGTGAGAATTGCCCCACCCCGACTGTGCTCGGATTCCGGGATCACAATGGCTGTGTCTTCTACGAAGGTGCCATCCGGAAAGCGTAAATCCGGTGAAAGTTCAAGCAGGCTAAGCCCACATTGCTTAAGGACTGAAAGATAGTGAGCATGCTCTGCAAGCGTTTTTTGAAAATCTGGCAACCCCAAATCAACTGTGGTTAGACCGTCAGCGTAATTGGAGCCTGGTTCGCGAGTGATGGCTTTTGTAAACATAAAAACTCCTTTATCCGGTATTTTTCAAGCCTGCAGCGATGCCATTGATGGTCAAAATGATCGCATCGCGCAAAGATTCCGCTTCAGGGCTGTCCTGTGGTTGGGATCGTAACCGCCGAAGCATCTCCACCTGAATATAATTCAATGGATCTACATAGGGATTACGCAAACGAATGGCATTCTGAGTGACGGGCTCGCTATCCATCAGGTTCTGGTGACCACTGATCGATAGGACGGCGTCGCAGGTGAGCTCATACTCGGTCTGAATAATGTTAAACAATCTCTGGCCCAGTTCAACATCTTCCACCAGCTCGGCATACAGTGCCGCGATACCCATATCCGCTTTTAGCAAGGAAGTTTCAGCATTATCGAGCAGGGTCTTAAAGAAAGGCCAACCTTGATACATTTCATCCAATAATTTTTTATCCGAGATAGCCTTCAACCCGGTGCCCAAGCCATACCAACCGGGTAAATTATAACGGCTTTGCATCCATGAAAAAACCCAAGGGATGGCACGGATATTAGAGACTTCCGTGGTGCCGGCCCGCGATACTGGGCGAGAGCCAATATGCAGACGTTTGATCTCATCCAACGGCGTGGCCGCCTGCCAAAACTCGATAAACCTGGGCGTTTCATAGACCAGTGCGCGATAAGCCTGATAGGCCGCTTGGGACATTGTATCCATGGCAGTGCGCCAGGCTGCGCGAACCGGGATATCTGTTGTCTTCTCACCGTTGGCCGGAGGCAGGTAAACAGACGCTGAAGCCAATAATACCGCATTCACGATCTGTTCAAGATGACGATGGGCCAGATCGGGATTGGAATAGCGTGATGCAATCGTCTCGCCTTGTTCGGTAACCCGGAATCGACCGTTTATACTCCCCGCAGGTTGGGCTCGGATGGCACGATTTGCCGGCCCACCACCTCGCGCAACAGTACCACCCCTGCCATGAAAAATTGTCAGGCGAATGGAATGCTCGCGGGCAACCCGGGTGATCGTTTCCTGCGCCTGGTAAAGTGCCCAGTTTGCCATCAGATAGCCGCCATCCTTGTTACTATCTGAATAGCCAATCATCACCATTTGCTCAGCCTGACAAGCTGAGATATGTTTCTGGTAGGCGGGGTTGGAAAATAGCTCGGTCAGAATGCGCGGAGCGTTGTCCAGATCATCGATCGATTCAAATAATGGACAAATTTGCAGACCCGCATCACACCCAGTCCAACGGGCCAATACCAACACGGTCAATACATCCGCGGCAGAATGTGTCATGGAAATAATGACCGGACCAAGCAATTCTGCTCCATAAACTTGCTGGACGCGCGTAATCAGCTGGAATAGGGCCCAAGTTTCAGCAGTTGAAGATGTTACACCCGGATGGCTGGAAAGTTCTGGTAGCGGCGCTGATAACAAGCCCGAAAGCAGATTTAACCGTTCAGGGATGGGCAAAGACTCAAATGCGGGGGTAATTTCCAGCGCTCGCAAGATCTCGCCCAGGGCCTTATTAAACTTACTGGAATCTTCCCTGATATCCAGACGGGCCGCGTGCAAGCCAAATACAGACAGTTGCTGGCGCAATGTAAGCAGTTCATCATTTGCCAGCGAAGCTGGGATTGCATTCGCGATCAAATCGAGCGGGTGACTGATATCCTGTGGGTGAACGCGTGCCTGGTGAGCGTCACGACCGAGCAAACGCCTTTTCATGTCATCCTGAGAAGCTTCGGCCAAATCTGCCGCCAGGAGCGAAAGAATCAACCGGTAGGGTTCAGCGGCATAACGCTGTTCAATATATTCGACGTGCGCCGGAAGTGGCCGGCGTTTTTCGATCCAACTGACCAATTCATCCGGCGGTGGCAAACGCCGGCCGCTCACGCTAAGGTGACGGGCAACACTTTGCAAGGTTCGGCGGTGATTTTCCACAGCCAGACCACGGTGAAGGCGCAGGGTTTCGGCCGTTACTTCACTGGTGACATTCGGGTTGCCGTCCCGATCACCTCCCATCCAGGATGCCAACCTCAACCATGTATCGCCGGCTTTCAAACCCGGGTAATATAAGTCCAGGGCCTGGTTTAGATCGGCATACAACCAGGGAATGGTTTTCCAAAAAACAGAATCAACGTAATAAAGACCTGTGCGAACTTCATCTGTAACAGCCAATTTGCTGGCGCGGCTGCGATCAGATAGCCATAAAGCAGATATTTCGGCATACATGGCTTTGATCAGGTTCTCGCGTTCGCGAGGCAACCGGTCGGATCGGGTGGATTCGTGGAGAATAGTGGAGAGCCGCTGCAGCTTGGAGATGATGGTACGGCGGCGAGACTCGGTGGGGTGAGCAGTGAGCACCAGTTCTATGGAAAGAGTCTCCAACAAACTGGACATTTGTGCATTTGTCATGCCGCTCTTCTTGAGCATCGCAATCGCTTCGGCGATCGATTCGCGCACCGGATTAGGGGCATTTTCAAGTTCTTGTTGCCGCAAGAGGGCCAGCCGGTAGTTTTCCTCAGCCAGATTGACAAGGTCGAAATATGTGGCAAAGGATGCTGCCACTGCACGAGCCTGGTCAGCATGCAACACGGCTACCTGGTCACGTAATCGTTGAGCAGCGGCAGCATCTCCGGCGCGGCGAGCCTTGGCCTCAACACGAATACGCTCCTCGGTCTCAAAAATAGCCGGAGATTCGAGCTCCGAAATAACTTTCCCGAGTTGGTCACCCAACAAATGTATGAACTGAGAAATATCCATGGAATTCCCTTGCGCAAGGTGAAATACAAACTATAACGCCAACCCAGGCTATGCGGGTCAGCAACAATACTGCCTGACAAAAAACTGCATGACCGGATTGGCCGAACATGCTGACTGCTTGAGACAGAAGACTTTGAATATGCGCTTCCTCTTTTCAAGAAAAGGAAACACCGCTGTTCCGAATTCGTATTGTTCGATTATACCTTGCAGCATCAAAAATTAAAAATCCGCCTGCAATCAGACGGATTAGATTCAGAAGAATAATTATTTTCCGACGGTTATCTTCGCTTGCGGTGGCTCTGACGATTTGCAGCCGAGTTACCGGCCTGGGCTGTTTTGGCAGGCAGATCTTGTGGCTGGACCAGGGAAGCATGCAAACTTTGCTGATAGTAATCGTCCAACAACATTGTTATGATGGCAGATTCATCTTCATTGTCTGCCAGGCTATGCGCCAGTGTATCAAACCGGCGTGAACGCTCAGCAGCCAACCGGTCCCGACTGCGCAGTCGGGCTTCCAGAAGAGCAGTCACCCGCTCAGCCACAATCGAAGCAACATCATCGTCGCTCGGAATGGGTCTTTCCTGCATGGGTATGGAGTACTCTTTGGCAATTTTTTCAAGGGTGAAGCGCTCACCTTTATTAACCAACGAGATGGCTACACCACTGGCACCGGCACGGCCAGTCCGACCGGCACGATGAATATAAGCTTCCATTTCTTCGGGCGGCTCGTATTGAATGACATGTGAAAGGCTTGGAATATCAAGCCCGCGCGCGGCAACGTCTGTTGCAACCAGGAAGCGCAGCGTACCCTTGCGAACACGATCCAAGACACGTTCGCGGTCAGATTGTGAAAGGTCGGCAGTCAGCTGGTCAGCATCATAGCCAAAGCGTTGCAATACAACCGCGACATAATTTACCCGCATTTTAGTGTTGCAAAAAATGATAGCCGATGATGGGTTTTCTATTTCGATCAAACGCACCAGGCTGCGATCTTTATCCATACCATCGACAATATAAAATACATGTTCCGTATCGGTAACATGCACATGGTCACTGCTGAGGCTGAGAAACTCGCCATCCTGAATAAACTCACGCGCAGTCCGTAAAACAGATACCGGAAAGGTAGCCGAAAACATACAGGTATGCATGGCACGTTGAGGCAAATAACGCTTTACATCCTGCATATCCGGATAAAAACCCATCGACAACATCCGATCGGCTTCATCGAAAATCAACATTTTTAGTTGATCGAGCGAGAATGTGCGCTTGAGTAAATGATCGAGAACCCGGCCGGGTGTACCCACTACAATATGTGCACCATTTTTAAGCGCTTCGATCTGGCTGCTGTACCCAACCCCGCCGTAAACAGCCACGGTACGCAGGCCAGCATCGCCGATCAGTTTTTCGGCTTCCTGCCAGACCTGGCGGGCAAGTTCGCGGGTGGGTACAAGGATCAAAGCCTGGCAAACAGCCCGGGACGGATCAAGACGCGACAACATGGGCAGGAGAAATGCGCCAGTCTTGCCGCTGCCAGTCCGGGCCTGGATCATCATGTTGCGTGCTGCCAGCATGTAGGGAATGGCACGCGCCTGAACCGGGACGAGCGACGCCCAGCCAGCACGGGCGGCAGCATCACGTAAATTAGCAGGAAGTGCTTCAAGGGTCGTATCAGCCAGCGAATTCTGGGGCTCGGCAGAAGATGATTCAGGATTATCCATAAAAACTCGTTTCTCCATTAAGGTATTCAAAGTATATCACCGGAAAGGCGAACGCCATCGGAATATCCGAAAACATGTCAATGCCCAAAACCGGTGATTTTCTCGCCTTGACGGCACTATTTATTCGTATTCAGTCTGAAAAACGGCCATCAAATGCTTGGGTTTCATCGCAAAAAACCATGCAATATCCCAATCATTCAACCCAGCCTGTGAACAAAATACCGCGAAAGTTGCAGAAAAGAACCTGAATTCGAAATGAAAAACTACAGCAAAACCTGCGGATATTCATAACCAGGAATTAATTACTGGATCTCTTCCCAGACGGAGTGATAGCCCCCGACAGATTCAAAATAGGTCACCATGCGATGATAAAAAGGGTGCGCAGTAATCGTGGCGCTGTCCCCAATCACGATCAGCTTACGCCTGGCCCGGGTGAGGGCAACATTCATCCGGCGCACATCTTCCAGAAAACCAATCTGGTTCTCGCGATTGGAACGCACCAATGAGACGATTACAGCTTCCTTTTCGCGACCCTGGAAACCATCGACGCTGTCAATTTCAATTTCAGGCTGGGTGATACGCGCTCGCAATAGCCGAACCTGTGCGGAATACGGAGAAATAACCGCGATGTTGGCGGGGGCAAGACCTGAATCAAGCAGGTCCTGTACTTTTTTTACAACAAGCAGTGCTTCAGAGATGTTAAACCGGCTGTCACCGTCCGGCTCCTGAGATTCATCATAACTGGCACCCGCGGTATCAATAAAATGGATTGGTGTGTCTGTCAGATCATTGGAAGTGACTCCCGGCAAATCGCTCAGCCTGTGATTTTCCACACTGCTGTGAGCAGTCAAACTGCCCTCATAGAATTCCTGGGAAGAAAAATCCATGATTTCATGGTGCATGCGGTATTGGACGGTCAGCCGGCGGGAAATATCCTTGCCAGTCTGTGCCATGAGACGCTCGAGCAGGCTGATATCAAAGCCTTGCGCAAGCGCTTCCGATGAAATCACGGTGGGAGGAAGTTGGAAATGGTCGCCGGCCAGGACGACACGATCGGCAATTTGGAGCGGCGCCCAGGCGGCGGCTTCAGTACTTTGACTGGCTTCGTCAACGATGCACCAGTCAAAGTGCTGGCTGCCCAGCAGGTCCCGATCAAGACCGGTCAGGGTTGCACAAATAATTTGGGATGCGTTTAACAGTCTTTCGATGACCTGCTCTTCGATCCGCCGGGAATCTGATAGAGCTTGTTTGGCCTCTTCGCGCAAGGCCCTGCGCGCACCCGGCTCTGGGCGGGCGCGCGTATATCTTGAGGCCTGCGCGCGCAGAGCCCGGGCTTCTCTTGCCAGTCTTTGGACGACCTTCATATCGGGATGGTTTTCTACCAGCAAGTCGAGAGTATGCTGGCGAAGTTCCGGCAGAACCCGGGCTGGATGCCCCAGGCGAATAGCTTTTTCATCTTTTGCCAGCAACTTCTCGAGCAGATTATCAACTGCAATATTGCTGGGGGCCACCGCCAGCACCCGCTGCCCATTGCGCACGATCTGGCGGATGAGCTCCACCACCGTTGTAGTTTTACCCGTTCCGGGCGGACCGTGGATGATGGCGATATCAGCAGCAGAAAGAGCAAAACCGACTGCTTCCAACTGGGAATTATTCAAATTTTTATCAAGTGGCAGAGGCTGGTGAGCTGGATGAAACAAAGCAAGGCGTCTGCCCAATAAAACGTCGCGCAGCTCACCCAAACGCGAATTGCCAGCTGCTTGAGCTTTTTGGAGAGCCTGGCGCTGCCTCTGGCGTGAGAACTCATCGCTCGAGCGATCCAAACGGAATGTGGGATGGTCTGCTTCCGTCTCTGGCCAATCTGAAAAAGCAACCTGGATATTCTCTTTGTACAGGCGGGTAACCACACCACGCCAACCAATCGATGACCCGCCAACTTGATTCTCTTCAGAAAGAATGACGGGCGAGCCACTATTCAAACGCGTCCACGGCAGGGGCAAACTCTGGTTGCGTTTTGCCAGGGTTAGCAGAATTCGCCCACCCATCCCAGCAGACTCATCCCGGATGACAAGATTCACAAGGGCTGTACCAGCGGCCTCCGCGGAGCCCGGAGATAAACGCTGCAAATCATCCAGAATAGCCTGCTTTTCAGCTTCAGCTTCCAGATCCAACAGCCTCATCAAGCGCTGAAAATGTTCCTCGACCGGTTTGTTTAACATGCTTATTGCTAACTCATTTATCTGATGAAGTGTGGCAGATTGATATGGCCTGCCACACTTCACCGATTTTATATTGGATGGAAATGTTTTTATCGGTAATTCAAAACTCGTTTTCCAAATGGACTGCAAATTATGAATTTCTAGCCAAGCACAGCCTTCAAAAATCCGTAGGCCTTTCTACCGCTGATCTGGTGCCTTCCCTCGAAATAATCTGTGTGGACATCGGTTTGCTCACCAAAGACCGCATAAACTGCCCTAGCACGCGCCACGCTCTGTTCTACAGCCGGTCGAGGAAAAATGGCGTCATAATCCCCAGATTCGACCAACAGCGGCCGTGGAGCAATCATGCCAACCAGGTCATACATTTCGCCAAACTGCCCCAAACCTGGCACAAAGTTACACGGGCAGTGGGCCATAGATAAAATGCTATCCTGGAATGTAGAATAATAGCCACTGATCACACAGGCCTTGATGCGCTCATCCAGACAGGTAGAAAAGAAAGTATGCATGCCCCCACCCGAAATACCCATGGCTCCCAGGCGATTCGTATCCAGTTCAGGGCGTGTTTCCAGGTAATCAACAAGGCGTATACCATCATACACGCGCATCCCTACCACGGAACCACCCATGTGAAACGAAAGCATGGCTGCATGCGCACAGCTGCTTGGTTCTTCTTGGCCCAGAGCATTCTTTATGTAAGAGAAATCGGTCTGGCGCTCGCCAAAACAAGATATTTCCGGCGCAGCAACCGCAAAGCCTGCCTTACACAATTCCACCGCAAAATCTTTTTGATAACCATCCGGAGCTTGTCGCTCTTCGCCATCTTCCCACAAACCAACGATATCTTTCACGCCGTAGCCATGTCCATGAAAAGCAAGTACGACTGGCAACGGTCGAGGCGCATGCTTTGGGATCAAAAGGTACACTGGCATGCTAACCTGGTTATCAATTTGAATTAATAGTTTCTCACGAACATAGTCACCTTTATCAACCGTTTCAATCAAATCCGCAAGCAAGGCTGAACCATCTGAAGAACGCAAACCGATGGTTTTTGCAAGCGCTTTTCTGGATTCCGACTGCCAATCCTGTGCCTGACTAAGCGTTTGTGCTCGAAAAGCATAAGGAGCCCTGCCGGGCTGATATTGCTGCCATAACCCAAAAGCTGGCTGCAGTTTCTTATCTTTTAATTTATCCAAAATAATCGTGCTCAATTTTGTCTCCTCATTTGTAGAATCCATTTGTCAAATAACCTGATCAAATCCTAATCAGGATTTTTTAGCGGCTTTTTACCTGGCCCCAGACTTATGGACAAACCAGGGAACCGGCAGATCGCTTCCCGATCTAAAAATATTCCACCTTGATGGCTAACAACGAATAGCGGTCAAGAAATTTTATTGGGCCTAAAATAGTTATAAAAAACAAGTTCGGTCAAACTCTTTTTAGAAGCCGATTTTTTCGGGCTGGCGGGATAGCCAAACAATAAAATCTCGGATGATAATAACCCTTTTGGAAGTGCCAATAATTCTGCCAAGCGCTGTACTTCAAAACGTGATACCCAGCAAGAACCGATCCCGAATTCCAGCGCTGCCAGAACCATGTGGGTGCCAGGAATCTTGGTTTGATGTTCTTTCTGGTTGATGTTCCAATATAAATTCTGATCCATTTGCGTGATTGCGCCGGCGTGTTCTGGAAAGCGCTCGCATTGAATATCTCTACCACCGCGCCCATCATCCACCACGACTGACCTTCATAGAATCAAAAGCGGTGCCTGGGCGATCCACTTTTGTGGGGATGCAATTTCTGAGATCTGAGCAATCAAAGGTTTTTCGATAATCACACCAAATTTCCAGGGTTGTTCATTTCATCCAGACGGGGATAAACGCCCCGCTTCAAGAATAGCTTGCACAATTTGCCCTGGAATAGGCTTGTCCAAGAATTGCCGGACACTAAAACGGGTGCCTGATAAATCTATAGTCATATTCTTCAAGAATGGCCATCCAAAATATGCTGTCAAATAAATACGAACATTCGCCAGCGGATATTTTTTTATTTTACAACAAATCCACTTTTTCTCTAACAGCTTTCATCTTATCAACGATCTGCCAAACTTGGGTATAATTCTAGCCATTCTACACAACCCGGAGCAAGAATGACCAAGAAAATGACCGGCAATGAAATTCGGCAAACCTTTCTCGATTTTTTCGTCGAACATGGACATGCGATTGTCCCTTCCGCCTCGCTTGTGCCTGGCGGCGACGCTACCCTGTTATTCACCAATTCAGGCATGGTGCAATTTAAGGATGTATTCTTGGGCACAGATAAGCGCCCTTATACGCGCGCCGTTGACTCTCAAAAGTGTATGCGAGTGGCGGGCAAACACAACGACCTGGATGATGTTGGACGCGACGACACCCACCACACATTCTTTGAAATGCTCGGCAACTGGTCCTTCGGCGATTATTACAAAAAAGATGCGATTGCCTGGTCCTGGCAACTTTTAACCGATGTCTGGGGATTGCCCAAAGACAAACTCTACGCAACCTGCTTCAAAGACGATAAGGGTAATATCCCCACCGACGAAGAAGCTGCCGATATCTGGCGGATGCAGCCTGGCATGCAGCCGGAGAACATCCTTTACTATGGCCGTAAGGAAAATTTCTGGCAGATGGCTGAATTCGGTCCCTGTGGACCCTGTTCTGAAATCCACATCGATCTGGGCGAAGAACGCGACAATCTACACGGGCAGCCACACAAGTGCGGGGTTAATGGCGACTGCACTCGTTATCTGGAACTTTGGAACAACGTTTTCATCCAGTACAACATGCTGGATACTGGATCACTGGAACCTTTGCCCGCTACACACGTCGATACCGGCATGGGTTTCGAGCGCATCGTTTCAGTGCTGCAAGGCGTGGATTCTAATTACAAAACTGACCTGTTTATGCCGATGATGGAAGTCATTCGCAAACTCAGCGGTCATACGCTCGAACAAGTCTATGCTGATTTTACGCCCTACCGTGTCATCGCCGACCATACTCGTGCCGCGACTTTTCTGATTGCGGATGGAGTTGTACCCGGAAACACCGGGCGAAATTATATCTGTCGCATGATCATCCGGCGTGCGGCCCGCTTCGCCACCAAGATCGGTTTGAAAGAACCGTTTCTAGCGAAAGTGGCAGCACCCGTGATTGATGCCTATGGGGCATTCTACCCCGAGTTGGTTCAACACAAACAGTCGATCCTTGACTCGCTGACCAGAGAAGAAATTCGTTTTGCCCGCACCGTCGAATCAGGCACAGCCTATTTGGAAAGCATGCTTTCCGAGCTTTCAAAAGATGGGAAAACCATCTTGGATGGTCGCAAGGCCTTTGATCTATACGCAACCTATGGTCTACCGCTCGAAATTTCCCGCGATATTGCACGCGAACAATCGTTGGATGTGGATGAAGCCGGTTTCCGTGCCGCACGCGAAGAGCACAGCAAGGCCTCCGGCGGTGGCAAGGCCATGGGATCGATGGGCGCAACCGACACTGAATTCTTCGCCGCCATCTTTAAAGACCTGCAGGCAAAAGGCAAACTGGCCAATGCCGTGGAATACGATCCTTATACCAGCACAGAAACAGAAGGAGAAGTCCTGGCCCTGGTTGTAGATGGGCAAAGCGTCAACGAAGCCCAGTTCGGTGACAAGGTGGAGATCATCTTACCCAAGACCGGTTTCTACATTGAATCCGGCGGCCAGGTTGGCGATACCGGGCTAATCCGTTCGCTTGCTTTCCCGAAAGCGGGACGCAATGCGAGTGAAGAGGCTGGCTGGGAAATTGAAATCAGCGAAGTTCGCCGGCCAGCATCTGGATTGATTTCCCACATTGGCGAAGTGATCAGCGGGAAACCAAAGATCGGCGACAAGGCCATCGCCGAGGTTGATCATGCGCGCCGGCATGATATTCAACGCAACCATACTGCCACCCATTTGATGCATGCAGCTCTTCACAAGGTTCTGGGAGACCATGCCCGCCAGGCTGGTTCATTAGTTGCCCCAGATCGTCTGCGGTTTGACTTCAACCATCCGGATGGCATGAGTGCCGAACAAATAGAACGTGTCGAGAGACTCGTAAACGAGGCGGTAGCCGCCGATTACAATGTTAATTCACGCACAAAATCGCGCGAACAAGCCATATCCGAAGGTGCGATGGCACTCTTCGGCGAAAAATATGGCGACGTGGTGCGAACCATCACGATCATTGATTCCGATGGCATCTCAACTGACGAAGGCAGTGAGCATACGCACGAAAGATACTCATACGAACTATGCGGTGGCACGCACCTCAATCGCACCAGCGAAATCGGGGCATTCCTGATCGTCAGTGAAGGATCAGCCGCAGCCGGGGTTCGCCGCATTGAAGCAGTTACCGGACGCGGAGCGTATGACCTGGTTGTGAAACGCTTCAAGGCATTGAAGACAGTTGCATCCACGCTGAAATCCAGCGTGGATGAAGTACCCGCCAAGGTCGAAAGCTTACAGGACGAGCTCTCAACCGCCAGGAAACAACTGGCGACAGCCCGGGCAGAACTCGCGCTTTCAAACTTTAACCTTCAATTAGACAAGATTGAAATGGTGGGCGGGGTTAAATTACTGGTAGCCCAGGTCGCTGGTGTTGACAAAGACACCCTCACCAGGTTGGCAGATGCTTTCCGCGCCAGGTATCCTGAAAATGGCATTTGCGTGATCGCGTCCACCAGCACAGACAACGTCGTTGTCATGGCAGGGGTGATGCAGGATTTGATCAAACGGGGCATTAAAGCCGGGGATCTGGTTGGTCATGTTTCGCGCCAACTTGGCGCAGGTGGCGGCGGTGCGCCACACCTGGCATTTGGCGGCGGCAAAGATCTCACCAAGCTCCCTGAAGCACTGGCCAGTATCAAAAACTGGCTCGTTGATAAGACTCGTTAGCACCCATAAAAAAGGGCGGCAGCCCAATCAAGCCGCCCTTTTTCATTACTCCCTATGACACTCACAATTTCCAGGCTAACTGATCAACTTGGCGTTTCTCAGCACAAACGGCATTTGCTGTATCTCGCCGCAACAATTACCACCACCCTGCTCATCGGTTACCAATTTGGTACCTTTGATGAGGCTATGCATATCCCATTTCTGAAAGACATCGCCAACCCGGCTCTCTATCCAGGCGATGAGATGCTAGCCCTACATAATATTTATTATTCATATTTCTGGCTATTTTTTATTCCTTTTCTGAAGCTCGGATGGCTTGAACCCGTTCTATTTATCGTCCATATTTCAAGCATCTACCTGAGTTATTGGGCCATTTGGGAATTGAGTGAAACCCTTTTTCACAACCGACTGACTTCACTGATCAGTGTAATTGCATTCATAGTGCCGCATTTCAGTTTTGTTGGTTTTCCAGTTTTCGAGTTTGCCCCACTCAGCCGTACTTTTGTACTGCCCTTCTTACTGATTGCCATGACCCAATTCTTCAAGGGTCGCGTTATCCTGGCTTTTCTGATCGCCGGACTGATGTATAACATCCATGTAGTTTCAGTCAATTTTATTCTAGCAATGTTCGGGCTGGCCTGTCTACTGGAATTTTCGCGCATCGGCATCCGAAAAATCATGCCGGGGTTGGCCATTTTTATCGTGGGCGCACTGCCCGTACTTTTATGGAAGATGGGTGGTGACCCCATAGATCTGTCGCTGCGTCCGGACTGGGTGGCTTTCCTCAACCTAACCTTATTCAGGCATATATTTGCCATGATTGGGCAATACTGGGGAACCTGGGTAATTGTATTTAGCGGGTTAAGCGCCCTGGCATTATTCTTCATCGCGGCCCCTAAAGCGCGTTCATTTCCAACGACCAACACAGCCCGGATATTCATTTACGCCGGCATCATCGTCCTGGTCGTTAATGTGATTTGCGTTTACTGGCTGCCTGTCACCATTATCATCCAATCTCAGATTGCTCGGATTGGTTTGTGGGTCCTGATCCTGGCGTATTTGTTCTTTGCCAACCTGCTGGCACAGCTTTATTCTGAGAAAAAACTTTCGTCTGTGGCCTTCTGGTTGCTATTAACTACTTTTATCATTTCGCCGCTGCCAATTCTGCCGCTCATAACCTGGCTATTTATCCGCTTCGTAAAAAATATTACGGTTATAAAAATCGCGGCAGTTGTAGTGCCTGTCTCTATTCTGGCAAGTTTCACGATCTTTATGACACTCGGTTTCTGGCACCCAGGAATTTTTATTTATGGAGAAAAAACCCCCTGGGTGAATGTCCAGGATTGGGCCAGGATAAACACACCCATAAGTGCGCGCTTTATTACGCCACCCGAGAAGTGGGGGGTACAAGAATCGGATTGGCGCGTACATTCCGAACGCTCCAGCGCAATCACGCTTTCAGAGCTGCTGGTTGCAGCCTTTCAACCAGGCTACGAAGTAGAATGGAAACCGCGCTTTGAAGAGCTTGCCCCTGGCGCGCTAGCTAAATTTAACGGTGATTATTTCTGGAATGTGGAAGTTACCCGTCAAGCGTATGCAAGCTTATCAACCCAGCAACTTTTGAAGGCTGCCTGCCGCGAAGATGTCCAATACATTGTTGGCGAAAAACCTTTCCAACACCCACTGCCACTCGCCTATGAGAATTCGGCATTTGTAGTTTACGCGGTCAGTAAGACAGATTGCAAATAAATTAACGACAATAGTGTTTACGAAAGTCTCTGAAAAAACAGCAGCACACGGTTTTTTCGTGGTTATTTTGCACATACGAAACAGCACAACGCAAGAATAACCACCTGCGACCATGATCCAACGTCAGGTAAATTTACCCAGTCAAACCTGGCGACTTGCATTCCAAACACCCAGTCAGAATGTTGATCCAACATCAGGAAATTTGCGAAGGAGCTTGGCGCAACTGAAACTCGCGCCAAGCTCCTTCGCAAATCTGTTTAAGCGATAATATTACCGGAATCATTGTCGCATTCGCCTAACCTTTGTCAGGCATTATTTAATTGCCCCAAAAGCCGCGAAAACACTGTTCTTATGCAATACATCCACAACCCCAAATCCCACTGCTCGCAGCATATCAAGCTGAAACATCAACGAGCGGGGCGTATCTTCCTGCTCAATATAACCGAAGACCTGTTCGCGATAAGAATCGCCTTTTAAAGCAGCTAAATACTCACCGTAACGGCTCCACATCAGGGTTTGTATGGATGTAGTTGAGTGCTCGATTAGATCTGAAATCCACAGAGAGCCTCCGGGGCGTAAAGCTGCGTAACATTTTGAAAAAACCGCTCGCCATTCATCCTCGCCGCGTAGGTGGTGAAAAACAGCTGCAGCCAGGATAATATCAAATTGAGATTCGCCAGCTTCAAACTCCCGAATATCCAACCGCGTGGGACTGAGAATGCCCAGCGTAGTGGGCGAAATCCGCTCGACCGCGCGAACAAGCATGGGGGCGCTCAAATCCAACAGCGTAATATTCAAATTGGGAATTTTCTGGATCATTTTCAACGAATAGTTCCCAGCCCCGCAACCAATATCAAGCAAGTGCGTGGCGAAAGGAGTGGCAACTGCCGCCGCCTGCGTCACAAGATCTAAAACCAGTGGCGCATCAATGGTTGCAGATTGCCCAGTTTCGAGGTTTGAAAATCTTTCCACATCGTTATCAAAACGAGTACGGATTTGTTCAACGGTTGATTTCATTGGCTGCTCTTGTGTGGTGTCCGGTATTACAATTCATACCAATAGGTATTGGTTTCCCACTTTTTAAATCCCATTTTTTGATACAAACCATTGGCTGCCACCCGCTGCGGATTGCAGGTTAATGAAACACCCTTCAGCCCCAGGTCGCGCGCTAACTGAAGCAGGTGGCGCACCAACAGTTCGCCAACCCCCTGACCGCGCAGGTTTTCATCTACGATCACATCTTCCACATGCGCGTGCTGGCCGCTGGGGGTACGGAAAACACCCAAAGTCGCCGCGCCGATAATCGGTCCAGTGTGACTGGATTTGTGAGCCACAATTAAAATACTGGAAGAATCTAAAAGTTTTTCCAATTCTTCCAGAGTGGGGGGTGGAGCCTTCGTCAACTGTGGCATCAGCCTTTCAAAAGCCGCCATCAATTCCGGGTCAATAAATTCAACACGGGTAACAAAGAAGTTGTTCATACAGTGGATTACCCGCTTCGCCGGGTTACTCCTCGTTTAGATTTCAAGAATGCCCATTCAGATACTTCTCTCGCATTGCCGACATTACTTCATCTGGCAGATGGTTTACTTTCCCCAAAACATGGGCTTTGACAAGTATCCTGGCGACGCTTTCAACCTGCTCGAGATGATTAAGTGCTTCTTCAAGATCCACGCCAAAAGTGAGCGCGCCATGGTTGCGAATAAGGATTGCATTATGCTCTTTAACATATTCCCGGATAGCTTCGGCATCATCCAAGGAATTGGGCATCGTAAAACGAGTCGTAGGGACAGGGCCAAGACCTTCCAAGACTTCAGGCAAAACATCAACGGGGAAGGGGATGCCTGCCACAGTTAACGCAGTAGCATTAGCAGGGTGGGCATGAATGACAGCACGAATATCCGGCCGTTGACGGTAAACTTCAAGATGCAACGGTGCTTCAGAAGAGAATTTCCGTTTGCGAACCGTGTCCGCCTTAATAATGGCACCATCCAGATCGATGATCAATAAATCTTCCGGCTCCAGGCGTCCTTTGCATAGCTTGGAGGGCGTAATTACGATCCGATCGTTGCCCAATCGCATGGAAATATTTCCAGTGTTGGCATGCATCAATCCGTTTGAATAGCATATCCGTCCGGCTTCGATGATCGCCAGACGCAGGTCACGCTCAGTAGCGAAAGAAGATAGATGTAGATGATTCATAGCTCACTCTTCAGGCAGCTGCCTGCAATTTGTTCCTGGGCCAAAGACTCAGTACAAAATAATATCCTACATAGATAAAGGAAACCCACACAACCCAGCCTGGAACGTTCGGATACTGCATCACGCCCCAGATACCAATAATGCCATAAAGATAGGAAAGTATTAACGTCACCCTCTTCAAACGCTTATCGCGACTCGGATAGACATACTTGATCGGAACAAACACGAGGATATTAAACAGAACCAAAAATGCCAGGTTCAACCAGGGGTTTAATTGCATAACCAGCATGTAAAGAATCACCACGTTCCAATAGGATGGGAAGCCCTTAAAAAAGTAATCGTTGGTTTCATCCGTTTTGGCATCCACCTGGGTAAATTGATACGCGGATGTGAGCAAGATTAGAAAAGCAATCGGAAATCTAAACATGCCAGGCAGGAAATCGCCTTCCACCAGGAACATCGCCGGGACGAGCACATAATTCAGATAATCTAGAATATTATCAAGCAGAGCCCCATCGATGCCCTGGGCATAGGTCTTGACGTCTGCCCAACGTGCCAGCATACCATCAAAGCCATCAACAAAGATCGCCAGGATCATCCATAGGACAGCCAACTTCCACTCATGATGGAAAACTGCCATCAACGCGAGCAAACCCCAGATCGCCCCAGTTGCTGTAAACAAGTGGACCGCATTGGCATAAATTTGTCGATTCAGAGGTAAGCGATGGTTTATAGTCATTTCACCTTTTTCTCCAATCTTGAGGGCAACAGCATAAACTCTTAAAAATCACTACATGTTTAAACAAATTTTTATTAGACAGAATGGAACAGGTTGTTTTTGTGTTTATTTTTACCCAAAACAGCGCAGAAATAAACACCTTGGGCAAACCAACGGCCAGACCGCTAACAAGAAAGCCCAAACCAACCATTACACTATTCCATCTTTCTGGTTTGTTACCAGATTATACACTGTGAAAAGAGTAATTCAAGCTTTAATGAATATAAAAATGGCTGGCGTCCCTATGTGTGGATACGCCAGCCATTTTTTTTAGACCTTCAGGAGGCCGATTGTGACCGTTTCTCCGTCAAATGTATCTGTTATCAATTTGGCATTGACAGGGGCGCTGGCAAAGCTCAATTCGACCGTCAATGTTTCGCCTGTAATGTATTCATTGTGTTTCAAGATAGCATCTTTGAGCAGAGGGGATGCATCCAAATAAATGCGGATCCGGTCAGCCACATCCAAGCCGCTTTCCTTTCTAAAATCCTGCAACCGGCGCACAAACTCACGCGCCAGACCTTCGGCTGCCAATTCAGGGGTTAATTCCGTCACCAGCGCAGCAACATAAGAACCTTCTTCGGCAACAGCGAAACCTTCCTTGGCAAGCGATTTAATTTCAACCTCAGCTGGCAGGATCTCATAGGTCTCGCCTTCGACGACCAATATCAGCCGGCCCTCTGTCAAAAGTACGTGCGCTGCATCTTCGCTGTTCAAAGCCAGAATAGCTTTTTGAATGGAAGGAAACTTATTTCCGTATTTCTGACCTAATTGTTTGGGCAAAGGCTTCACAGTATGCTGAAGAGCCTCGGTGCTGGCATCCAATAGGCGAACCTTCTTAACATTTAACTCATCCATCAGCAAATCATCATATTGACTGACTACGCCACGTTCACTAAGACTAGCCATCGAGAAAGCAGCTTCTGCCAACGGCTGGCGTACCTTGCGATTAGCTTTCGCGCGGGCAGCATGTCCGAGTGAAGCCAGACGCATAATCAGTTCCATATCGCGATTGAGTTTCTCGTCAACTAGGTTCGTATTCACTTCTGGCCAAACAGCCAGGTGAACCGATTCGGGGGCGCTCGGATCAAAAGTGCGCACCAGGTTCTGGTATAACTCATCCGCCAGGAAAGGCATGGCCGGAGCAATCAGCTTGCTCATGGTCACAAGCGCCGTATAGAGGGTTGCATAAGCGGCTTGTTTGTCGGTATCCGATTCTGATTTCCAGAAACGACGGCGTGAGCGACGCAAATACCAGGCCGATAGGTTCTCGACAAACTTCTCAAGCGGGCGAGTGGCACCGGTAGGATCATAATTCTCGTAGGCGGCAGTAACATCACGGACGAGTGCATTGAGTTCAGATAACAGCCACTTATCCAGATAGCTGTACGCCAGTTCAGCATGCCCTTTTGCAGAGCCGCCGAGGTTCTGATCCGGCTTCCAACCATCCAAATTAGCATACGTCACAAAAAAGGAATAGACATTCCACAAAGGAATCGTGAAATTACGGAGTGCGTCACCAACCAGGTCAAGCGAGAAACGGCGTTCGTTACCGGGCGGTGTAGCGGTATACAGATACCAGCGTAAGGCATCGGCACCATGGATATTCAGCACATCCCAGGGTTGGACAATGTTGCCCAACGATTTGGACATCTTGCGACCATCGGCATCTTGAATATGACCTGGGCTCAAAACATTTTTGAATGCCACACTTCCAAATAACATGGTACTGATGGCATGCAAGGAGTAGAACCAGCCACGGGTCTGATCAACGGCTTCGCTGATGTAATCCGCCGGATATTGCTGAGTGAATTTTTCCTTATTTTCAAACGGGTAATGCCACTGCGCATACGGCATTGCACCCGAATCAAACCAGACATCGATCAATTCCGGGACACGAGACATCTTACCACCACACTGCTGGCAGGCAAAATGTACTTTGTCCACGTAAGGCCGGTGCATGTCCAGATTCGACATATCGCGCCCGGTCAATTGGGCCAACTCTTCCAGTGAACCAATACAATGCTGGTAGCGACAGTCTGCGCACTCCCAGACCGGCAGAGGCGTACCCCAATAACGTTCGCGTGAAAGGGCCCAGTCGATATTATTCGCGAGCCAATTTCCAAAGCGACCATCCCTGAGATGATCCGGTACCCAGTTTATGGTTTGATTCAACTCTACCATCTTGTCTTTGAACTGGCTCGTGCGAATGTACCAGGCCTCGCGCGCGTAATAAAGCAAGGGCGTCTTACAACGCCAGCAGAATGGATAGGAGTGGGCGTAAGGTTCAGCGCGGAAGAGCAGACCACGGTTATGCAGATCAGTCTTGATGGATTCGTCAGCATCTTTGACAAAAATCCCACGCCAGGGTGTTACCTCCGGGATAAAAGTGCCATCCGGAGCAACTGTCATGATGATTGGCAGATCAAGTTCCATGGCCACTTTCATATCGTCTGCGCCAAAAGCCGGAGCAAGGTGAACAAGACCAGTACCATCAGCTGTGGTTACAAAATCTGCCAGAACTACAAAGTGGGCTGGTTTTTCAGGAGGCAGGAATGTGAATAGGGGCTTGTATTTTGTGCCCTTCAGTTTTTTTCCTTTAAATGTATCCAGCACTTTTACTTCTTCACCACGGAATACTTTATCCAGTAGTGCTTGAGCCAGAATTAATTTTTCTGTACCACCCTCTGCGAGAGTGCGCTCCACTTTGACGTAATCCAGATCCGCGCCAGCAGCAACAGCCACATTGGCTGGCAGGGTCCAGGGCGTGGTCGTCCACACCAATAATGATGTGCCCGGCTCATCCATTAAAGGCAGGCGCACAAATACGGAAGGGTCGATCGCATCCTCGTAGCCCTGGGCCACTTCGTGGTCGGAAAGTGGTGTGCCACAACGCGGACAGTAGGGCACAACCTTGAAGCCCTGGTACAGCAGGTCTTTATCCCAAAATTGGCGTAAGATCCACCAGACCGATTCGATATAATCATTCGTAAAGGTAATGTATGCAGTTTTTAAGTCGACCCAAAAAGCAATCCGATCAGTCAGCCGCTCCCAATCCTGGATGTAATCGAAGGCTGATTTCCGGCATTCCTCATTAAACTTGGCAATGCCGTATTCCTCAATCTGTTGCTTATTAGTAAAGCCATGCCGCTTCTCAACTTCGATTTCGACCGGCAAACCATGGGTATCCCAACCACCGCGGCGTGAAACATGATAACCACGCATGATTTTATAGCGTGGGAACATATCCTTGAATGCGCGCGCCAGAACATGGTGCACGCCTGGCTTTCCATTGGCGGTTGGCGGGCCTTCATAAAACACATATTCCGGCCCATCTGCCCGGGTAGAAAGGGTCTTTTCAAAGATCTTTTCTCTTTTCCAAAATTTTAGTACGGCTTCTTCCATCGCCGGAACATCCAGCTTGGGAGATACTGGTTTAAACGACATACACACCTCCGATATAAAAACAAAAAAACCCTCGTCCACATAGGGACGAGAGCCAATTACACTCACGCGGTACCACCCAGTTTCCTGCGAAGCAGGCACTTGTATGAGGACTTGTTGCCGCAGCCTCTCGTCTTTTTAACGGGAACGAAACCGTCTTTCTTACTTGCTCACGCTTTCAGATTGAAGCTCCGGAAGGATTTTCAGCCTGTTTCACTGATTCGGCTCACACCAACCCGAACTCGCTGACAGCTCCACTGGCTTACTCGTTTCCATTATAGCTTTTATTATAGCAATATTATAACCATTTCAGCCGATCACGGCAAGCACGGATTGGCACGGATTGCCCAGCTTTTATTGACTCTTCAATGTAAAGACTGTTATTTCGGGCCGGCAATTAATCCGGATAAATGGGCGCGTCATTCCTACACCCCGATTTGTATAATGGTACATTTTTCCGACCTTGTATAATCCTTGCGGATAGATACGCGCCAATTGTGGCAACACTGGCGCACCAATCCCTGGAATGTTCACCTGGCCACCATGCGAATGGCCTGAAAGCTGAAGATTAAAACGCCCGGTTGCTGCACTTACGTTGGCGAAATCAGGCTCATGAACCAACAAGATTGCTCTCTCCTTTTCAGGTAACTTCGCCAGTACCTGATCAAGACGGTTCATACCTAACAAAACATCATCTACCCCAGCAAAATACAAATAATCCTTTCCAATTTGAATCCTTTGGACTGTGTTTGCTAAAACCCTGACCCCGCCACGCGATAACATCTGTGTCACCGCTGGGGCATCTGCCCAATGATCATGGTTACCCAAGACTGCCAGGGTTGGGTACAGGGCGGTCATCAACTTTAATTCCGTCTCCAATTCCAGCATTTCCGCTTCCTGGGTTTGTTCCCAACTTGAGCTGAGTACAAAATCCCCTGTAATTGCCAGCATATTGGGTTCCAGTTTTTTAACAATCTCAAACACCTGCCGTAACCGCTCGATATTCATCCAACC
>CAINXK010000225.1 GCA_903854805.1 uncultured Anaerolineae bacterium
CCAGGTGCAGCAATTTAACCGCTATCTGGTGGAATTGAAAAATTTGGGTGATGTTCCCTGGTTGGTGGGAGATTTGCTGATCCATCCGGCCATCATTCACCCGAATTATGACCCTGACCTGGTTGAAATATCAAAATCCTGGTCCATTTTTGTAGACAATTGGACTGCCTTCAAAAAGATAACACCAACTGATCCATCCTACAGCAAGCTTCGTTGGAATGTGATAGATAGCTTGACATTGGTGTTGACCCAGGTCGATTCCTTTTCGAACACACTGGAAGGTCTGGAAGCAGAACAGAATCAGAATCAATCAAAAGCCCAATTTACTTTTTTGGGGCTGGGCCTGATTGTGGTGGCATGGGGTGGCTATGTAATCAACCGGCGGGTGATCCGACCTCTTTCCTATCTAGAATCGGTTATGATGCAGTTTGGGCAGGGCAAACTGACCCAACCCATATTCATTAGGGCCGATGATGAATTTGGTCACCTGGCACATTCCTTTGAAAATATGCGCCAGGAAATTTCCGCATCGCAAAAAGAGCTTGAAGAGCGTGTAAAAAATAAGACTCTGGTACTGACGACTGCTTTTGAGTTCAGCCAGGAGATTGTCAGCCAACCGGATCTGAGCAAAATAATTCAGTCTGTCTCGCAGCGCGCCAAGGATTTAATGCACGCCAAACACGCCAGCCTATGCCTGATCTCTGACCTCAATCCCGAAAAAAATCGCCTATCAAAGCGAACCACAGGCAGCCTGATCCGAGCTGCAAATGCTTCTTCCAGTAAGAGCAGTAACCATTGCGCGGTTTGTGTCAAACATGAGAATGATCCAACCGAAGTGATGTTTTCTACTAATCTGAAGATAGGGGAATTAAACATAGGTTACCTGTGTGTCACCCGTGATAGGCGCGACCCATTTTCAGAGATGGATATACATACCATCAAGCTGTTGGCCAATTCCACTGCTGTGGTAATTGCTAATATTCACTTGATCGAGTCTGAAAGGCGGGAAGCGGAGCTGAATGCGACTCTGAACGAACGTCAACGGATTGCTTCAGAGCTTCATGATGAAGCTGCTCAGACTTTGAGCCTGTTAAACTTGAAGATTACTGAGCTGGAAGGGTTCACAAACCTCAAAAAAGAAGAGGCTATGTCATCGGCCTTGCCAGAGTTTAACGTACTGATTGAAAAAGCCCAATCGCAGATGCGCATGGCTTTCAGTGGTATGAATGCGCCGGTTGTGTCGAAGGGCGTCAACCTGAGCAGCGAACTGGAAAATTACTTGATGGAATTTGAAAAGTCCACTAAAATTTCTATAGAGTTACTGATGGACGATTTGTCCAGTATCCAAATTCCGGCCATGGTTCAAAAGCAGATTGCGTATATATACCGTGAAGCGCTTACCAATGCGAAACGTTACTCCCAGGCGAAAAATATAAAAGTGCACCTGCAAAATGTGGACCAAGGCATTTATGTTGCGCTGAGTGATGATGGCGTTGGTTTTGATCCCAATATTTCGCGAAGCGATCATCATTTTGGCTTATCGGTAATGCAGATGCGCACAGAGCGTATTGGCGGGGCTTTGGTGATCGAAACTGCGCCGGGTAAGGGTACGCGGGTGGCTGCTTTTATTCCTCTCGGGGTCGAAGGGTCAACTGCGTTGGCTGAAATGGAGCAAGGATGACACTCGCCCGAATTTTACTGGCAGATGATAATGAGCTTTTTCGCGAAGGCCTGGCGAAGATCATCAACAGTCAGACTGATATGGAGGTCGTTGGCCAGGCGGAAGATGGTCTGGAAGCGCTGACCCTGGTTTACGAACTGAAACCTGATCTGATCGTGATGGATATAAATATGCCGCTCAGCGATGGGTTGGAAGCGACCCGCCTGATCCGATCCAGTAATCCGCAGGCGCGGATCATTATGTTAACAGCTTATGAGGAAGAAGAAAAACTTTTTGAAGCCATAAAGGCCGGTGCCCAGGGTTATATTTTGAAAAACAGCAGCGCGGCGGGGCTTTTGCGGGGTTTGCGCGGTGCGCTGGTGGGTGAGTCAACCATCCCGCGCAAACTTGCCACCCAGGTCCTGGCGGAATTTGCCAATTTAGCGAAGCGGCCAGAAAATAATACCAATGGCGAAACCATCCCACTCCTGACGCGTCGTGAAAGTGAGATTTTGAATATTATGGCAACTGGCGTAACCAATCAGGAGATTGCCGAAAAGCTTTCCATCAGCCTGCAAACGGTCAAAACACATGTGAGCAGTATTTTGGAAAAATTGCAAGCTAAATCCCGCCACCATGCAACTGAATTGGGCTTAAAACAGGGGCTTATTCGCCGTAAGCTGTGATAGGTTGGTTGCAGCAGTCATGCATCCTTATAGAAGTTATCTAATTTAATTGTGTCTGGACTGCGTATAGCTATGATGCCTGAGCTGATTTTGTTGCGTGGATTGCTGTGTGTTCTTCAAAGCTGTGCCTGACGATGGTGGTCCGGTGAGTAAAATACAAAATTACGGTATATAACAAGCCTGATGCACCAGGGAACGCTTTCTGAAGGAACTATGAGCGGATACCACCCGGGAGCGAAGGGCTTGAACAGTTGCGAAAACCGACTTCGATGGCAGTTGGGTATCAGGTGCTGGCTTATTGGGGGGCAACGGCACAGAATCTGAATAAATATGGGGTACTAACTCTCTGAGTTGGCCTAAATCACTCCTTTCTCACTCGAAAAACTGACCTGGAAGCATGGAAATTCACCCTGCGCCGGTGCTATCCTATCATCATGATAGAACAGCATCGGCTTTTTATTTTTGGTAAAAACCTGCTCTCGGAAGGTTTGGTTAAATTATTGGCAACCAACCAAAATGTCGAAATTGTAGGTTGTTCTGATTTGATCGAAGAATTAGAGTCCTTTTTAGCAAAAGGTCAGCTGGATGTTCTGATGATTTCAGCTGACGACAGGCTTGGCGAAGTGGAATCTGGCCGATTAGTAAAAAAACATGCCAATGTTTCTGTGTTGTATGCTTACCCTGATGGCGCTTATCTGGAATTATTGAGCACCAAATATGACATTGCCTGCTACGCTGATCTTGTGGCGGCTTTTGAGGCCTTGCCATGAGTAAGTATGTCCCGGTTATTTATAAGTTGAGGAAAGAGGCTGTGTATGCTGATGAACATTCTCCACCGATAATACCAAACCATTATCAGGTAGTACTACCAACTGTACGGACATAGGCTCGGAATTGTGTCCAATTTATTAATAGGAGAAAGATCATGTTTCAAAAATCTACAAATTACAAAGTATGGATGGAGCGCCTGGGGTCATTTGTGATCATCCTGGCGCTGCTGTTCTCGGCCACACCAGGCAATTTGGGGTTGGTGCTGGCTGCCGGCAATAATATTGCCGCACAGGCGTTTGCGCCCAGGAATGCCGCTGTTGCAGCTGCTGTGTTGACTCTGCCTGCCAGTACACAGTTCGACCTGACTGGTTTCATCCAGAGCGCCACGCTTAATCCAGCTTGTGCTGGTGATGCCCACTGCGGTGGCGTGCTTGTGCTCAATGGTCACGTCGTGACTGTGCCAAAGGAAACCATTGTGATCCTGCCGGCGAATGCGCTGACATGGCAAGAACTTTTTGCACAGTCCCCCGCGCCATATACTGGTGGCGCGACTGGCATGGCTATGGCGGATGTCCCGGTGCCAGCCAGTACTTATGAGGCGCATGTTATTGGTAACCGTGTTGGAAACCAATATATTGCTGGAATGATCAATATCTCACAGCAGGATTTGAATACCGGCGCGGGATACATCAATTTTATGGATTACAACACGGGCGAAATGCGAGTGGGCGGCGTAATTAATGATTCGACCACTGGCGCTCGCGTACAGCTCAATGACCCATCTGGGCGTTTTGGCCGGAGCATGTCACCTGATCCTCGTTTCACGGTTGATGCCGATAATCCGACGATTGCCGCGGGAACTGGTTTCCCGATGTGCTTCCCTCGCACAGACCCGGCAGTTGCTGATGATCTTCTTTGCCCCCAGGGCAACCGACCGATTGATCCGGCCACGGGCAGTTATGCCATGGCGATCCAAATGAACGATCCTGTCGCACTGGCGGGAGTTTTCCCGGATGCTACCAGGCAGGGCTGTTGGTGCATTGTTCGCCATGTTTCTATTAAGCGATATTAATAGTCGTATTCCTATGCCTGATAGTCTTCGATTGAAGGCGCAAGCCATGGCTGAAGTGCAGGAACGGGCTATTACAGCAATGATGTATATGCCCTCTGTTGTGCATCTGTTTTCTAATATTTTGGTTGTTGGTTTGGTGGCTGCATTTGGAGAAGAGCTTATGTTTCGAGGTTTATTGCAGCCGTTATTTAAAAATTGGACAAAAAGCATACACCTTGGTATCCTTATCTCTGCAGCACTTTTTAGTGCCATCCACTTCGATTTGAATGGTTTTTTACCACGAATGGCAATTGGTATGGCTTTCGGCTATCTTTTTTATTGGACAGGAAATTTATGGATAACCATACTTGCGCATTTCATCAATAATTCAATAGAAGTTTTAATCTATTATTTTAAGGATTCGATTAGCTGGTGTAATTATTTTATTGAAG
>CAINXK010000226.1 GCA_903854805.1 uncultured Anaerolineae bacterium
ATCCAATGTTGGAATCAGCCCCAGTGGAACTGAGAACCAGAAGGTGGAGCCTTCGCCTTCGGCAGACAACACCCCAACATCGCCATACATTAAATCAACCAGGCGTCGCGAAATTGCCAGACCCAGGCCTGTACCACCATACTTACGAGTAACACTGTCATCTGCCTGGGTAAACGGTTCAAACAGGCGCTCACGGGTCGCTTCAGCAATTCCGATGCCAGTATCACGGACAGTGAAAGTCACCAAAATAAATCCGTTCGGAATGATGGTGCCGTTTAGATCGACTGAAACCCGGCCTTCTTCGGTAAATTTAACAGCATTACTCAATAAATTTATTAACACCTGGCGAAGACGCCCACTGTCTCCCATCAAAACGGCGGGGATGATGGGGGCAATCGCCAGGTTAATTGCTATCCCTTTTTGTTCAGCTTTGGTTTGAAATAAGTCGACAGCTTCACGAACCAATTTTTCAGGAGAAAATGGTTCCAGTTTAATAATCAGTTTTCCCGCCTCGATCTTGGAAAAGTCGAGGATGTCGTTCAAAATAGTGAGCAGTGCCTGGGCTGAATCGCCGACAACGCTGGCAAATTCGCGCTGGTCAGAATCAAGATCAGTATCCAATAGCAATTCATTCATCCCCAGAATAGCATTCATGGGAGTGCGAATTTCATGACTCATTGTGGCCAAAAAAACGCTTTTTAGATATGATGCTTCCAAGGCGCGATCGCGGGCAACCGCAAGATCTTTGTTTTTTTTCTCAATCTCAGCGGCATAGGCTTGCAAACGACTGGCCGCATTCAGACGATCAATTTCCCTCCCAACCCATTCTGCCATCAGACTGATAAAGTTTTTATCACTCTCGCTAAATGGACGTTTGCGCATCTGGTGACTGGAGAAAGAGAGAGTCCCGTAATTTTTCCCAGCTACACGCACAACGATCCCCAGGTAGGCCTCCAGTTTGAAAGCTCGGTAACACGGATGCTGCGCCCACTCGCTAACCGCAGCATGTTCAAAACCGAATGGGGTCTCAGAACGAAAGGTCTCAAGACAGAAAGTTTTCTCCAATTCCAAGCTGTCTCCAGGCTGAATAGAGTTATCTGGCGTTTCGACAGCAACAACCTGGTATTTTTCATCTTCAATCGAAGCAAGCATCCCCATCGGTAAACCAAAACGCTTCGAACCCATTTTTAAAAACGCCCGCAATTTATTCTCGAATGGTTCCTGTCTGGAAGCAATATCGTATAACGCCCGAATGGCTTCTTCGCTCTCACGCAAAGAATTTTCCATTTGACGGCGTTCTGCCAGATCCGTGACAACTGAGATGAAACCATCCTGGCGGTCATCGGCGATTCTTTGTACATCCGTGATCAGCACAAACACTTCCCCACCTTCTTTGCGGCGCAGGCGCACCTCGCATGTGGAGACTTCCCCATTCAGGCGTTTTCGCTGACTTTCTCGAAAAATATTTTGATCTTGGGGAATGATCATATCAAACGAAGACTTGCCAATTAATTCAGACGGTTCATAACCGAGCATGGCAGCATAAGCAGGATTGACATATACAAACCGGCTATCAACCTCAGTAATCGTCAGACCCTGCCCCATATTGTTCATCACCTGAAATGACAGGTCACGTTGATCTTTTAGCTGCGACTCTACCAGTTTCCGGCCGGTAATATCTTGCAATATCCCGCGTGAACCAAGAAATTCCCCATCTGCCGATTTAATAGGCATCGAGGTATCCGAAAGCCAGCGTGATTCACCTGCCTTGGTCAATATTCGGTAATCACAGCCCCAAACTCCATCATCTTCTGGCCTACGCACCCGCTGGGCTCCTTCGGAGGCTGTTATCCCTGCGAATTTTCCACGCATGATTGATTCCTGGATGATGGTTTTGAATTTATCAGGGGTCAATTCATCGCGGCTAAAGCCAGTGATCCTTTCAATCTCATCCCCGATAAATGAATATTTATTTTGGACATGATCGACAATATATGGGACTGCATCCGCAGCACTGATCGCCAGGCGATAATGCGCCTCGCTATCTCTGAGTGCTTCCTCGGATTGCTTCAGTTGAGTTATATCCGTACCAATTCCAATCAACAAATCTTTGGGGCCCTTGGCATCGGCCAACATAAAAACACGCCAGGAACCATCCTTGTGGCGCAAGCGATGCTCGTAAGGCTCTCCATCTGCGAAGGTTTCCCCGGATGCTGCCCGCATGACATACGAACGCTCGGTTTCGATATCACCACCAGACAAGCGCTCCATTTCCCACCAGCCATCACCCAAAAGCTCTTCTGGCTCGTACCCAATCAGCCTTTTCACCGAGGGACTGACATAAACAATTTTCCCGGCGCTGTTTGAAACCAGCACCAGGTTGCCAATCGTTCGTAAGACCATCGCAGAAAGCTCGGATTCAGCCCGAACAGCCTCACTCACAGAGATATCACGCAAAGAGATTATCGCTGTTTTTTTTCCATCCATTTCGCCCCGGCCAATCGAAGCCTCCAGCGGAAATTCCGTCCTATCCTTACGTTTACCAGTCAGTTGGCGAAAGTCGCCCATGCGACGTTGATGGTCTTCACTGTTCAAAAATAAAGCAAATAAATCTTTGTGACTGGCCAGAAATCGGTCTGGCAGTAGCGTTTCCAATGACTTTCCAACCAGTTCACCGGGCAGGTAGCCAAAGATTGATTCGGCCATCGGATTAGCCCGAACAATTTGCCCATCTACATCAAAAAGCAGAACAGCATCTGACGTGATCGAAAGTAACAGGTCAAGCATTTGGTTTACAAATATCGTTCTTGATGATGTTTCTTTAAGTGCGCAACCACCGCGCGCACTTGCTGTGACTGGTCAGATTTACAGATCATAAGCACGTCACCCTTATCGACAATCACCATATCATCAATACCAATTGTGACGATCAGCCGCTCGTTGCCATTTCCAAAAACCAGGGTGTTATGAGTTTCAAGCGCAAGATGCTGGCCGTTGATGGAAATATTCCCATTCATATCCGGCAGAAGCACTTCAAAAAGAGAATCCCAAGAACCCACATCGCTCCAGCCCAGGCCACTGGCAGGCAAGACTGCCACACGTTCAGCTCGTTCCATAATGCCGTAATCAATCGTCTCCACCTTCAAATCATTCCAAACCGACTGGATGACCGCCTCGCGAGCATCTGCTTCTGCCTCGCCGATATTCGTCAACACAGCATTGAGATCGGGCATCTGGCGAGCAAACTCTGCCAGGATCCGCTCTGTTTTCCAGACGAACATACCACTGTTCCAGGAATGGTCTCCGGTACGGATCATTTGCTGGGCAGCCTTCTCGTCAGGTTTTTCGGTGAAACGTTTAACTGTATATACCGGGTAATTAAATTTTTCATCGATCAGCAAACCTTGTTGGATATATCCATAGGCGGTCGATGGAAACGTGGGAGAAATACCCAGGGTGACAAGATAATCCAGGTTAGCCACATCGAAAGCAGTGCGCATTAAGTAATCAAATAAATCAATATTGCGAATATGGTGATCAGAAGGCAAAATGGCCATGACAGACTGCGCATCGCGTTGATGCAGAATGGCAGCAGCCAACCCGACCACCGAAGCTGTGCCACGTGGCCCGGGTTCGATTAGATAATTTTCAACCGGAATTGATGGCACTTGCTCGCGAATCTCAGCGATCTGATCCGAAACCGTCACGATCAGGATCCGTTCAGGCGGGAATAGGTTGCGAAGGCGCGCAACAGTACTCTGCAGAAGAGTTTCTTCGCCCAACAATGGGAGCAACTGCTTGGGTTTGTTTTTACGAGAGACTGGCCATAAACGTGTGCCGCCTCCACCAGCCATGATCACTGCATAAGTATGTTCCATAAAAGCTCCTAGAAAATTATTTTTGGATTTTCGCCTTATTCGTTACACGGCCTGCATTAGCACAAGCCGGGATTTATATTCGTTGAAAAAATAATAACCGAGCAAGAGAATAAACAGGACTGCCATTACGATTACCTGGACCCAAACCACCTGAGCCAGCGTACCATGGAATAACAAAATCCCCAGGACCTGCGCCAGACCCGCAGCAATTACTAATCCGGTACTTTTTCCCGCGCCTAACGAAAGCCGATAATTAACAATGACATTCGCCAGCGCATAGAGTGAAGTTGCCAACGCATACAACCAGAGCAATCCAGCCACACCCAGGTATTGTTTACCAAATAAAATACTGACAATCCAATCTGGGAATGACAGTGTTGCCAATACAACCGGTGCTGAAATTACAGCCACGATCCCCAAGGAAACCCATAACAAGTAAACATGCGGTTCGCCTTTTTTATTTTTTTGTGCCACGATCGGAAACATGGTAGTCACGACTGACCATGTCGCAAAAAAAACAATCCGCCCAATCAAGGCCAATGCGGCGTATTGGCCCGCGAGTTCGGCCGGAAAAAAGCGCCGCACAAGTAGTACATCACTATTATTTATCAGAATTTGCCCCAACTGAGAGACCAAAACCGGAAGCGCAAACAGGCTGAGAGTCACCTGCATTTCCTTATCCGGGAAAACAGCAGTGGGCAGACCTCTAACCGCTAATTTTGCAGTTAACCAGGTGGCCACAAAAGACAGGCTAATGCCCAGCACTGCACCCACGATCGAAAACCCCAACATTACCAATCCGATCCCAATCAAGAACCGTGTCCACATCTCCACCTGGTAGGTAACTGCCAAAATGCCAAAACGCGTTTGGCCTTGAAGAATACCACGCTCAACCCCCTGCAGCAGGCTGAAAGGCAGCGCCACTCCAAATATAATGAACGGAATGGCCGAAGCA
>CAINXK010000227.1 GCA_903854805.1 uncultured Anaerolineae bacterium
CTTAAGGCAAAAGGGGTCGATCAATGTCTAATCAGCATGAAACCCAATGGAGAATTGGCGCAGCAGGTGATCGACCTGGGCATCAGCCTGCATGAAATTTCCTTTTCTCCGGGCACTTTTATTGAAGCAACATCCCGGGTGAATGAAATTATCGCATCATTTCAGCCGCAGGTGATCCAGAGTTGGATGTATCACGGAGATTTTTTAACCATCTTCCTGCGCAATCCTGATCATATCCCGATTATTTGGGGCGTTCACCATTCTTATGAACACTTTAAGCGTAACCGCTTGAAATTTTTCACAAAAATCATTGCCAGGATCAACGCCGCCTGCTCGCATATCATTCCGAACCAGATCATCTGCTGCTCCCGTTCGGCCATGAAATCGCATGCGCGCATTGGCTATGCAGCCTCGAAGATGATCCATATTCCAAACGGTATCGCTGCGGAACGCTTTATTCCAGACCCGCAAGCCAGGAACATATTCAGGCAAGAATTAGGCCTGGACCCCCAGACCTGCTTGATCGGTTATATTGCCAGGTATCACCCCCAGAAGGACCATGCCTTATTCTTTTTGTCTGCCGACCTTTTCCTGGCAAAAAATAAAGACGTTCATTTCGTCCTGGTTGGGGAGCAGGTTGTTACAGACAACCCTGAAATAAAAAAATGGATGTCTCTATCCAAAACACCAGAAAATTTTCATTTCCTCGGGAAAAGAACGGATCTGCCCATGATCACAGCCGCCCTGGATCTGGCGACCCTCACATCCTCCGGAGACGAAGCCTTCCCACTGACCATCATCGAAGCCATGGCCTGTGAAATTCCGTGCGTTGCCACCGATGTGGGCGATGTGAGATTGATGCTTGGCCCGGGCGGAGCCATCGTGCCGCCCCACAACCCGGCAGCCCTGGCCGCAACCTGGCAGCAGATGCTGGACAAAGACCCGGCTGAAAGAGCCGCAATCGGGAAAGACCTGCGGCTGCGGGTGTTGGAACATTTCACCAATCAGGCCATGGCCGAACATTACCTTGACCAGTACAAGCAGGTCACAAAAACAGCCTAATGGAACCCATCTGCCATATGTGCCAACTCGAGCCATGCTTCCCCTGAAAATAACATGAAAGCTGATCAAAAAAGTATTTTTCTGGTACGATTTAAAACGCTTATCAAAGGGACCTTGCCGGCCGGGCTACTTAGCTTGCTGCGCGGCTATCTGGCCCGGCTGCTGGATATTCCGTATATCTTCCAGATACGCAGAGAATTTGGCGGTAATTCCATCACGACGGATGCCCTGGCGGTCTTGAAAACTGTCCTGTCAGTAAATAAAACCATCCTGTTCTTTCCAAATCGCCCGACCCGCTTTTCTGTTTCTTACAAGCTGTGTGCCTTATTGGGATACTCAATCTCCACCAACCCCAAAAAACATTTTGACATCGCCATCAAACGCAGAAATGCAACCTACTTTGAGCGCGCGCTGCTGCAAAACATCCCCATCCAGCCAGACCGGATCATCAACGCCAACAGCACTGATATCAGCAAGCAGACCGTCAGCCAGGTATTCGCTGATGTGTTCGGTTACAACCTGCTTGTCGACCCTACCCAATATCACGGCCAGGTCGTTGAAAAATCCAACGCCAACGGCAAGCATGACGGCCGCATCCTTCAGGCGCCCATCCATCCCGCCAGCCTGCGCCCCGAATGTGTTTACCAAAAATTGATCGATAACTCATCCAGCGCCACCAGCCTGGTGCTTGATTACCGGCTGCCTGTCCACGGCGATCAGATTCCCCTGGTCTATCTCAAATACCGGCCCATCGCCAACCGCTTTGCCAATCGCAACAGCCATGTGGAATTGGCCGAACCAGATCAGCTCTTTTCACAGGTCGAATTGGATCAACTGCTATTAATGGCAAAAAAAATGGGCATCGCTTTCGGAGAATTCGATGTGCTGCGCGACCAGGATCAGCGTCTGTATGTGGTAGATGTCAACAACACCCCCGCCGGTCCGCCCAACGGACTGCCTGATGCGCAAGCCAGACAGGCCCTGGCCTTGATGCAAAAGTCATTTGATGCGCTGTTATTGAGCTTTGAAGCCACCCCTGCCACAGATTCTTGATTAGCCCACCCGCCCCCGCCGCAGCCGGCCCCAGACCTGCTGCCAGCCGGCCAGGCCGAACGTCACCAGGTACATTAAAAAGGGATAACGAAATCGATACAGGGTGCCGATGTTTGGCACAACCAGCCCGTACAACAGCAAAAAAGCCGCGCAGACCGCCAGCGCCACCCAGAAGGCGCCCCGCTTGCGGAAGAAATAGCCCCCCAGCAGCAGCCCCGCCAGACAAAAATAGACCACCAGCATTTCAACCCCTGCCACCCGGCGCATCAAGGTCGCCGAGGGCAGCGAACCGCTGCCAAACCAGGCATCGGGGAAAGGCGCAAAAATGGAGATCTGCAAGGCGCGCGGCAGGTATTTGAGCAAGTCCGCTGCGTTATAAAAGACCACCTGGGTATCAAGATTGCTGCGGCCCTGCTGCCAATCCAGGGTATTCATATAGCGCGACATGCTCAGCCGTTTTAACTGGTAATCCAGGCTGCCCGGCAGCCATTTGGAAACCTGCCAGTGACACTGCGGCTCAAGGTTGGCCGAAGTGCAGCTTGCAGCCCGCTTTTCCCAACCGGCCCCTTTTAACAAACCCTTTTGGGATAAAGGCAGCATACCCGCCATCAGCAGACCCAACAATAGCAGCCATACCAACCCTGCCCGGTTTTCCCGGAA
>CAINXK010000228.1 GCA_903854805.1 uncultured Anaerolineae bacterium
TCAAAATCCTCAAAGTCACCTTATTGGGATTTGGCTTCCATCCTGGCGGTTCTCGACCATCAACCATAAAAAAACCTCAACCCGCTTGGAGGCAGATTGAGGTTTTTCAAGATCTATACAATTGCCGCACGAATCAGTCCTACTAAACTTCTTCGTAAATTCCCACCCGATTGCGCCCAGACTCCTTCATCCGGTACAGCACCTGGTCTGCGCGCCCCAGGATCTCATCCAGCGTATCGGTCTTGCCGCGAATCTCGGCAATTCCCACGCTGATGGTGACTGTATACGGCGCGTTCTCACGTGTAAGGTCCGAAACAGCCAAAGCCTGGCGAATACGTTCGGCAATGGCAACAGCCTTCTCTGCCCCTGAATTGGGTAGCATCAACGCAAATTCATCGCCACCAAAACGCGCCAAAATATCACCCTCGCGGATGTTCTGCAAGCATAACTGCGTAAAGCCCGCCAACACACGATCGCCTTCTTTGTGCCCATAGGTATCATTGACCTGTTTAAAATGGTCCAGGTCAATCAACGCCACCGAAAGCGACCTTTCCAGGTGCGGCGCCTGCTGGAGCTCATAACTCGCTGCCTCCATAAAGAAGCGCCGGTTGGCTGCACCAGTCAACACATCGGTCGATGCCTGTTTCTGTAAACGGGTCTCGAACATTTTTCGCTCTGTCACGTCGTGAATGACGCCCAAGATATGGTCTTTGCCGCGCACCACAATCAGCCGGGCAGAAAGAATCGCCGTCAGCTCACTGCCATCCTTTCGACGGAATTCAAATTCCAGGTTCTTACATGCCCCGTGCCTGTCCAATTCGTCTAACAACCTCTGCCGGTCGGCGGATGATTTCCAAAAATGCAAATCATCAAGCATGTATTTACCCAGCGCCTCCTGGCGGCTGTAACCACTCAGGGTCGTGAAGCCATCATTGACTTCCACCAGGCACCCATCCTCCCTGCTCGTAATTACCACAGCATCGGGGCTGGCGTGGAATATCAGCTCCAGCTCTTCTCGTGTCTGGCGCTCGTCAGCATTCAGCCGCTGGTTAACCATCAGGATGAATCCGAATGTCCACAAGGTCGTTGCGATCAAACCGTCCAGGATCCCCAGCACCTGGGCAGGATTATTGGTTGTCGGGCTATTGGTCGCAGGTGGTAAAAGGATACCCATCAAAAACCCGATAATAAACACCAAGCCATGCAAGATAAATGCTGCCGCCAAAAAATTGGACGAGGCGATCATCACGCGCGGTCTGTACTTCCCCAGCGACCAGGCGGTCAATAAGGACAATCCTGCAATCGTCAGGTATAAAATCGATCCACGCCAGACAATATTATCAAAAATGAAGACAAAGAAGGTATCCACCAGCGCATAGGCTACCAGGAAGAGGATTATTATCCTGCCGCGTTCGCGCCGCTCAAAAAAACGCAACAAACCAACGTATAGCAAGACTTGTCCACTCACAAAAAGCAAGTTATTGGAAAAAACCCCAATCGTAATAAACCCGGGTACCCTCCGCAAGTTCAAAGCCAGAAACCCCAACGCAAGCAAACCAATACCCACCGTCCACCACCCAGTGCCATTGAAGCGGGTAGCCAGTTTTACCTGCACAAACAATGCCGCGATCTGAAGAATATTACAAATAAACAACACAACTGCCAGCGTAGTAATATCCAATGCCATAAATTCCCTTCCCAAGGTGGGTGACCGGAACGCAAAGCAACCAGCTCGTATTGCGCGAAAAGATATAACTTGTGACTGACGAGGTGAAAATTGATTATTTCATTATAGTCATATTCGCGTTTTTACAGCCTTACGGCAACCTTGCAGAGCAGACCATCGCTTGTCTCCGCCAAATCCCAGGCTAAATATCCCCCAAGGGTTAACTCCACCGGGCAGCTTGTTGTAAAAATAAGTGACATATTGTCAAACATCAGCGCCTGTGCAATAATCACCCCGTTGAGCGCTCATCCTTCACCAAGCGTAACATCAGTTAATAAAAATAACACGCAGATCAGCATAAATTTGATCCACGTGTTAGAGAAACGGGAGTGCAAACAGTTAAAAAAATGCGACTGTTCATGGAATTATGCGGTCTGCTGAAGGCTTTCCTTCACTCGTTTGTAAGTATCGTTAATGTCTTCCGGTAAAACACGCACTTCTCCCACGGTTGACATGAAGTTTGTGTCACCATTCCAACGTGGCACAATGTGTAGATGGACGTGTCCGGGTACGCCGGCTCCTGCTGCTTCACCGATATTCGCGCCCAGGTTGAATGCTTGCGGGTTGTAGATCTTGCGCAGGCTAGACATGCAAACTGTGGCCATTTCCATCATCTCGGCGCGTGTGGGTGCGTCCAGGTCCTCAAGCGTAGCCTTATGTGATAGTGGCGCTACCATTAAATGTCCACTGGTATAGGGAAACTTGTTCAGGATGATAAACGCGTGTTCGCCTCTCATTGCTATCAGATTATCCGTGTCGTCATTTTTCGAGAGTGCATTACAAAAAATGCAGCCTGTTTCTTTACCGGCTGTGTTGATATATTTCATGCGCCAGGATGCCCATATTCGCTTCATCGTTTTCTCCGGTTTTGATGTTTATTTGACTACGATGGAAAATGCAAATAATTGACCAAATAATTGGCCATCATCGGAAGCCAATTGCCATGCCGATGAGATCGTTCCGGTACTACCTGGCGCAGTCATGTCAAGAGAAATTTCTGCGCTTGTGCCTGCCCCGACAGTTTTGCGAATCTTGGTCGTATCTGCCCCGAGCAGATCGCCGCCTACATACGTGATTTTGAAATTGCCATTCCATTCGCAGGATCCTGTGTTTTTTACCAGCCAGGTTTTTGTGAAGTTCTCATTAGCGTTTAGTTGTGTTCCTGTGGGAATACTGACATCCGAGACCAGTATCGAGTTCAAACATCCACCACTGCTGGTTGCGCCGCTGTTGCCGGCCGGGAGTGTGATGGCAGCAGAGAGCACCGGACCGAAAGGTTTACCAATATCGGTTGCCAGCATCCAATTACTGCTAACAACTCCGGTTAAATAGGGTGCCGTCATGGCCAGCGAAATATCTGCAGTTGCGCCAGTGATGACTTTCTGGTCGATGACGCTTGATTCGGCGCCAAAGCGATCCCCACTGACAAAGATAATTTGGAAGCCTCGGGGCCAATCACAGCTGCCCGTATTTTTGATGCGCCAGGTTTTCGTAAACCGATCACCTGAGTTGAAGGTAGGTGCAAATTTGATGGTCACATCCGACACAAAAGCAGCGTTGTAGCAGCCGCGCGCGGTGGCAGGATCCACGGGTATTGGGGTCGGGATGATTGATGAACTTTGTTGGGGTGTTGGCACGATAGTGTTTTGCACTGCCGGAGCCGCAGGTACGCTGTTTTGTGTGGGCACCAGGCTGGGTTCAGGTGTGGAAGTAGGTGCGGGTGGTGTGGCGCTCGGCATTGCCTGACTGGTTTGGGTAAGTCCTAGTACGATGGTAGCGGCAGCCTGGGTGTAAAATATACTAACATCCGCGGTAGGGTTTGGTGTTGCAGAAGCGCCACAGGCGCTTAAAATTACCGTTAAAATGACAGCCAGTCCTGTCAGGGTGGAATTGGTCTTAATAGTTGGTTTCATTTTCATTTCCTTGTAGAATTATTTATTTGTTTTCCTAAAACGTGTTGACACAAATATTCAATGAAGGTATCCTACCTGTATTGTACTTCATTCAAATTCTTTCGCATTCTGCTTGATTAAGAACCTTCGCACTTAGAGATAGACATGCTCCAATCAGCCTTGTTCGAAACGCCTCGCTACACTGTGACCGAATTCACCCGTCGGGTGCGTCGCCTGTTAGAAGGCGACCCTGCGCTTGCTGATGCCTGGGTGCAAGCTGAAGTCTCGAATTTCTCTCGCCCGGCATCCGGGCACCTGTATTTTACGCTTAAAGATTCTGGAGCTTCGCTGCGGTGTGTCATGTGGAAGGGCGACGCAGCCCGTATTCGGGGTTTGTCCATCCAGGATGGTCTTTCGGTAGAAGTTCACGGTAAGATTACCGTTTACGAACCAAGTGGACAATACCAGCTCGTCGTTGATCTGCTTCGGCCAGCCGGCGAAGGCGCTTTGTTTGCCGAGTTTATGCGTTTGAAGGGCGTGCTGGAAGATGAAGGTTTATTTGCACCAGAACGGAAACGTGCGCTGGATAATTTTCCGCGTACGATAGGCATCGTCACATCTCCTACTGGCGCGGCTTTGCAGGACATGCTCAACATATTGCGTCGTCGTCTTCCATTGGCACAGGTGGTATTGGCAGCTGCTCCAGTGCAAGGGCATGAAGCGCCTGCAGCGCTTATTCAAGCTATTGAAAAGTTAAACACTTTCGTACGGCCTGATGTGATTTTGTTGGCCCGTGGTGGTGGTTCCATTGAAGATTTGTGGGCTTTTAATGATGAGCGTGTCGTCCGTGCGGTGGTTGCATCGCAAGCTCCCATTATTACGGGTGTCGGACACGAGACTGATTTTACTCTGGTCGATTTTGCTGCAGACAAGCGCGCTCCAACGCCGACTGCCGCTGCTGAATTGGCAACGCCAATCACCATTATCGATCTTGTAGCAGCCTTGCAAGGGGATATGCAGCGTTTGGATGAAGCCATAAACCGCCAGATTGCTGCACACAGAACGGACCTGGAATCGATTCAGATGAGCTTGCGATATTATTCGCCGGTGCGTCGTTTGCAGACCGAATCACAGCGTCTTGATGATCTCATGCGCCGCCTTGTTCGTGCCCAGGACCATCGACTAACGCTCGAATCTGCCCACCTGAAAGGTACCAGCCGCAGGTTGGAGTCGCTAAGCCCGCTGGCGGTTTTGCGGCGTGGGTATGCTGTTGTGACCCGCTCGCAGGATGAAAAGATCGTTCAGACCGCCAGCCAGGCGCCGGTGGGGTCAGAACTGCATGTGCGCCTCGCCGAAGGTGATCTGGATGTAAATGTAAAACGTAGCACCGAAACTCGGGCTACCTTGCAATCATTTTTAGAGGAGGCATAATGTCCCCATCAGCTTCCCGTACTTCCACCGGGACAACACCGAAAAAAGTGGAAGATTTGTCTTACGAAGAAGCTTTCAGCGAATTGGAAGCGATCGTGATAGCCCTGGAAAGTGAAGGCCATCCTTTGGATGAGTCGCTCAGTTTATATGAGCGTGGTCAGGTCCTGGCTACTTATTGTGCCCTACTTCTAGAGAAAGCTGAGCTGAAGGTTCGTGCACTTGGGTCTGATGGGCAGGTTGAAGTTGAAGGACAGGATTGAGATGCCTATTTCTGGAATCTTTGAAAACCCATCCCTCATGACCGCCATTGTTGCCTGGCTGATGGCACAGATACTAAAACCACCGGTTGAATACCTGCGTAAGGGCAAGTGGAATTGGGGCTACCTGCTTAGCGCTGGTGGTATGCCCAGTTCGCATTCATCGTTGATGGTTGGCGCAACGATGGGTATTGGTTTGCATGAAGGCTTTAATACAGCCATCTTTGCTTTAGCAATCTCCATGACCATGATTGTGATTTATGATGCAGCCGGAGTGCGTCGTGAAGCAGGCCGGCATGCCGAAAAGATCAATATATTGATCAATGAACTGCTCGCCGGACACCCAATTTCCGATAAGGAACTTCGGGAGGTGATCGGACATACGCCGATGGAAGTGTTAGGTGGTATTTGTTTGGGGTTGACGGTCGGCTTGCTTTATTGGATGTATATCGGCTGAATCTGGGGTCTTCTGCTGATCGGAATTGATGATACTGAAAGAGCATCTCAGCCTTGGGAAGCTCTTTTTTTTACTCGTTTTTTGGGAGGGAAATCTGAAGATTTTCATTAACTGCAAGAGTAGATGAATAGAGCATGCGATTGCTGTTTGCTTGGCACCGATACCAGATATTGTTGAGCAGCCTACTTCGATAATTGCTGACGGTTACTCGCTGTCATTGTTGCATGCTCAGGCGACCGGACTTGTCACAATCAGCCCAAGAGATCGGTCGGATGCTTGTCTGGGCTTGCCTGTTGTGGACGAAGCCGGCGGGCAGGTCAGTGCATCTGGAGGTTACCTCTGTATCCCGCTCGAGAGGAGTTCTGGTTTATGACATGCTATCTGAAACAACGCAGAGTGCGTTGTTAGCGCCCCAACCTTCGTCGTACCAGGCCAATGAGCATTTGTATTTCGGGTGTTTTAAGCAGAACGAGGCTGATGGCATACGTAACACCTCCTAATGCGACGCCACCCAGCCCCAGCAGCCACGGATTCAAGTTTGCCGCAACCTGCATCCAAATCACGATCGTAATGGCCATGCCAAGTGCAGCCAGCCCATATCGAGCCACTCCGCGGGCAATCTGGGGACCATCGATTCCATTTAACCGGCGGCGCATAAAAATAAACAGGATGACTGCTTCCAACGCAGTAGCCAATGAATTTGCCAGGGCCAAACCGCCGTGGGGCATCCAACCTGCGGATGCGAATATTGCTGCAAATGCAAAGCTGAAAGCCGCATTCAAACCCATAGCCGCCATGCCTACGCTGACTGGGGTTTTCGTGTCGTGCAGGGCGTAGAAGGCGCGCGAGAGGATTTCAACCACTGCATGCCCCACCAACCCCGCGGTGTACCAGAGTAAAGCCCAGGCAACCATCTCGGTGGATCGAGATTCGAACTGTCCGCGTTCAAACAGCATGGCCGTCACCGGCTGGCGTAATAAGATCAAGCCAATACTGGCCGGGATGGATAGCAGTAAGACGCCGCGCAACGTGGCAGCCAGGGATGAGCGCATCTCGTCCCGCTCACCGCGTGCCACTTGCGCCGAGAAAGTCGGCAATGCCGCGGTTGCAATGGCTTGTGCAATTACAAATAATGGCATAGTCATGACCATACGTGCCACATTGATGGCTGAAAGACTGCCTTCGCCCTGCCCGGATGCAATCATGGCGTTGATGACAAAATTTATCTGTACCGCCGCCACACCCAGCAGACGGGGTGCCATCAACCGACCCACTTCACGCACTGCCGGATTTCCCAGCCCAAAGCTGAGATCATAACGGCGTCCTTCCAGGCGCAGCAGTCCGGGCACCTGTACGCACAGGTGTAGGATCGCTCCGAGGACATAGCCCCAGGCCAATCCCTGGATGCCCATGCGTGGGACCAATATGAAAATGCCGAGTATCCAGCCAATCCAGTTAAAAACTGGGGCTAAGGCGGGCATCCAAAATTTTTGATGTGTGTTCAAAATGCCCATCAATAGACCGCTGACGCCAAAAATAGTGGGAGCGATCAAAATGATACGCAGCAGGTCAACTGTCAGGGTTTGTAAAGCGGGATCGAGTTCAGGCTTGAAAATAAAAATGACATGGCGTACGAGCGCAGGCGCGAATAGCGCGGCTAAGCCACTTACCAGGCTGAGTGCCAGGATGACCAGGTTGGTTACCGCAGATGCCAGTCGCCAGGCATCTGTGCGCTCATTTTTCGCTAAAAAGCCTGTAAAGGTCGGGATGAAAGCAGATCCCAGTGCGCCACCGGCAAGCAGGTTGAACAGTAGGTCTGGAAACGTGGCTGCTGCATAGAATGCATCCAGAGACTGGTTGGTGCCAAAAGCACGCGAGACCAAAATTTGCCGGATTAGTCCGACGATGTTGCTTAATACAAAAGCCAGCATGACTGTCCCGGCGGCAAGGGCGATCTGGCGGTTGGCGGAGGTTGAAGGTGTTTTCACGATGTGGGATTATACACCGGTGATTGTTGCAGAGATAATAGCCGGGCGAAAATCATGCAATGGATAGCTCCGAAAATGTGTAATGATCATTTCCGTCATATCGGCAGTTATAAGGCTTGAAATTAATGATATCAGGGATAAAATAGAGATTGTGACAACACCATCCGCTATCACCTTCGGTACCTTTCACTGTACGCAATGCGGCGGCGAACTGCATCCAGATGAGGGTCAGTTATTTATTACCTGTCCCTATTGTGGTTCCACCGTCTATATGGATAAATCCAGGGTTGTCTTTCATTGGTTTCTCGCTCCGACCTTGAAAGATCAACAGGCAGCTGCTTCTCTGGCACGTTGGATGGCCGGAAACGATACTGTCAAAGACCTGGATAAAAAGTCCCGCATTCTTGGTCAGGTCTTTCAGTATTTCCCGGTCTGGTATTTTAAGGTCAAAACTGGGGATACCGAACGGGTTTATCTGGAGCCTGCGGCTGCTACCTCGGTTACAGAGTTGCGTACCCTAAACTTGCCGGCAGGTGATTTGCGTAAATATGAAGACTCGCTCGTGGCTGAGTCCGTTGAGCCGACGGTGCCGCTCGTTGCCGCGCAAGAGTGGCTGGCGCAGAAACAAGTCAATACTCAGCAAATCGTCGAAAGCGCACTGGTGCATATTCCTATCTACACTTTCAAGTATGGATTTCAAAATCGTATGTACACCGCTGTCGTTGAAGCTGCGACGGGCCGTACGCTGGCAAATATTTACCCGGCCAAAGCAGAGGCGCCATACCTGGCGGTTGGATGTGCAGCTGCATTCGTATTTTTATGTTTGGCGAGTATCCTGGCGGCATTTGTGGCAGGGGATAGCGGGTCATCCACCGGGATTGGATTTCTGATATGTATCGGTGGCGGCTTGATCGCTGCCCCGGTTTTATTCGCAGTTGCCAGTTGGGTGGCATCCAGGGTGTGATGATGAGTGAATCACAGTCGATGAAAGGTTTAGGTTGTCCGCGCTGCGGAGGTGTTGTCCCGGTTCCTGAAGGGCAGGTGATTGTTCGCTGTCCTTACTGTGATCTGCGCTCCATTGTTCGGGGCGAGCGTGGTGTCCGTCGTTACCAGGTGCCCGCCCGTGCCAGTCGCGAACAGGCGCTGCAGGCATTGAGTAAATTTTTTGGCAATTTTGCAATTGCCAGGGACGTTCGCTCCAAAGCGAAAATTAGCGAAGTCTTTCTAACCTACTTGCCTTTTTGGGCTTTGTGGAGTCGTGCGCTTGGTTGGGCGTTTGGGCAAAAGGAAGTGGGCAGCGGTGATGATAAAAAATATGAAGCCCGTGAGGTTAAGATTGTACAGGAGATGATCTGGACAGGCGCGGCATGTGATGTTGGCGAATTTGGTGTCCAGCAAATTCAGCTGACTGATCAGCCGCTTGAACCGTTTAATGGAGATGTTTTGCATGCTAATGGCATGGTTTTCGAACCAGTAGGTTCGATCAGCGATGCTCACCAGGCGGCCGAACAGGAATTTCAAAAACAAGTAACCAGTGCTGCTGGTCTGGACCGTCTGGCCCAGCTCTTTATCCGTTTTATTCACAAGCGGTTTGGATTGGTGTACTACCCGCTCTGGGTGATCCGATATCTCTATCGTGACCGTGCCTTTCAGGTAGTGGTGGATGGGTTTTCTGGCAAGGTTCTTTATGGAAAGGCTCCCGGAAATGTGCTCTATCGTGCTGCAGCATTGGTGGCTGGGATGGCTGTGGGTGCTTTCCTGGCAGTAGATGTGCCTGTTTTTGTTGTGATGGCATCGTCAAACTCTCGTAATAGTGATATTTCTTTCGGTTTTCTGATCGGGGCACTTGTGGTAGGGTTGGGTCTGATGGCCTATGCTTATCGCACATTTCGTTATGGCGAACATTACGAATATGGCGGCGCAAAATTTGACTTCAAGCAATTTACCAGCGGAAATTATGGCGATATATTTCGTATGGCCATGAAGGCTGTTGACTCGTCGGAAAGGGCTAAATTATCATGAGCATGCCAGCCTTGCAGCCGCTCCAATGCCTGAAGTGTCAGACTCCTTTGCCGGCAGAGCCGGATGAAGTTGCCTGGTTATGCCCAAATTGTGGGCAAGCTATAGGCCTCGATGAAAAACAGCCGTCTGGACTAATGCCGCTTGAGATTCATTTTACAGATGGCATCCAGCCTGGTCAACGCGGGCGCCCTTTTTGGGTTGCCCAGGGCGTGGTGAGCGTGCAACGTGAAACCTATTCCGGAAACGAGAGCCGCCAGGCTCTTGAATTCTGGCAGAAGCCGCGCACCTTTTTTATACCTGCTTACACCTGTACTTTGGACCAGTTGATCAGTCTTGGCGCGCAGCTATTGAAGCAGCCGGTTTCGATGATGCAGAGTCCGGCTTGCCCGTTTCAACCGATTACACTTGATTTTGAAGATGTGCGTCCGATGGCGGAATTTATCATCATGGGAATTGAAGCCGAGCGTCGTGATATGTTGAAATCAGTCACCATACAGCTTAATCTTGCTCCACCCAGTTTATGGATACTGCCTTAGCGATCAGCCACCTGGGGCTTAACCGGATTGAATGCCAGGAAAGCGTCGTTCTGCTTTTACTCGCTTGCTGTATATATTTTCGGATGATGATCGAGGTTGTGCGTGGGCGAGTATTTGATAAAATGACCGGATATTCTTCCGGTCATTTTATTTTGAAATGTAGTTTTGATGAAAGAAACGAGAAATGATAATGAAACGTGTCTACAGCGTAAGATTTTGGAAAAAATTGTTGGCTTTTTCAATGCTCATTCTGGCTGTTCTGGCCTGTTCCGTGAATACGGATAGTTTGCCGGAGCAGGCTGGCACAGCAGCATCTCCAGCCAGTTCTGTTCCGGCTGGGTTGGAAACCCCTGTTCACAGCGCCGGGATCGAAGAAATTCCCATGCAAGTGGGTTATGGCATGCGGGGGCCTTTTTATGAAATATATTTTACAGCCCCAACCAACCCGGCAGCTTCGCGGGAGGAGGGCGGCCCGGATGTGCATCTGGCGGAAGCAATCAACGCGGCGCGCATCTCGATTGATGTGGCCGCATACAGTTTTAGCTTATATTCTCTCCAGGATGCCCTGATCAAAGCATTCAAGCGCGGTGTTCAGGTGCGGATCGTTATGGAAAGCGATAATCTGGATGGTCGTGGGCCGCAAGCCTTGAAGGCTGCAGGTATTCCGATCGTGGGCGACCGGCGGGAAGGCCTCATGCATGATAAATTCATGGTTATTGATCGTGCCGAGGTTTGGACAGGTTCCATGAATTTCACGACTTCAGGAACTTATCAAGACAACAATAATCTTATCCGGATACGTTCTGTCAATGTTGCTAAAAACTTCACGGTCGAATTTGAAGAAATGTATAAAGATGATTTTTTCGGTCCGGATGCTATTGCTGAAACTCCCTATCCTGAATTAATGGTCGATGGGGTTCAGCTGGAAATCTATTTTTCTCCGGATGATCATGTTGCCAGGCGCATCGCAGCATTACTGCGTGGAGCCAAGCAAAGTATTAACTTTATGGCCTACTCTTTTACCGCAAATGACTTTGGGGATATTCTCAGGCAAAAAGCGCGGAATGGTTTGTTAGTGGAAGGCGTGATGGAATCTTCCCAGGTTAAATCGAACCAGGGCAGTGAGTTTGATGCCTTTAACAAGGCTGGTTTATATGTATACCTGGATGGAAACCCAGGTTTGATGCATCACAAGGTTATTATTATTGATCAGGAGATCGTGATCACTGGATCTTATAATTTTACTGCCAGCGCAGAAAGATCCAACGATGAAAATGTTGTGATCTTTTTTGATAAGCAGGTCGCAGCCCGCTACCTGGCAGAGTTTCAGCGTGTCTATGATACTGCGCCAAAACCACCAGGAAAACCATAAGATAGGCAAGTAACTTTTTCGATTCTGCAGCGACTAGTACTATAGAACTATATGAAACAGCAATTTAGTTATCTGGGTGCTGGTCACTCAGCCGATTACTTGCCAGTGCTCATGAGCACCCATTCCGGGTTCATTTATAGTATATACGTCTCTCTGTCCGTACCAACTGGCGGAGAGCATATCTGGCAGGATGAAATGGTATACTTGATTTATCCCGAATCGAAACAGGGGTTTTGTATCCCATTATGTCTTTGCCTGAACAAAAAGAACTGGAAGACCTCAAGCGTCTTGATTCTCAAGCGATCAGCGCAGTTTATGACCGTTACTTCCCAGAAGTATACCGGTTTGTACGTTATCGCCTTAATGACGAACATGTTGCAGAAGATATTGCCAGTGATGTGTTTATCCGACTGCTTGAAGCATCTCAGTCTGGGCGTGGTCCTCAGACCAATTTGAAGGCCTGGCTTTTATCAACAGCGTCACATATCGTGATTGATTACTTGAGGAAATCCTATCGCCGGCCAGAGAGTGATTTGCCCGAAACCATACCTGATGGAGTTCCGGGTGTCGCCGTAGACTACGAAAAGCGGGAGCGTGAGCGTCATTTGAAAAATGCCATGGCGTCGCTAACCGAGGAACAACAATATGTGATAACGCTGCGTTTTAGCCAGGGTTATTCACTCGAAGAAACTGCGAACCTGATGAAGAAAAATGTAAATTCAGTAAAACAACTTCAATTTCGCGCTCTTGCCGCACTTAACCGTATGCTGGATGAATTACCATGACCAAAGTAAACCTTTATGACGCCGTTGAAATTTGTCTACAAGCCCTCGAGAATGGTGGGGATGTGGAATCCTGTCTGGCCCAGTTCCCTGGGCTGACGGATGAACTGCGCCCTATTCTGACTGTGGCTGTACAGGCACGTACTATAACGGTGACTGAAGTTCCCGGGGCCGCTATACGTCGCGGCCGGTCCCGTGTTTTACAGGCCGCTGCTGAAATGCGTGAAAAGACCAGTGTTTCCCCGGCAACTTTGCCTTTCTGGCGTTTTTCCAAGAAAAATATTTTGGGTGCACGGTTCTATCGTCTTGCTGCTACCACGGCTGCCATGTTGGTTTTTCTTTTGACGGGGGGCACTGGGTTGGTGAACGCATCCAGTAACGCACTCCCCGGAGATCAACTATACCCTGTCAAGCGTAGTTGGGAAGGTGTTCAGTTGTTCTTTGTATTTGATTCACAAGCAAAAGTGGAACTTGAACATGAGTTTGATCACGAGCGCGTGCAGGAAATTGAGGAACTGTACTCTGAAAAACGCGTTGCCCAGGTGGATTTTCAAGGTGAAGTAGAGTCTCGCAATAACGATTATTGGATTATTGGTGGACTAAATGTTGCCATCGATCATGAAACGAATCTGGGTGGCGATATTTTTCCCGGTACCACCGTGCAGGTGATTGGCGAAACTGAGGATGGTGTCATAAAGGCTGAACGGATCATCCTGATAGCGACCCCTGGAGTTACCCCTGTGGCTGAGCCTGATCCCAGTGCCACTTTTGGAGCCACCCCACAGTTTGAGGCATCTCGAACCCCCAGTCCCACTGATGGGAATGATAATAATGAGCAAGAATTTAAAGATGGATCAAATGTACCCAATGCCACGAAACAACCTGACGATGGGCACGAATCAAACCCGACTGATTCGCATTCGTCTGCAGAAGAGTCTAATGATTCACGTACAACTGATCCCACTAAATCACATACGAATGATGAACATAAATCGAGCCCGACTGAAAGCCATTCACCAGAACCACACCCGACCGAAGACTAAATTAGTGGAACGTGTTTCCGGAAATCCAACTAAAAAGCAGTAAACAAAGGGTTTTTTGTGGCTATGGTTACAAGCGAGCAAAACCCAATCTGGCTTGACCTTTAGTTCTTATCCATTTCAAATTAAATTGCAAGTCATCGAACGATACCATCTGTGAAGAGATGGTATCGTTTTTAATACCAGATCCACAATAACCATAAACCAATCATTGTTGCGCCGATGGCAACCAGAACCAGGAAAGTCCAGCCGAAGCCGATCAGCCAGCCTTTGGCAGAATCAAAGGCCTGGTGGTAATTGCGCAATCGCAAGTATTCGACAGCGTATAGGGCCAGTGGGGTGATAATCAAGGCTGCAAAAGGTGTAAGAAACAAACTGGAAACCAATCCGGCTGCATAACCAATCCCGATCGATCTCCAGGGTGTGCCAGTTTCACGTAGTTTTTTTGCAATAATAATATTATCAATAAAACTGCCGATAATCATCAAAGTGGTTATCAAGGCAAATAGCAGCCAATCCCAGACTCCCATTCTTCCCACTAAGGCTTGCAGGATGGCATAGAAAAAGGCTGAAAGCCATATCACGACGATCCCGGGGAAAATGGGGATTACCAGCCCTACCAACCCGACCAGCATAAACGTCAGGGTGATCCATTGCAGCAGTAGTTCACTAACTACGAGCCAATCAATCATACGGTGCCCTATGGAATAAAGGCCAGTAATAGATAAGAAGGATGGATCGGGCGCCTTTTACCTGTTCCATCCTTCCTTTTTGTTAGCGGATTACGTCAATTCCGCCCATCCACGGGCGCAAAACCTCGGGGACAACAATCGACCCATCTTCTTGTTGATAATTTTCCATCACGGCGATCAGTGTGCGCGGCAAACCCAGTCCCGAGCCATTCAGCGTGTGCAGCAGTTTTACTTTGCCACCATCCGCCGGACGATACTTGATGTTTGCGCGTCGTGCCTGGAAATCGGTGTCGTTAGAAATTGATGAAACTTCCAACCACTCGTCGCAGCCGGGTGCCCAGACTTCCAGATCATAAGTCATGGTAGCCCCAAAGCCAATGTCGCCGGTGCAAAGCTGTTTGACGCGATAGGTAAGTCCCAGCCCGGCGCAGGTTTCTTCAGCATCCTTGAGCATTTTTTGATGCATGGCTTCTGATTCTTCTGGCTTGCAGTAAATATACATTTCGACTTTGTCGAATTGGTGCCCTCGTTTGATCCCGCGTACATCACGCCCGGCGCTCATTTTTTCGCGGCGGAAACAGGGTGTGTAGGCAGTATAAAACCGAGGCAGGCTGGTTTCATCCAGTATCTCGTCCATGTGCAAACCAGTCAAAGGGATTTCAGCAGTGGGCACAAAGTAGTAGTCTTCTTCGTGGTCTTTGTAAAGATTATCGGCGAACTTGGGCAGCTGTCCAGCAGCATATACGGTTGCTGTTTTGACCATAAAGGGCAGATATTGTTCGCGATAACCCTGGTTGCGGGTATGCAGGTCCAACATCCAGGCGATCAAAGCCCTTTGCAAGCGCGCACCTGCGCCGCTCAGTACGTAAAAGCGCGAACCAGTTAGCTTGCTGCCTCGCTCGAAGTCGATGATTCCCAGTGCGGGACCAAGATCCCAGTGTGGTTTGGGCGTGAAGCCAAATTCTTTTGGTTCTCCGATGGTCTTGATGACGATGTTTTCGCTGTCGTCAATGCCGTAGGGTGTGCGCGGGTCTGGGATATTGGGCAGTGTATCCGTCAGGCTCTTTAGTTCGCTGTCTGTATCGGTGACCTGTCGATCAAGCGCGGCGATTTTATCACCGACAACGCGCATGGCTTCAACTTTCGCCTGCCTTTCGGCTGGATCCTTCATTTTGCTGATTTCTTTTGAAACGGCGTTGCGTTCAGCTTTGAGTGCTTCTACTTCCACCAGCAAGCCGCGGCGCAGTTCGTCCAATTTCAAAATGGTATCGACTGGCGCGGGGTCGCCCTGGCGGTCGAGGATAGCCTTGCGAACAACTTCTGGGTTTTCGCGGATGAGATTGATGTCTAACATGCTAGTACCTCCTGTTTTATGAAATAAAATACCGCCCCTCCTGTGCAGGACGAGGGGCGGCTCGTGGTACCACCTGCGTTTACTGTTCATCCCGTTTTTTGGGAGTGGCAGTCTCGGTTTGCGCTTTAACGGGCTTCCCCGTCTCTCTTACGGCCATACCTGGCCCCTGCGAGAGCAACTGGCTTAAGATGAGTTTAGGCTCACTTTTCTAAAGCCACCAGAGGGGATTTTTCTGCTTTGCCTGCTGCCTTGCACCAACCGGCAACTCTCTGAAAGGGCGGGCAGATACTTGTCTCTGGGCTGTCTTTGTAATATGATTATACGCCTTCAAAAGCTTGTGTCAAGGATGATTTGACGGGCTGCTTTGCCAGATTTTTGCCATCTCGATCCGTTCACCAAGCGGTGGGTGCGAATGAAAAAGGAAAACGACCCATTTTTCAGGATCAAGTTCGCCAAGATTTTGGTTGGCTAAACGGGTAAACCCGGATGCGAATGCCTCGTTTTTGCCCGTGGACTGCAGCGCATACTCATCGGCCATGCGCTCACGCCAGCGTGAGAATCCATTCTCGAGCGGCATGATCAGCAGACCATACAGGCTGATGATGAGTGTCAATGCCGGGAAGGCGGCCACATCTGCCACACTCGTAAACCCGAAGGTACTCACGGCCCAATTCATCACCAGGGATGCCAGGTAAAGCCCAAGAGCTGTACTAAGGGTACCGAAACCGATCAATAAGGGGATGTCTTTGTGGACATGATGCCCCAGCTCGTGTGCCAAAACTGTCTCAATTTCATCCAGCGAGAACTCATTGATCAGGGTATCTCCGAGTACGATGCGACGGGTATTGCCGATGCCCGTCAACGCTGCATTGGCAGCCTTTGTGCGCTTCGACATGTCAAATTTGAAGACGCCCTTTACCTTTGTATTTGATTTCTCGGCCAGTTTCATTAATCGTTCAGCCAGTTCAGAATGTTCTTCGCCCAGCGGTACGAATTTGTTAAAAAGGGGCATGATCAACACCGGGGCCAGATTGGCGATCAAGACTTGGAAGACCAGCAGTCCGCCCGCCGCCCATAACCACCAGAGCGCACCGCTAACGCGCAGCGCCAGGTAGAGAAGTTCGATTACGATCAGCCCAATTGGCAGTGATATTGCCAGGCCTTTGAGTTGGTCGAGAATCCATTCTTTCAGAGTCTGGTTGGATTGATCGAAGCGGTGCGGTAGGATGAAGTCGCTGTAGTAACTGAGCGGTGCTTCGAGTATGCTGGATATGCCGCCAAAGATGATCACAAAGGCGGGCACGATCAGCCACTCATTTTGCATCGGGGACCAACTGGCCAACCAGCTGCGCAGCCCGGTGGCCCAGCCGAATGCCAGCCATGCAATGGTGTATGCCAGGCTGAAAGCAGTTTCAAGCAGCCACAAGCGGCGTTTGATGCGGCTGTATTCTTTGGCTAGTTTTTGTTTTTCAAGGTCGAGCACGGTCATGAAATTATTTCCTTGTATATTGATATATTGGCCACAAAACTCTGGTTTGTGATTGATCCAGTATGCTCTTGACAGTCAGTTTGTTCACTTATTGGCGGCGGGAACTACTTTGATTGTTCAGCTCCCAGGCGAGAGATGACTTCTTCGGTGCTCATCAGAGTACCATAAGATTTGAAAGCTGAAAGGAAGGCTGCCTGAACCTGCGCTGCCGGGACGGTTATCTGGTCGTGCGTCAGTGCGCGGGTAGCACAGGCATCTTCAACGACGATTACCTGAAAGCCGAAATCTGCGGCGGCGCGTACGGTGGCATCCACGCACATATGCGTCATCATCCCGCAGATCAGTACGCGTTCTGTTTCCCAGTGTTTGAGCTGTTCCAGCAGGTTTGTGTCGCGGAAACTGTTGGGGTATTGTTTATGGACGATCGGTTCGCCCTCGAAATGCGCCACCAGGTCGTGGATGCGAATGCCATCTGTGCCAGGAATGAAGAAGGTTGCGCCTGGTTTGCGCGCTTCGTGCTGGATGTGGATATGCTGTCCGCCGTGTTCTCTGAAACATTGCAGCAGTGCGCCGGCTTTCTGGCCCGCTTCCTTTGCGCCTTCGAGCTCCATCTTGCCGCCGGGAAAATAATCGTTCTGGATGTCGATAATCAGTAATGCTGTCTTCATGGGACCTCCGTAGCCTGTCAGGGTCTATGACAAGGTAGCATAATTATACGCTTGGTTCCGGATGAATGACTGTCGTAGAATCTGTCATGCGAGCAGGTATCCTTCTGCTGGTTGGTTTGGAGCGCGTAAAGGTATTATCTGGGGGATTTTTCCCCCTGCGTATTATTGTATAATCTTTCTGAGAGATTTTTGATGAAGTTGCCATTCCTCAGGGTTGTGATCTTGTTTAAGATTAATCCCATGCCCTGTTTGTTGGTTGCGACCCATTGACTGATTGGATGGAAAACTGGCTTCTATCGGTTTTTTGGAGTATGTTTCTAATGACCTGGCTACCAGTACGTGAATACCCGGGAACGTGCTGGGTAACGGATCATTTATTTTATGCCGGCCAACCTATTTGATACGGAGCCTTTTATGAAGAACTTATCTCCTGGCCTGAGTGCCGAAATGAGTATGACCGTTAGCGCAGCAGATACAGCATCCAAATGGGGCAGTGGCTTTGTGCCGGTCTTCAGTACCCCGGCGCTGGTTGGTTTGCTGGAAGCTGCGGCTGTCTGTGCGTTGGATGGACAGTTGGAAGCAGGACAGACCACGGTGGGGACTCACATCGATGTTCGTCACCTGGCAGCTACGCCAGTGGGCATGTCGGTGCGGGCGCGCGCCGAACTGGTTGCCATTGACGGTCGCAAACTAATCTTTCAGGTGCAAGCTTGGGATGAAGTTGAGAAAATTGGTGAAGCACTGCACGAGCGTTTCATGGTGGATATGGAAAAATTTGTGATCAGGACGCAGGCCAAGCAAAAAGAGGTCTGAGGTGCCGGGTGAAACGGCTATTTTCGCCCAAAATCCGCAGGATTCTCACCCCAATCTTCGGTCTCCCACTTTAGGATCTTATTCGAGAGTCGATTCTCAGCCAACCAGGTTTCTGCGTTGGCAATTAGCGCAAACAGGGGGGCGTTTCGCCTGGTCTGTTCCAACTTTGTACGGCATTTTTTTAGCTTCACCCACAGGATGGCATTCTTTGAATCGGAATAAAGCGGCCAGTTGAGCTGTTTTTCCTTCAGCCAGACGAGACCCCGAACGATAGCCAGAAACTCACCGACGTTGTTGGTCCCATCCGGGTACGGGCCGAGTTTAAACAACTCTTTAGCAGTTTCTGTCTCTACCCCGCGCCACTCCACCGGGCCGGGCACCCCAGAGCAGGCTGCATCTACACTGATGGATGGGACTACAGCTTTGCTCAGTGTCATTTTTTCCTGTACCACGCTGCTGGTGGTTTTGCCGACATACTCTTTGTATGCTCCACGAAAAGCACTCTCTGCAGCTGCCTGACTGTCGAATGACTTGTATTCGGCCCCGGTAAAACCAGAGACCTGCGCTGAGCAGGCCTCCCATGAAGTAAAGACCCCGTTGCGGCGTCCTTTCCAGACTACGTAATATTTTTGTTTTGCCATGCGCTCATTTTACCCGATGCTGGTAGTGAACGCGACTGCGGACGGAAAAAACTGGGATGCAGTGTGGAAGTTTCGGATGGGTATCCGGTTGTTTTGTTGGCACCTGTCTGGCGGCTACGGAACAAACGGTTCTGCGATGACGAATAAACGACCCCAGGCTTGTTCGCCATCCTTGTAGATGCAGGTTTGAAAAGTCAGATGATGGGCACCCTGGTAGACATTCTTGAACACTTTGGTCCAGGCAAGCTTTTCGCCGCTGTCCAGGTCAAGGAAGTCACTGACCGTGCTCTTTGGCTGTAGAGCCTGGTAGCGAAACATCCTGGTTACTTTGAAATACTCAATTTTCCCATCCCCAAAAATGACGCGTACTTCCTGGCCTGGTTTGAGAGCCGGGAAATCCTGTCCGGCCATGTAATTATGGGCCAGCAAGCCGATATTGCCAGCGTCGTGCGCTGCCTTGAATTCTGTGACCATACCTTGCCAGGGTGATACAAAGCTCGGGTCACTGGCTGGTTGTTGGACAACTTTCAATGCGAACAAATCTGGAGCATATACGCCGCGCACAGTATTGGCTTGCCCATCTTTGATTGAATCAATAAAGCTCTTAAAAGCGGGGATTGGCCTGGCTGTCCCAGCCGCCTGGGCAGGGAGGATAGCAATCGCCAGACTGGCGATCAGCACAAGGGTAAAAAAGATACTAATAAGCAGGCGACTCGGTTTCATAAATAGCCTTTCGATAAAATGTGGCGGATTTTTGGCCGCCGGTTCTTGGCCGGGTGGTGTTGATGGCTGTGATCTTGCCGATAAAGTTTGGCCGGTTACAGCCGAAAAATATACTAAAAACTATCCGATTTGTAGTAACCTTTTGACTGCAATCCGAGGTATCCTTGTTTGAAAAATGGGTGATTCCAGCATCACCTGTTTCATCCTAAAAGGGTTTATTGGTGCTTGCAGCCATTTTCATGGCAAGGAAGCTGTGTTTTGGTTGTGTGCAACCACTGGTTTGCGTGGTGCGCTTAACCTATTTAAAGCTTCGGCATGGTTTCCTGGTACTTGACGAAAATAAGCTAAATTTCGCGTAAGGTTTGTGTAAATTCTGTTATGAACGCGATATTTAGGGTGTGGCACTTTGAAGCTGAACTCATCCTGGAGTGATCAGGCTGGTATGCTGCGCGGCCGTGTTCAATTTATCTGTGGGTGGCCGGTCGTAAAACAACCCGGGGTCGAGGCTATTCGGACAAACTTAATTTGCCCGTGTTTTTGACTTGTTGTCTGCTTGTGGTACCAAGCATGCAGTGGTCGTTGGGCGTTTAAACGAAAAAACCGCCAGGCTAAGGCGGTTTTTTCGGTGTATTCAAATGATGTTGGTTTTTGTGAGGGCTTTGAATATTTAGCCAGTGGTTGTTCGTCTGGGCAATGATGACATACCTCCCGCGCCGGCATGCCCTTGAACCATTTTTAAGGTTATTGCGGCGCGGAAGCCCGAAGTATAAAAAAAGACCTGTTCGCTCTCCAACCACTTGCGTGGTGGCAATTGAGCGAACAGGTCTTTTAGATTGGCAGTTAGGCTGGGTTGGGGGTGAGCTGCCGCGTTATTTCAGGCGGAAGGGAACCTCGATCAGCAGATCATTGCGCAAGTCAAGCAGGGCGGTCCAGGTGTTATTTTCGTTTAAGAGAGGCAGGCTGGCGTTTTCGATGGCTGCACCGGGCGGCAGCTGCAGTCTCAGGCGCAGGGATCGCGTCAGGGCACCGGGTTGTTTCTGTAGCTTGAGGTGATAAACCCACAGGTTGTTTTTTCCATCCCAGGTGAGCACATCCGGTGGTAGGAGAAACTCGAATTCGGTGCTGATGGAGCTGTGCGTGGGGACCATGGTCATGGTTCCATAGACCTGCGCGTTGGGGATGTCTTCGCTGGCCAGGTCGTCGGTGCGGGCCGGGACGGCCTCTCCTAGCATGGTCGATTCTGCCGGGATCGCGCGCGGTGTGGAACGCAGCAGCTGTGCGCCGGCGGGCAGATAGAGCCTGAGATAGCCCCAGTAACATTCTTCCATCACGTAGGGTGAGGATGTCTGGCTGGGAATGAACCTGGCTGAGTATCTTGGCAGGCAGGGAATATCGTTGCTGGAGTGATTGGTTTGACGGACGGTCAGCAGGCTGGTTGGCTTTTTGATATCCGCCAGGTTGAGACTGTAGTCCAGGGCGACTTCCATGGATGGATTGGATTTGTTGTAGCTCATGTTGGCATCCACCAGCATGTTAAAGTCGCTGTGGGTTGGGATGCGTACAGCGCCATCCCAGTTGTGGCGCTCCAGCAACCTGGCGGCCTCTTCGTCATCGAATTGCATGAGGATATGCTTTTCGGTGAGTAGCTCCAGCAGGACGGGCACCAGTTTTGTCCAGTCGCGTCCGCGCGATTGCAGGATTTTTTCGAGCAGGGGCCGGGCGAGTCTTTCGATAAATTGCTTGCGATCCCAGTTGCCGGTGAAGCCGGGTGGCGCTGATTCTTTGGCGGAACGCATGTATGCCATGACGTTCTCGCTGGTGATGGGATAATTGACTTTTTCCACGCGGATTGGGCCGAGGGTTTTGAGCAGCTGCACGATCACGTGCGAATCGATGGCGATGACTCCATCGGCGGAAGCGGCGCGGGTGTAGCAGTATAAATATTCAGCCCAGGAGACGGTCGTGGGGAAATTGGTGAACCAGTTGGAGTCGCGGAACATCAGCATGCCAATGTTCATGAAGGTCTGGAATTGCCAGGGGGGCAGCGGATAGGGCTTGGAATAATCGTCAATCAACTCGGCAGATTCGATGTTCATGCCGATCAATTTGCCATCCATAACCACCACTGAGCCGGCGGCGGTCAGGAAGCCCCCGGTGGGACGCAGCTCATCCTCGTTTTGGATGAGGATCAGGTAGGTCTGAGGTCCAGACTTGCCAACCCCCAGCAGCTTGGGCGCGATACGGATGAGCGACAGGGCATCATCCATTGGGAAGGTGCCGGTGATGGTCTCAAAGAGCGGGTCGATGCGGCCGGTGATGATCTGTTTGACGGCGGGTGAGAGGCGCTCCAGGTTCAGGCCGGCGCGGGCTGCCTGAGCCTGGGTCAGCGCCAGTTGGGCGTCCAACAGCTCGGGACCGGCATTCTGCAGTTTGAGGACCAGGTCCAGGACATCCAGAGATTGATTATTTTTGATGGTTGTTTCGATCGCCGGGGTGATGGCTGTCAGACCAGCATCGGCTGCGGTGACCAGGTTCTGGGCCAGGGCCAGCAGGTTTTCCGCCTGGCTGATCTCTCCGCCGTAGCGGGGCAGCCAGCCGAAGTAGGGTGCCATCCAGAGCAGCGGAGCGGTGTCGGATATCAAGGCGTCCAACCCGGTGTGGAGCGTATGGA
>CAINXK010000229.1 GCA_903854805.1 uncultured Anaerolineae bacterium
AAACATGCTATACAGTACCTGAAGCTTCAGCATTTACCACGCGTCGTTCGCACACAAATTATCACCCGCGAAAACCCGCAAGAATTTTTAGATTTATTGGATCAGGCATTCGAACAGGCAGATCAGGCTGGTCCAAATGCTACCGAGATTTAGATGATTGTTTATCCATTATCTGCTTTGCGAGCCACGGCCCTGCATGCCGCCGGGTTGGATACTCTTAATGGTTACGAAGAGCTTCCCGATATAGATTCGATTTTTGCGATACTAGATCGGCTTGGAGCGATCCAGATTGACACGCTTCAAATGGTTGCTCGCGCTCATTATCTGACTCTTTGGTCAAGGTTGGGAAATTATGACCGGACTCTGTTTGATAGACTTGCAAATGAACCGGAAAACCGGCGTATTTTCGAAGGTTGGTTTCATGCGGCATGTTTTTTGCCATTAAGTGAATATCGTTACCAGATTCCCCAGCAGCGCTATCTACGCGAGAATGGCCATCACTGGTACACAGATTGGATTCACCAACCAGGAAACCGTGAGCTTGTGGAAGGGGTACTTGCGCGCATACGTTTGGAAGGGGGACTGCGCGCAAACAGCCTGGAAGGTGAAAAACTCACCCATGGCACCTGGTGGAATTGGCGGCCAGAAAAAATGGCACTGGAGCATCTATTTAGTTTTGGCGACCTGATGATTTCAGGGCGTAAAAATTTCCAGCGTGTTTATGATCTGACTGAGCGTGTTTTGCCAGGTTGGGTGGACCGAACTGAACCTACTGCGGATGAGCGCGATCGTTTCTGGCTGGAGCGTGGCGCAAAAGCTCTGGGAGTTTGCTTGCCCCGCAATCCGGCAGATTATACCTGGATGAAAATGGGAAAAGCCCGGCTTCTCATATCCGAGTTGGTCAGGATGGGTACGCTGGTCGAAGTCTTCGGCGAAACGCTGGATGGCGTCAAAACCCTCCTTGTTCATCGCGAAAATTTGCCCATGCTTGAGAAGGCAGCAGATGGTGAAATCCGAGCCCAACGGACAACATTTCTCAACCCTTTCGATAACCTATGGTGGGCCAAGGGGCGGGACGAGGCTTTTTGGGGCTTCCGGCAAAGGTTGGAGGCTTATTATCCTGCCCAAAAACGTATTTATGGGTATTTTTGTCTGCCAATTTTGTATAAAGATAAATTAGTGGGTCGTCTTGACCCAAAGCTGGATCGGAAGACTGGCTTGCTGCATATCAAGGCGCTTTACCTTGAGCCTGATGTTGACCATGACGAGCAAATGGTAGCCGAAATTGCAACTGCAATGCAAAATTTTATGCAGTTTCATGATGCGCGGGATCTACTGATCGAGAAAAGCGAGCCAGCCTGGTTCGGAGAAATATTATCCCGCAAATTTTAATAAATGGTTCTATCGGTGACCCAAACATGATCACATCTGCAAGATCAGAATTGCTTAAATCTGGATAAATTGCGTGTAGTAGGACGAGCAGCAGTTGGTCGTATTATGCCGATTTACCTGCCCGGCACATGTGGAGCGCGCAAAGCAGCCAATTGGTCCTCCAGCTCTTTGCGGCGCGTATCAGCAGCCGATTTGACCTCACCCACAAAACCGGATGAGCGTGCGCGCAGTTCTCCGCGTAATTTTTCTCCAGATTCCGGTGCCAGCAACAGTGCAATGGTTGAGCCGACCAGCCAGCCTACAAAAATACCAATTAAAAACCCAACTATTCGTCGCATATTCTTCTCCTGAATTCGTTTCTTGATTGTATCTACTCACCAGCTTCCTCGGTTTTGCTTATTGCCGTGCTGATTTTTTGTTGCGCGGCGAATGCTAATCCAAGGTGTGCGCTGCACGTGGATTTATTTTGCGCTGTTCTGCTCAAAAATACCCACAAAAAACTTTTTCCATACTGTTTTATGATGTAAATCCGGGTAAATATTTTTATCGTTAATTTATTATACTGCTCACTGCCACTGAAATAGATCTTTTCTGGAATTATTTACAGGAAAGCGTTGCATCCATCCGTTGGGGTGATTATCCCGATTTGCGAGAATGACGTATAATGTTTTTACCGCATGGATCGAATGACCGTGACGGAGCTGATTATATTGTTATTTGTGCATATTCATCCAGCAGAGGGGATTTCAAGCTGGAAAGGACTCTACCTGAATTGGAGGGTACCCATGTCTACTGTTAGTGCTTTTCCTATTCTATCTACCCGGAAAAAAGTAACCACGCTAACGTTCCGTCAGAAAAAGGAACGCGGCGAGCCTATCACCATGCTGACTGCTTATGACTACCCGACCGCTCTGGCAATGGATCAGAGTGGTATAGATGCTATCCTTGTCGGCGATTCACTTGGGATGGTAGTGTTGGGTTACGAGAATACCTTACCGGTGACCATGGAAGACATGCTGCATCATAGCCGTGCTGTGGCCCGCGGAGCAAAATCGGCTCTGTTGGTGGGCGATATGCCCTTTATGTCATACCAGGTTTCGGTCGAAGAAGCTGTCCGTAATGCCGGGCGTTATCTGCAAACTGGCGGCATGGATAGTATTAAGTTGGAAGGTGGTCGTGAACATGTTCCGGCTGTGCGTGCAATAGTAGCTGCAGGTATCCCAGTCATGGGTCACCTGGGTCTGACACCACAATCGGTGCATCAATTGGGCGGCTTTCGTGTGCAGGGAAAAACATCGAAAGCAGCCCGGCGCCTTTTGGATGACGCTTTTTTGCTTGAAGAGGCTGGTTGTTTTAGCATCGTGCTCGAATCTGTGCCGTTTCAATTAGCAGAATATATTACTCAACAGATTTCCATTCCAACGATTGGGATTGGTGCGGGCGTAGGTTGCGATGGCCAAATTCTGGTGGCTCATGACCTATTGGGCCTTTTCGACCGGTTTTCCCCGAAATTTGCCAAAAAATATGCTGATCTATATATTGAGATGCAAAGAGCTTTTCGGGAATATGTTGCGGATGTCCAATCTCAGCAATTTCCAGCTCATGAGCATGCCGTTTCAATGGATGAATTTGAATGGCTGGAATTTTTAGAGAATGTAGCTTCAGCGAAGGGACCGGTTTGATTTTGGCAGAATATTGATCCACGCTTCAATCTGCGATTCAAGCCCAGGAATTCTCCCATGAAAAATATTCTTATTGTTGGCTCAGGTGCGCTTGGCACCTTGTTTGCAGGTCGGCTGGCGGAAATCGGAGCCAGCGTGACTGTGTTGGGCACGTGGAGAAATGCCATCGATGCCCTTAATCGACAAGGCGCCGGGTTGGTCCAACCCGATGGTAGTGTAATGCGGTTTCCGGTGCAGGCTACACAAGACCCAGCAGAATGCAAAAATATTGATCTGGCAATTTTGCTGGTTAAGGCCTGGCAGACTGGGCGGGCAGCACAGCAGTTAGCGCAGTGTCTGCCGGAGAATGGGGTGGTATTAACTTTGCAAAATGGCCTTGGAAACCGGGAAACTCTTTCTGCCAGCCTGGGTGCCAGGCGAGTCTTGTTAGGAGTAACCACGACTGGTTCGACTTTACTGGAACCCGGCCTGGCACGTACTGGCAGTGAGGGGGATGTTTTTCTCGAAGCGCATCCTTGCAGTCGTGATATCAGTGCGCTGTTACAAAATGCAGGGATGAAAGTAAATATCGTGCCAGATTCGAATTCCCTGCTATGGGGTAAATTGGTGATAAATGCCGCAATAAATCCTATAACTGCCTTGTTGCGGGTGCCGAATGGAATTCTTCTGAAAAGGCCTGCTGCGCGCCAGATAATGGCCGGGTTAGCGGTTGAGACTGCTGCTGTGGCAACCGCACTGGGTGTGGTTTTACCGTTTGTTGATCCAATCGCCATGGTTGAAGACGTGGCCAGAAGTACGGCGGGTAATTCTTCGTCTATGCTGCAAGATGTGCTGCGTGGCACAACCACTGAGATCGATGCGATTTGCGGGGCAGTTGCCCGTGCTGGTGAAACACATGGCGTGCCAGTGCCGCTGAATTGGACGATGTGGCAGTTGGTGAGCGCTTTGCATGCGGGCTAATGATGCATTTTGGGACGACTACCCAATTCACGGGAGAGAATGAATTGATTTTATGGTAATATCTTCAGGTCATTTTTATTTTGGAGGATTTTATGCAAAAATGGTTTACTATTTTGGTGCTTCTAGCAATGCTGCTGCTGCCCACGCGCGCAAAGGCGCAGAGCGCGATTGGGTTTGACACACTGGATGTGAGTGTTTGGCCGGAATATGATACTCCTACTGTCCTGGTTATCTATAAAATTTCGCTTGCACCCCAGACGGCTTTTCCCGCTGAGATATCGCTGCGAATGCCAGCGGGTGTCCAAAAGATATCTGCTGTGGCTGTTGGTGCAACCGCAGAAACTGTAGCGGACTCAGGAGTCGATTATAAATTCACCCCCGGAACTGATTTCGGGCAATTAACGGTCAAGGCTGCGGCGCGTTTTATTCAAGTGGAATACTACGATTCGGGCTTGACCAAAAAAGGTAACCAACACCTATTTAATTTCGAGTGGCAGGCAACTACCACTATAAATAATTTTCGGTTTGAATTTCGCCAACCATTGCAATCTTCCAATCTTGTGATTGAGCCTGCGCTTACGAACACGATTCTGGATAGCGATGGTTTCCAATTTAGTGAATATTTGCAATCTGGTGTCAAAGCAGGGCAGAAATTAGCCTTTACCATCAAATACCAACGCGATACAGATTCGCCCAGCACATCTTTCTTAAAAGTTCAATCCAGCACACCGCTTGACCAGACATTACCAGGACAATCCATCTGGACGACTTATCTTCCCTGGGGTCTGGGCGGGCTCGGGTTAGCCTTACTGTTTGTTGCTGGTTGGGTTTATTGGACGTCTGGTAGAACAAACCGCACTTCTGCGACGGCACGTAAACGTCACGCAGGTCGTGGCCCAGCTGATGCAGATGAAGATACACAGCAGGTGCATTGTGCCCAATGCGGTAAGCGTGCTCAACCTAATGACCGTTTTTGCAGGGCTTGTGGCGTGCGAATCCGACGCATTGAATGAACCAAAAAGTAACCGATAAGTAACCAGGAAAGAGCAGTTTTCTGGTGGCAGCCCGGTGATTTAAACAAAAAAAATGGAATGCTCAATTTGAGCATTCCATTTTTTTTAATATTTATTCAGTATTATTTTTCGCTAGCTCCAGCGTCGATCCATTGCTTGAAAAGCGTTAGTTCGTCGGCTGTCAGGTTGATAGCGTGTTGAGTGCTCTGAACCTGGATGAGTTTGCTGTTGGCCGCATCGCCAGCGATAATTACCAGGCTTTCCTTGCCACCCTTCATCAAATTCTCGAAAGTGGTTAGATCCAGACCCTCTGGAGCAGTGGGGCCCTTGTGGCACATTGTGCATTTTGTGTTTAAGATCGGGGCGATATTGGCGTCATAGGTCGGTTTTTCAACTGGAGCAGCAGCTGAGGTTTCCGACGGTTTTGGAGCGGGGGCGCCAGCATCAATCCAGTGTTTCACCAGAGCCATTTCATCATCGCTCAGGTTGGCGAAATGTTGGGAGCTTTGCTTGGATATGAGCAGGCTGTTGGTTGAGTCTCCGGTCGTGATCACTGCGCCATTCTTACCACCCTTCATGAGGGTCTCGTAACTGCTTAAGTCAAGGCCACCGGTCAGTGCAGTGGCGTTATGGCAGGCAGCACATTTGGCAAACAGCGGTTGGATATTGGCATTGTAGTCTGGAACTTCACCGGCGGCAGGTGCGGGAGCCTGGGCTGGCGTTGGGGCCGGTGTGGGCAGTTGAGCCTGAATAATTTCGCGCAGTTTGGGCGCATCGAAGCCCGCAAATTTAAAGGTTGTTCCGTGGCAGGCACTGTTTGAGCAGAATGAAGTGTTTGTGGTCGATCCTGCGTCCGCAGTATTGTGGCAAGCCGCGCAGGTCTGATCAAAGACTTTATTGTGCATGCTGATCCAGTTTGGGCTGCGATGTGAATCAGGTTCTGGACCGCGGCTGATCTCAATCTTGGTCACGAAATCTTGTTGTTTCGCAACCACAGGGATGGAGTGACACAGGTTACATTCCATGCGGATGGCCTGCTGATTTGCATCCAGGTGTTTGCCATCATGACAGCGGAAGCAACCGGCAGTTTGCACATGGCCGATGTTATTCGGATGTGTTTTCCAATCAATTTTTTGATCGAAGAAAACAGTATCTTTATAGATTGTCTGTATCTGTGTGATGGCGGCTTTGATCAGGTCCGGTTTTTGGGCATAGAAATCTGCATACGTGGATTTATAAAAATCTTCTAATCCAGCAATTGTTTTCAAACCTTCTTCCTGGTTCTGGTAAGTTGCGCTTAGCACTTTTACACCCTGGCCGTGGATCTCAGGGATAGTAGTATCGATTAAATTCTTGGACATAAATTCGTCCATCGATGTTTCAGGGAATTTAAAATTATGAGAAACCCGGTTATGGCAGGATGTGCAATCCATTACACGCAGCTTACTCGGATCGATTGTCTTTGGATCAAAACCGGACTGGATATCCGTATATACGGTTTTGGTGCCATCTTCGTTCTGGACGCTTACATAAGGGATGGTCTGACCGAGGGGATCGGTTTCGTAATATTCAACCTTGTTGATGATGTGCCAGTGAATGCCTTTACCCTGGCTTTCGCGTTTGGCGCCACCGCCGGTTTTCAAAATAAGATAAATATTTTCAGGAGTGTTGGTTTTATCATCTTGAAAATGTGTGATCTCCTTCAACTTATCGTCTTTGAAGACTTCTGGCAGGTGACAGGTTTCGCAAGTATAACGCGCCGGGCGTAAGCGGCTAGCGATGATCGGATATTCATAGGTTCCGAAAGTCTGGTCAAAAAGCTCACGCAGGCCTTCGGATTTGTGCACCACCAGGTCTCCGACAAAGGCTCTTCCGATGTGGCATTCCTCGCACGAAACATTTGCATGCGGCGATTTCAAATATGTCGAATTTTGAGGTGGCATGGTATGGCAGCTTGTGCCACAAAACCCGGGTGAATTCGAATAATCCCATCCGTAAATACCGCCCAATAATACAGAAAAGCTAAGCACGCCCATTGCAATGTATGGCAGAATCATCAGCCAGGGTCCAGAATTGGCCGGTGGAAAGAAAAAACGCTGCAAACCTTCTTTTATTCTTTTGATCATTTTCTGTCTCCTCTTGGTACATTATACAACTATGTTATGTAATGAAACGGGCTTCCACATGGAGTGATGGAAGCCCGGGCTTTGTATTCCTCGGTTATATTTCTGGTGCTCCTACATCGATCCAAGCTTTGACCTGGTGTATTCTAACCTGCTATTAGCTGTCCTCGTGAAAGATAAAGATTTCGTATAGGTTAACTATAGGCCCATCTAACTAATATCAAATTTGGGAATAATTTAAGCATGTTGGACGGAAAAATTTGCATTCTGCGATGAGAGCCTGACTGTGAAAAGGATGTTTGAAATTGCTTATTTACAGCGTTCATGCCTGAACTTGTTTGTTTCTGAGGGACGGAATTTCGGCATTTAGCTGGATTCCATCCCTCAGAAACGGGATATACCTACGAAAAATAATTTACGGATTTGCCCCGCTTGAAATCCAATCCAGAATGATCTGGATTTCAGCTTGGGGTAAGCTTCCCATGGGTGGCATTGATTTACCGTTTACACCCTGGATAAGCAGGGCCAAAGGACTGGCGGCAATATCGCCAGGAACGATGACCGGGCCACTCTTTGCATCGGCCAGGATGGTTGAGTACGATGAGGCTTCCCACCCACCCAGTTTTGTACTGGAATTATGGCACATCTGGCATTTGGCTATGAATATTGGCAGAACCGTCGTTGTGAAAGGTGTCTTGATGGTTTGGTTGCCAGGGGTTGGTGATGGTTGGATGGGCGCAGGTGTAGCTGTGGGCAGGATGGGAGGTGGGTTGGCTTCCCAACTGCGGATATAGGTTAAGATGGCGTCAACCTGATCATCACTCAGCGGACCGCCATTCGCTGAGGAGAAGGCGGTCATACCAGAATCGGGTAGGCCTATCGAAATGATATTTCGTAGCGTAATATTATCACGCGTTTTTAGAAAATCGGTTGAACTGATGGTAGTGATCATATCGCCAGCACGCCCAGGAACCGGCCCGCCCTGTCCAAACTGACCATGGCAAGGAGCACAATTCTGGGTAAACAGTTGTGCCCCTGCTTCGAGTCCCTTGCCTGTGCTGGCAACCAGAGTGTATTTTGTGAGCGCATCGAGCTGCTCGGGTGTAAGGATCTTTCCCCACACGGGCATGGTCATATGTGCGCCACCACTGCTGATCATTTTTAGAGCTGTTTCGCGATCTGGCGCAGATGGTACCTTGGCGCCATGACAGGTTGCGCAATGTTTATCAAACAAAGGCTTGCCCGCTGTTACTCCGGCGGGGTCAATTACGAAAGAGGCCAGGGTTTCAATGTCGGACTTGTTCAATGAACCTTGCCAGGCAGGCATGGTCATGTGCTGACCGCCTTTACTGATTAAATCGCGCAGTTCGCTTTCATTCCCAGAAAAGGCCACACCAATACCGTGACAGCTGGAACAGTTAATTTCAAAGAGTCGTTGTCCGTCAGGTGCGGCCAGGAAATTCAGCAAAGAGTTGCGCTCCTCGCCCGAGAGAGCCTGGTTCCAGTCTGGTACATTCTGGTTTTTGTGGGCAGCATAATTTGCCCCTTGCTCCAGAACTAGTTGTAGTTCTTGCAGGTTTCCTGAAGCAAACACGGTCACGTTGTGGCACTTGCCGCATTGTACTGTGTAAATACCGCTGCCTTTTTGAGATGTTATAAACCCGGCCAGGGCATCAATTTCATCTGTGCTTAGGTCGCCGCCCCAGGCTGGCATGCTGGTATGGCCACCCAGGGAAATCAGTTTGTGTAAATCTGTCCCGGATGGAACGCTAATACTGGCGCCATGACAATTTGAGCAGTTTTTGACATATAAAGTTGCAGCCTTGTCGACTGCAGCAGCTGCCTGGGGTGGTGGTGCTTCCCGCACAGATAGAATGCTTAAAGTAATTATCCCGGCCATAACTAAAATAGCTGCCAGGCTGGCGTATGGCCTGTTGATGAAATGACGTTTGGGACTTTTGTCCAGGAAGGGCAGCAAAATCAGCAGTAGGATGAAAAGGCCAGGGATGACCATGACCCCAATCACCTCCAGGTTGCCCGGGAAATACTTCAGCAACTGGAATAGGAATAGAAAATACCACTCAGGCCTGGGCGTATAAGCGGTGTCGTTGGGATTCGCACGGGATTCCATGGGAATTCCCACAAAATATGCAAGCGCAACCAGTACGATGAAGATGAGTAATGCTGCGATTGTGTCCTTGAAAATGATGTCTGGGAAAAATGGCACACCCTTTTCTTTGGCTTTTTTGTAATGTTCGAGATAGTCTTTCTTTTCCTGGTCGTTCATGGCTAGTCCTCTTTCTTTTCTGGTACCGCGGAGATGCCGATCCGGATGATCAGATAAAGGTGAACGAAAAGTAAACCAAAAAGTGAGGCTGGTAATACCCAAACATGTGTGCCAAAGAAGCGGGCCAATGTTACAGCCGATAGGTTATCTCCGCCACGCGCAACGCGAAGCAACCAATCTCCAATGAAAGGTGCGACGCCAATAATGCGAGTTCCAACTGTTGTTGCCCAATAAGCTTTTTGGTCCCAAGGCAGCAAATAACCAGTGAAGCCGAAGCCGATTACGATGATGAGTAGAAATACACCCGTAATCCAGGTTGCTTCTCGAGGGAATTTGTAGGCGCCATAAAAGAACACGCGTAACAAATGGAGAACGGTGAGCACCACCATGGCGCTAGCACCCCAATGGTGTAAACCGCGTATAAGCCATCCGCCCGGCAGCTGGGTTGTGATATACATTACACTGTCGAAGGCGTGGTCAGGGGTGGGAACATAATAGAGGGTGAGCAAAATCCCCGTTACAGCCTGGATCATTGCCACAAACAAAGTGGCACTGCCCAATGTGTAGAACCAGTTAACATGCGGTATTTTACGCAGGAAAATAGCTTCATTAACGGAACGCCATCCGAAACGGTCGTCGAGCCAATTGCCAAGTTTTTCCATCATATTTATCCTCGCTTGATGTACAAGATTCCGTTTTCGACTTTGGTTTCAAATTGATCCAAAGGTCGAGGCGGTGGCCCGGATTTGACCGTTCCATCTTTGGCAAACACCCCATTGTGGCAAGGGCAATAAAAACCTTCCAGGTCAGGGATCCAGCGGATCCGGCAGCCAAGATGGGTGCAAACATTGGACATCGCCACAAAATCCTGCCCATTTTCCGTTAAAACATATGC
>CAINXK010000230.1 GCA_903854805.1 uncultured Anaerolineae bacterium
ACCATGAACCTGATCGAACCCTGGTTATTATTTTCGACAAGATTACCTCCACCAATTCAGCGCAGCAAGAAACGCTGGTACCGTTTTAACCTCTTTGATATAACGCCAATCCACACGTGCCAAAAAAATTTATCTATCCTGTTCTATTTCAAACATCACAAATTATTACCCATGAAATATCCAGAAGAAAAAAACCAATGCTTGTTAATTCAGCGCGAACCGGTCCACAGCACGATGGGCTAACGGTTGTCCGATTGGCGCGTACATTATACAACTTCCTATTGGATAAATTCCTTAGTACCCAATTATCGCACAAGCTACAGAGATATGCAAAAATTCTCAGTTACGCAAGATGACCCGTACAGGTATCAATTCTATCAGTGATGTATGCCCAAATTTTGCATCTTTTATTAAAACAAGTTACGTATCCCTATCAGTCTGTTTCCCGAGACTGTCTTATGTATTTTCATATTTGGATACCAGCTGTAATTCACATCTAGGAAAACCTAAAAAATGGTATTTCAAATATAAAGAGCCCGACTTTATTGTATCCAAAACCTTAATATCGCACGGCACCATTCTTACATATTTTGTGGTATCATATTGACAACGTATGGTATCGATACCATACGTCCAAAGACACAAGCGAGCACCCAATGACAACCATCCATGATGTGGCCAAACGAGCCGGAGTTGCCTCAATCACTGCTTCACGGGTGATCAACAATTCCGGCTATGCCAGCGAAGCTGTGCGCAAACGCGTGCAGGATGCTGCCAGAGAAATGGGATATGTACCCAACCGCCTGGCCAGCAGCTTGCGCTCACGGCGCACGAATGTGCTGGCGCTGGTACTGACCGATATCACCAATCCTTTTTTTACGGTAGCAGCTCGCGGCGTGGAAGATGTTGCCAACCAGGCAGGTTACACTGTAATTTTCTGTAATACAGATGAAGACAAAACCAAAGAACAGAAATATGTCGAGATATTAATGCAAAATCGGGTCGATGGGGTCATCCTGGTACCAAGCGATTCTGATTCTGGATCAGTTGAGACTTTGCAACAAAACGGCGTTCCCGTGGTGGTCATCGACCGGCACGTACCGAGCAAAACTGTCGACCAGGTACGTTGCGATTCGATCGGCGGCGCCCACGATCTGACCCGGCTCTTAACCTCGCTCGGACACCAGCACATCGCACTCTTGAACGGACCGCAAAATGTATCCACCGCAGCTGACCGCCTGACCGGGTTTCAACTGGCAATGCAGGAGGCTGGCAACCCGGCCCGGGCAAATCAAGTGATCATCTCTGGATCTTTCAACCGTGCCAGCGGCTATGAGATGGCCCGACAGGTGCTTTCGATGTCACCTCGCCCAACCGCCCTGCTGGCAGGTAACAACTTCATTGCCTTGGGCGCTTTGCAGGCCCTGGAAGAAGCCCGCGTGCGCGTGCCGGAAGACATGGCCGTGGTGGCCTTTGACGACCTGCCGGAATCCCTGGTAGTTTCGCCCTTTTTGACAGCCGCTGCCCAGCCCGTCTATGAAATGGCGACCAGGGCCACTGAAATTTTGATTCGACGCCTGGGAAACAACACTGAAAAAGAGTTTAGCGAAGTCATTTTCCCCACCCGGCTTATATTACGAAAATCGAGCGGCGCAGCCATCCATCCTGAGACTTCTTCGCTGCCCAGCTGACCCGTCACACAACCAGAAACACAAATCAAGGAGACTATAAAAATGACAAACATGATTGCAGCAACCGATCCCAACCTCAAAAAAGACGACCTGATCGTAATAACCGGTGCAGGCGGCTTTATTGGAGGTTCGCTAGTGCGCTACTTCCAGGAACAGGGCTTTACCAATTTGCGCGCCGTGGATAAAAAACCACTGCCCACATGGTACCAGCGTGTACCAGGTGTGGAATGCCTGAGCATGGACTTGAGCCAGGAAGAAAACTGCATCCGCGCCGTGGAGGGCGCAAAAGAAGTTTACAACCTGGCAGCGGATATGGGCGGCATGGGCTTTATTGAGCGCTTTCGCGTCGAATGCATGCGCAGTATTCTGATCAACACCCACATGCTCGAATCGGCCTACCGGGCCGGGGTGGAACGCTATTTCTTCTCGTCATCCGCCTGTGCCTATAATATCTCGCTGCAACAAGACTCCAACGTGAGCGCGCTCAAAGAAAGCGATGCCTACCCGGCCAATGCCGAGCGTGGTTACGGTTGGGAAAAATTAATGTCTGAAATGTTCTGCCAGGAATATACATCCGAGCGCGGCATGAAAACCTTCATTGCGCGCTTCCACAACGTCTACGGGCCCAACGGCACCTGGGACGGCGGACGTGAAAAAGCCCCTGCAGCTATCAGCCGCAAAGTTATTACCGCCAAACAAAGCGGCAAACATGAAATCATGATCTGGGGCGACGGCAGCCAGACCCGCAGTTATATGTTTATAGAAGACTGCGTACGCGGAATCGACATGATTACGCACTGCGACGCACTGACAGCCACCCCCATCAACCTGGGCTCGAGTGAACTAGTATCGGTTAACGAATTGGTCAGTATCGCAGAGCAGATCGCCGGCGTAAAACTGGAACGCAAGTATGATCTCACAGCACCACGCGGGGTAGCCGGGCGCAACAGCGACAACACCTTCATCCAAAAAATGCTAAACTGGGAACCATCCACATCTTTCCGCACCGGACTGGCAAAGACCTACGCCTGGATTGAACAGCAATATATCGACCGACAGGCCGGCAAGCGGGTCGTCACCGAATAAATCCGCCCGGCAGATCTCTGCCAGGCTACAAGACCCATGCCATCTGGATGTTTTTCACCCAGGTGGCGCAAGGTGAAACGCCAAAATGGTCGATATCACCCAGATCATCAAAAAAATTCCGTACCGGCTCGCGCTTTCAGGCGGTTGGATTGATCAACCTTTCGTATCTCGAAACAACCCTAGCCCACCCGGCTCAATGGTCGTGGTAGGCGTGCAGCCCGATTTTCGCTTCATGGATCGCTGTGGGATGGGCACCAGCACACGCCAGGTAGCTGCTCGGCTCTGGAATGGAACACTGCCGCAACGCGACCCCGCCGAAATGGTCCAGGAGTTATATGCTGCCGAAAATGAAGGCCTGGCCGAGCCATCCGGCTCTCAAGACATGGCCGGATTGATTTATCCCGGTGTCAACCGCCTGGATTACGACCACAATTATTCTGGCGGAATTTTTCCTGTTCGGATCGAATCGAATACAGACTCACAGACCGCCGCCTGGTTGGAAAACGTCATGCACATCTTACCTGTTGCGCCACGCCCGGCAGGATACAACCCCTTTGGCAATGAAAACCTGGCCCCAGAATGGGTTCAACGCCTGGGCCAGAGCGGGAAGGCTTGCTACACAGCCATTGAACAACGTGACAGCAGCGCCTTGGGCGAAGCCATGAATGAATGCATGCGCTGCTGGGAAGCCATCCTACCGCGAACCGTGCGCCATCCTTTACTGACCCTTGACCTGATGGAACTGCTGGCGTTTTATCAACACCGTTACGCCGGAGCCATGTATTCAGGCTGTGGTGGTGGATATCTTTACATCGTTTCAGAACAACCCGTACCCGGATCCTTCCAGATCAGGGTACGTTTGGAGTAATATGCCCGACACTGGAAGCCCGTTTTCATCCGAAAGTCAGTTCCGCGCCAGGTATCGAGACAAATTATCCGCCATGCTGCGAGCCAACACTACCGCCCACGATTTTGGGCTGAGCACGTTTGTCCTGGTGTGCGCCAATGCCTATTTTGACCGCGATATTCTGAACGAGCTGGACAATGACCTGCGACGGGCCTTTATCAACATCCGCGAGAAATACTTTCGGCTTTTTGCAGAAGGACAGATCCTGGATGAGCGCCATGCCGAAGATCTACTGGTGTTTTTGAAAATTGCGCTGGTTGGGCTGGAACAACTGCGAGTAACAGAACACCGGCCCCTGGGTGAATGGACGCTCCAGTTTAACCACATCCGCTCATTCAGACCACAGAGAACCGCAGCCAGGTCGGTGCCATCCATCGATATCCCTTTTAACGAAAATTCCTTTCACTACGACGCGGCACTGTGCGAGCGGGAAAGCTTCTGGTCTGGCAGCCTGGCAGTCAAAAACGTTTCCTTGCTGTATAACAAATACCCTTTCGCTCGCCTACACGCACTTCTAATTCCGGAACCAGAAAGAAAACAACGGCAATTCCTGGATCGCGAAAACCATGACTGGGCCTGGAATGCGGCTCAATCTCTGGCGCAAGACCTGCCAGGATTTGGCCTGGGTTATAACTCGTTGGGAACCTTCGCTTCAGTGAATCACCTGCACTTTCAAACCTTTATCGAACCAAACGGCATGCCTGTCATGCAAAACAGCTGGAAACACAATGGTGGCAGCCAGGAATACCCGCTGCCATGCATTGTATTTGACTCAGTAGAAGCTTCGTGGAAATGGATGGAAAGGATCTACACCCAAAACAGCACTTCCTTTAATTTGCTATACACACCCGGGAAGATCTTTTGCTTCGAGCGTAAACGCCAGGGCACCTACCGGCATGCGCGCTGGACAAGCGGTTTTGCATGGTATGAACTGGCCGGGAACATCATCACCTTCAGCCGTGAAGACTACAGCGCCCTGACACCCGACCGGATCGAAAAAGAGTTTAAAAAACTAAAAATCCAGCAGAAACAGAAGAACTCGGATGCCTAAAAAAGCCTTCGTCAGCGGTTGTTTTGATTTGCTCCACAGTGGTCATGTGGCCTTCTTTGAAGAAGCCGCCCGCTATGGCGAGCTATATGTCGCGATTGGTTCTGATCGCAACGTCTTTGAACTCAAACGACGCCCCACCATCAACAGCGAAGCCGAACGCCTGTATATGATCAAATCTTTGGCGTATGTAAAGGATGTATTTGTAGCCAAAGGTTCAGGGGTTTTGGATTTTGTGCAGGAACTGGCTGTGATCAAGCCTGACTATTTTGTGGTCAACGAGGACGGAAGCACGCCAGCAAAGAAAAATCTGTGCGAGGAATTGGGAATCGAGTACGTTATCTTAAAACGCGAACCCCACAGCGGTCTGGCTGCACGCTCAACCACCGCCCTGAGAGGCGCGAGCCTGATCCCCGATTACATCGGGCTGGCAGGCGGCTGTCTGGACCTGCCGGAAATTTCAAGGCTTGCTCCCGGCCCAGCCATCACCATCTCGATCCAGCCACTCCCGGAGCATTCATCCAGCACACGCAGGGCCGCGATCGAATTATGGGATGCGCGCCTGCCGGCGGACAAGCCCGAAAAGCTGGCCAAAGTTCTTTTTGGATATACAAACCTGCCTGGCACTGCTGAAATCCGCGGCTCAAAAGCCGCGCTCGGCATCTGCTTACCAGGCGTATCCAGGACAGATTACAGCGGACAATACTGGCCGGAACGTATAACCAATCAGCAAGATGAAGCTATCCTGAAATTCATCGAAGACTCGCTTATCGTGATTCCGTTTGATTTACAAACGACCTCATCGTACCCACACAAAATGACTGCCCGTGCAACAGAAGCCCACTGCCAAGCCGCTGAAGCCTGCTGGCAGGCCATCCTAAAGCAGGATAAGCTGGCTTTTGGGCAGAGCCTGACGGCAAGTTTTGAATCCCAAACCGCCATGCTCCCACCAGACAAAACCACCCAGGAACTGATCGCCACCTATCGGGAACAGGTCCTGGGATGGAATATCTGCGACCTGGGACTGTTACTTGTGACTGACAAACCGTTGGAAAACGCCACCCGCATCAGCCTACGGCATGCGAACGATTAAAGCCGCTGATTAAATTCGACCTTCTCGCCATCTGGGCCACGGACAGTGAAAAACCTGACCCCTTTCGACCAGAAAGGCAGAAACACCGGGGCATCCGGCTCAAGGATCTCAAAACCAGCAGCCTTGAGCTCGGTAAAAGCGCCATCAATATCCAGGACGTCCAGGGCAATATGATCAATATGGCCATCCTGGCGCGAGGCCACTTCATCACGCCGCGCACCCGGCAGCTGGTACAGCTCAATCGTCAGGCCAGCCTTCTCCAACATCGCCACAAACACCGTACCATCCGCCTCGGCCAGATCGGTACGCAGTGCAGTCACAAAACCAAGCTGCGCATAAAAAGCCTGGGAACGCTGTAAATCCGTGACCGGCAGACCCAAATGCTGCAGCCCCTGCAAATTACCCTGTAAATATGGCATGTTAAATACTCCTTTCAGTGAAGTATAGCAAAAGGTTGTGTTTTTAGGGTGGAATATCCAGGAATATCCAGCACACAAAAATACATGGCATTTCTGAAATCCATGGCTCGCTTATGAACAATAACTACCCATAAGCTCCGCAACTTAGATTCCCTGATAACAAACGAAGGTAAACCCATTTATACTCTGCAACCTGGGGTGTCGCCTGTGAACCCGTCTGCCGGGCCCGGGAAGTTGGTTAAAATATTTGGTCTCTCCATCAGCCGAACCAAAGAAATTGTCCGGCTGTCCTGCCTGAGCGCGGGCATGTAGTTGGTCTGCTAGCTGCCAGCCAACTTTGAAGCTAATGAAAGCCCGGGCACTCACACGGGCATTACCCTGCCAGGCTTCTTCATCGGCCTGCCAATGTTCTTCGGGATCTGGCAGCTCTTCAGGATGGCGGGCGTTTCACTGGAGCTGTACGAACATGGGCTGATCTACCGACCCCACGGCCTCGAATTCATGACGACCTGGAATGAAATTGTGACCCTGAATGGTACCCGTACTTGCCTGATCACTCGCCAAGACGATCGCCAGGTTGAATTTGGCGCCGGGATCGCAGGCTTTGAAGAATCCGCCGGGACAATCTGGTGCGCCTGCCTACGTCACCTGCTCCCCGGCAGCCTTGAAGCACTGCGAGCCGGGTCAAACGTAACCTTTAAGGGAATCCTGCCATTTGGTAAAACCCGCCGGGCCGGCGGCTGAACAATTCCATGGCCGCCAGCGCTGGTTTCAGCGCGGACGCGCGGGGCATTCGCAGCCTGGAGGGCGAAAGCAAAAACATCCCGTGGAACCAGGTCAGGCGCAATGACGCCTTGGGCCGCCGGCCGGTGAATGTCTATTTTTTCGAAAGCGCCCAGGTCGAGTTAAAAACACGCCTGGACCTGCTCTCCAACGCCCAGGTGCTGAGCAAACTATGGACAGAGATGACGGGGTTGGATGAAAAAGTTATATAAGCGCATCATCCGCGCCTGATATAATTATTTACAATCCCTGACTCTTATTCAAACCTGCAACCAGAACCCAAAAAATCATGACCGGTCATCAAGCCCTGCTCCAACGTTTGCGCGAGCATGTCAACAGCGAGTTTGCTACTCAACTGGCCAACCTGCAACGCCAATGGCAGCTGCCACTGGGCGAGCGGGTTATGCACGGCTATGCAATTGAAGGCTTGCGGGTCACGCAGGTGAAGGAAGGTTTGATTCATCTGAACTGCCAGACCAATGATTCACGCTTTCGCGAGGGGGATTTTCTTGTAATGCACCGCAGCACACCCGTTGGATTGGAGGCTGCCCAGGTGCTATTGGAATATGACGATGAAACCTCGCTGGTTGTATCCATGCTGAGTGGGAATCCTTTCATGCTGCAAACCGAACCCGAGGGCTGGATTGCGGATGAGAGCATCCTGGATTTGCGTTTTTTTCACCTGGATGCCCTGGATGAAGTGGCAGACAGCTGGCGCGGCCGCGAAATTATCCTGCCCCTGTTAAGCGGTACGCGCAGTCCCCAGATTGATTTTGCACGCTACGAACGCGGCTTCCTGGCAGCCAGGCAGTTCGGGCTGGACGAATCACAGTCCGAGGCCATTGCGCAGGCTTATGCCACCGATCTGTACCATCTCATCCAGGGACCGCCTGGTACGGGTAAGACTTTCGTTTTGGCCCACTTGGTGCACTTACTGGTAGCGGATGGATACCGCGTGCTGGTCAGCGGGCTAACACACCGCGCCATCAATAACGCGCTCAACAAGATCTACGACATTGACCCCATGTTACCTGTCTGCAAAATCGGGCTCGAATCGCGGGCAGGGGACTTGAATGTGCCAAATTATGAAAATTTTATCGAATCTGGATTTGGCGATTTAAGCAAGGGCTATGCAGTTGGGGGCACCCCCTTTGCCTGCCGCAGTCAAAAAAGGCTGGCTGGTGTGGAGTTCGATGTGATCATCTTTGACGAAGCCTCGCAGATCACGCTCTCGCTGGCGATCATGGGAATGCTATCTGGAAAGAAATATATTTTTATTGGAGACGAACGCCAGCTGCCCCCGGTCACCTCGCTCAAAAGCACTTCAGGCGCCAACACTTCCATTTTTAGTTACCTGAGCGGGCGTGGCGCAGAAAAAATGCTGACCACCACTTACCGCATGAATGACATCATCTCACGCTGGCCCAGCCACGAGTTTTATAACGATCAACTACGCCCAGATCCGCATGTGGCCAACCGGCGGCTTACACTTAAACAAACCGATGGAATCTGGGATCACGTTCTGAACCCGGATGAACCGCTGGTCTTTATCGACCTCCATCAAAGGGGCAATACCACCCGCAGCCAAAGGGAAGCTGAAATCATCACTGGGATCATCCAATCCCTGCTCAGCGCCCAGCTGCTGGCCGAACAGATCGGGGTGGTTGTACCGTATCGAGCCCAGGGTCGTTTGATCCGCAGCCTGCTACGCAGCAGCCTGGCAAATGCCGGGACAGCCAGAGAAATCGTAGTGGACACAGTCGAACGCATGCAAGGCCAGGAACGCGAAGTGGTTTTTGTCTCGCTGACCACTTCAAACGCCACCTTCGCCGCTCAACTGGCAGATTTTTATTTTCAACCCGAGCGTCTGAACGTGGCCATCACCCGCCCGCGCACCAAGTTGATCATCGTTGGCTCGAAAAATGTCCTGAAGGCGGAACCTGCTCTGCCCGAACATCAAGACTGGGTTCAAATGCTGAGCAGGCTGCTGGATACCTGTACCTTGGTCACACTTTAAATGGCACAAATCATCCCGGCATCCCCACTCGGCAGCCTACCAGCCGAAGTACTGAAAACCTTCCGGTTTTTTAAAAACCTACCGGAAGACTATCGTGTCTGGCACCACCTCACGCCCTGGGAACTGGAAGCGCCTGATTTCTTTCTATTGGACCCAGCAGGCCGGGCCCTACTGGTAAAGGTCAGTACTCAGAGTGATCAGAACTCCCGCCCGGCAGCCCAGCTGCTGCTAATGGGGGACGACCGCAGCATACTGGGAGACGCCCAGCAGGCTGTCCTTAAATTATTTTTGGAACGGCTGCCTGCCGAACTGGCAGCCCAAATCCCAGCCCTGGTTGTATTCCCGAACATCACCAGCCGGCACCTGGCTGCCAGCCAATCCCCAGAGCAGGCAGCCCAGTACAAATGGATTGGGCAGGAACAGCTTCAGGGTGCAAACTTACCCGCCTGGCAGGCCTTGTTTAGCGGGAAACGCCTGCGGGAAACCGGCATCGACCTGCTGCGGGTGAAATTCACACCCGAGTCAGTCGTCCCGGCTGCGCTAACCGTACGCCCGCCCCAGGATGGGAAACAGCCAGCCGGGCTGACTGATTATTTGCTCGACAGCCAGCAAGAACAGGCTGTAAAAAATGACCTGGAACTGCCAGCCGAACAAGAAAACACTTCCAGAGATTTCCAGGTGGGCATCATCAACGGCGTGGCAGGCAGTGGAAAAACCCTGATCCTGCTTTATCGCCTGCGCCTGCTGCAAGCTATGTTTCCACAGAAACGCTTCCTGGTCCTGACCCATAACAAGCCCCTGATCCGTGATTTGCGCAGCCGCTTCGAGCGCCTTTCTGATTCCAATCTACCGCGCAATATCACCTGGGAAACGTTTAACGGGTTCTGCCGGCGGCACTGGCCGGAAACCGCAGCGGATGTCTGGCAAAAACCCATTAACCAAACCCAGCGCGTGCGGTTGGTCACCAGCATCTTGGAAAAACATTTTTCCGGCACATCCATCACTGCCGAGAGCCTGGCCGGCGAACTGGATTGGTTCAAAGACCAAATCCCGATGGACAGATCCGCTTACCTGGCCGTGATACGAAAAGGCCGCGGGTTTCGGCTGAGCCGCGAACAACGCGAGAAAATGTGGGAGGCCATGGCAGATTACCAACACCAGCTTAAAACCAGCGGCCTGGTAGACTGGAGCGATGTCCCGCGCCGCATGTGGAATTTTATCCGCGAAAACAAGGTCAGACTACCAGTTTACGATGTGGTCATGATCGACGAAGCCCAGTTTTTCGCCCCAATCTGGTTTGAAATTGTACGCCGCAGTGTGCGACCTAAAAGTGGCCATCTCTTCATCGTGGCCGATCCCACACAAGGCTTTCTCAGGCAGGGCACTTCCTGGAAGTCGCTGGGCGTGGACGCGCGCGGCCGCATTCATAATATTCGCCGTTCCTATCGTTCCACTCACGAAATCCTGAACTTCGCCACTCTGTTTTACCGCCGGCGGGTTCCGAAAAATGATTCAGACGATGACATCCTGGCGCCCGACCTGCTGAACATGCCGCGCGGCGTCTTACCGGTTCTGCTGCCGGTGCGCAGTGCCCAGGACGAGATCGGCGTGGTGACCGCTGAAATCGTTTCCCTGCACCAAAAAGGCTATCCACTGGGAAATTTATTGGTACTGCATGCCGAATTTGGGGTGGAAGCCCTGATTGAATCCCTGAACAGGCATCTCGGCCCAGGCCAGGCGATTGACCCAAAAAATGCGCCGCCCGGTGACTGTGTGCGAGTCACCACCCTGAACGCTGGTACCGGGCTGGAAAGCCCGATCGTTTTCCTGGTTGGATTAAACCACCTGTTCGAGCGCGAACAAAGCCTGCGCCTGTCAGATGATGAGGTGGAGCAGCTGGTACTTGAAAACACCCGTAAAGTATACATGGCCGCAACCCGCGCCGGGCAAAGACTGGTCATCACTTATGTTGGTGAGGTGCCCGCCTCGCTGCGCGAGCTGTTGGTAAACCAACTCCAGGGCTGAAACCACTAGCCATCCCAGGCGGCAAGTCAGCAATTCTATTTTGAAATAAAATAAAAGTAAGGGGAGAATTTGGGCAGACTAATTTCCGGGGCCTGGCAGATCCGAATTATGTTGCTTGATTAGAAGTTGTAGC
>CAINXK010000231.1 GCA_903854805.1 uncultured Anaerolineae bacterium
CCCTGATCAATGGCAAAGAGTGATGGGTGGTAAATGTGGGGGTAAGCGAGTTATTTCTTTCAGGGTTACCGGGTTCGCTTTATGAATAACGAACACCTTCCACAACTTCTGAGCACGGATCTTCAACATTCACCAGGTTAATTGCAATCACTAAATAGGCTGGCTGTTTGCTGCGATTATTTGCTGACCAATGTGTTCAGATCTGCGAACAGGTGGCTTTCCTTAATAACTATTTTCAAATCAATGCTAAATACGTGTGCTTACCGACCCGGTTTGCGATTTCAGCTGTTGAACTTTGGTTTGTGATCCAGGTGATGATTGGAGTGTACCCGTTAAAAATGCCAAAAATGATTCAGCCTGGAACCTGTACCAGACCCTCGCAAGGAAAAAAGGTAATGTCAAAATATGCTCTTAAATAAGGGCTCCGATTTGTTCAATTGAAAACCTGGCGAGAATGATTGCCAGTTCGATATTCATGTTTGCGCTGTTTTCAATGAGATTTTGGTCTAATACGCTAAATTTACCAATTTACGGTGTATTCATCTTGTTTTGATAGAAAATGGTTATTGACATTTAAAATTCTCGTGCTACACTAATTTAAACTTAATTACAGAAAGAAAGTAACTCCTCCGGATTGGTTTAACTGAATAATTTGCTTGTCCTGTTCAAACTAAAGATGGTAGTTTGCATAGATGTTTGTTAATTATACCTGGATGCCGAAAATCACCTATCGCGCATAATGCGATTTCAGAGTTGTCAAAATAAATTATTCCTCGCGAGGCAATACGAATATGGGTAATTCGATTGAGCAAGACATCCATTCGTGTGCTTTCGGTAGATAAATACTATGTCACTTTACGACGTTGAATAACGGCTGCAAATGCTCAATTGCAAGGAGGAACCTGACAAATACGCAATCGCCAATGAATTTTGAATAACAATCATGATCAATTTTTCAACCAAACCATATAGGAACGAGAGGAGTAACTATGTCAAGTAATAAGGTAACTCGTAGAGATTTCATTAAGACGTCGTTCCTGGCTGCCGGCGCGACAGCATTGGCCGCCTGCACTCCAGCAGCTGCGCCGGTCGCGACAGCAGCACCTGTTACGGCGAATGTACCAGCTGCCACTGCGGGAGTAGCTGCCACTACGGCGCCAGCTGCAGTAGCAGCGAGCACTGCAAAAACAGATATCCACTTTCTGAACGAATTGGTCGGGTCCAAAGAGGATGGTCGAACCTATCTGCTGGCAGCTTTCAATGCCGCTAACGACCAGATCAACGTAAACCATGAAGGCTATGGTGGAGCCGACGTGGTTGATCAGAAATTCCTGACTGCTCTTTCTGGTGGCGTAGTCCCCGATCTATTCCACAACGAAGCCAATTACATTCCCGGCTATGCCGAGATGGATGCTCTGACCGATCTTGGCCCTTACCTCGATGCTTCCACACGCATCAAGAAGAGCGATATCGATCCGCACCCGCTGGAACTGTGCACCTACAATGGCAAAGTCTACGGCATCCCGATCTGGCAAGAAACGACAATGTTGTATTACAACAAAGATGTGATGGCGGCGGCTGGTCTTGATCCTGAGAAACCTCCGCGAGATTGGGCCTCATTGCGGGATGCTGCCGCTAAAGTAGTCAAACGTGACAGCGCCGGCAAACTGCTGATTGCTGGTCTGGTCCAGGATGACTGGACCATCATCCGCACCTTCCAGGCAGCTTTGTACAGTTGGGGCGGAACCCTGCTTTCTGCGGATGGCACCAAGTCCGCCTTCAATAGCCCGGAAGGTAAGGAAGCCCTGCAGACCCTGGTGGATATGATCGTCAAAGATAAACTGGGTGACGTTGCCTGGGGCGGTGAATTGGAAGGCACACCTGATGAACCGTTTTGTGCCGGCAAACAAGGCTTCAAGTTTGATGTGGCAGCCGCGGCCAAACGCTTTGCTAAGAACGCTCCCAATTTCGTCAATTGGGGCGTGGTTAGCCTGCCCGCCGGCCCCAAGGGCTTCAAAGAGGTTTCCCGCCCACCAGCCTTGATGATCCCCAAGTCCGCCAAGAATCCGGACCAAGCCTGGCGTGTTATTGAATACTGGCTCGACACCAAGGTTGAGCTGCGTTGGGCGTTGGATATCCTGCGCGCGCCGACCACCCTCTCTTCCCAGGCTGATCCGGCTTTGGCTAATAGCAAGGTAATCACTGCGCTGACTGAAACACTCAAGAACACCACTGACACCCCCAAGACCAGGCATTGGGCCGAGATGATCGATACTCTGGCCGCCGAAGCCTTGAATGCGCTGACTGGCACGAAAACCGCAGCCCAGGCATTGGATGATGCAGCAGCCCAACTCGACACCGTATTAAATACATAAACCGCTGTTTTACGCTGGCGCTCTCAAAAGTGCGCGAACAGTGTAAAAACCGAATAAAACGAGATACAGCTGCTGCATGCGGCGGCTGTATCTCGGGAATATTTTCAATCAGCGGCAAGCCTCATCGCAGATGAGGCTTGCCGGCAGTTTCGCGATTTTGTTCATTCATCCAGCTTTAAGAAACAGGCCCTTTGGCATGCCTTCTTGCTGATAACTGCTATAGACGAACCTGTCCGGAAAGGACTGATGGATTGTGACGACAACTGTTGAACATCAAAATGCAGTTGGGCCGGTAGCGCGGGACCAACGCCGGACCGGGGGGATGTTCCTGATCATCCCAATGTTGTTATTCCTTGTCTTTTCAGTGTACCCCATGCTGTATGCTGCGTACTTGAGCCTGACGAGTTTTTCCTTCACGCAAGCGCCTAAATTTATCGGCCTCGCCAATTTCCAACGCCTTTTTACGGACAAAGTATTCCACACGGCATTTGCCAATACCCTGATCTATGCTCTCGGTGTGGTGCCGGTCGGAATGGTGCTGGCTTTGCTGCTGGCGGTGCTTCTCAACCAAAAAGTTCGGGGTATAACCATCTTTCGGGTTGCTTTCTACCTGCCAGTTGTCACTTCGACTGTGGCCAGCGGTATGATCTGGCTATGGATGTATGCGCCGGATACCGGGATCGTCAACCGCATGCTGGAGGCTGTTGGAATTCCCGGGCAACGCTGGCTGTTAGACCCCAAATTAGCTCTGGCAGCAGTCATGTTCGTCGCGATCTGGAAAAACCTTGGCTATACCATGACCATCTTCCTGGCCGCTTTGCAGGGGGTCCCGGCGCATCTGTACGAGGCCGCTGAAATCGACGGGGCCAACGGCTGGAACAAGTTTTGGGTCATCACGGTTCCGCTCCTGCGCCCGGCAACTTTCTTCATTTTTGTCACATCGATCATCTCTTCATTCCAGGTCTTTGGCAGTGTTTACGTGATGACGCATGGAGGGCCGGGCTACGCAACCACAACGATTGTCCACCAGATCTATCTTAATGCGTTCAGATATCTACGCATGGGATACGCCTCAGCTGAGGCCCTGGTTCTATTTGTGGTCATTTTTTCACTCGCTTTGGTCAACTGGCGTTTTCTGCGCAGCGATGTGGAATATTGGTAAACATTCGCTCGCAAAAAGACATATCAATTTTTCAGGAACAGGCCGATGACTACTAATATCAAACAGATATGGGGCCAACCCGATAAAACGGGCAGGTCAGAGCGCAGAGTAAAAAAGCTGTCAAGGGCTTTGCTTTATACGATCTTGATTATTCTTGCCACTTTGATGGTTCTGCCATTGGCATGGATGATCATTACATCATTAAGACCCGATTATTCACTGGGCAATGTTTCATCAAACCCGTTTCTGGCCAATCTCAACTGGAATAATTATGTCGTAGCCTGGCAGCGGGCAAATTTCTCAGAATATACCGTAAACACCGCTGTTTACGCGACAGTCTGCACCATAGCGCAGGTATTTTTTGGCGCAATGGCTGGTTATGCTTTTGCCCGCTTGAAATTTCGCGGGAGCGACATCTTGTTTATCCTGGTGCTGATCACCATGATGATCCCTTTCCAAATGCTGCTTGTGCCCTTGTTTGTCATGCTCAGGCATTGGCCGTTGTCTGGCGGGAATGACCTTTTTGGAGCAGGTGGCAAAGGCCTGATTGACAGCCTGCCCGGGTTGATCATGCCTAATCTGGTGACGCCTTTCGGCATATTCATGATGCGCCAGTTTACATTGTCATTGCCCAGCGAACTGGCAGATGCCGCTCGCATCGACGGGGCGAATGAATTCCAGATCTTTTCAAAGATCATGCTGCCGCTTACCAAGCCGGCGCTGGTGACTTTAGGAATCTTTGCTTTTCAAGATGCCTGGAACGATTTTACCTGGCCACTAATTGTTTCTACGACCGCACATTCCCGCACCTTACAATTAGGTTTGCAGACATTCCAAGATCAGACCTTGACTGAATGGGGACCGCTTATGGCAGGTACTGTGATTACGGTCTTGCCGTTGCTTATAATTTTTGTCGTTGGTCAGCGATACTTCGTGGAAGGAATCGCACTAACTGGCACGAAAGGCTGAAAATATTTAGTTGGTTGGAGTACGGCTAAATTTGAATAGTTGCCTCAGAGCTGGCAACATTGTGTTCGAAAAACAACCCCAAAATGGGATTGAACCTGAAATTCAATATAAGGAGATATTACGCTATGTCGAAAAAAATTGGTTTTGTTGGTCTGGGAACAATGGGCAAGCCGATGGCCCTCAATTTACTGAAAGCCGGATTTCAGGTTACGATTTGTGCGCATCAGAACATGGCTCCTGTAAAAGAACTGGAAGCAGTCGGGGCCAGTGTTGTTGGAACGCCGCGTGAAGTGGCGGAAAACTCGGAAGTGGTCATTACCTGCTTGCCAGACTCACCTCAGGTGGATCAGGTGGTGACTGGGGTGGACGGTTTATTGGCCGGCAGCAAACCAGGTTTAATTATTATTGATACCAGCACCATTAACCCACAGGTTGCCCAGGTTTTGGCCAGCCAGGCTGCGGAAAAAGGTTGCGTTTTGCTCGATGCACCCATGAGTGGGGGTGAAGTTGGCGCGATAGCTGGCAAGCTCACTTTCATGGTTGGTGGTGATAAGGATGCCATTGTAGCTTGCGAGGATGTATTTATGGCCATGGGACAGAAAACATATATGGCAGGCGGACCCGGAAATGGTCAGGTGGTCAAACTTTGCAATAATTTGATGTTAGGGATCAATCTGGTAGGAGTTTGCGAAGCATTTGCCATGGGCGTCAAAGCTGGCGTGGATGCTTCCGTTCTGGCAGAGATCGTCCAGGCGAGTTCCGGCGGCAGCGCAGTCATCGAACGCTATTTCCCCAAGACCATCGCTAAAAATCAATACAAGCCAGGCTTCCGGCTGAAACTTATGGCCAAGGACATGAACCTGGCCCTGGCGGCTGCCAAGCAGCTCGGTATCCCCAGTCTTGTGGGTGTGACTGCCGGACAAGTCTTTGATATGGTGAAGAATATGGGCCGCGGTGATGATGATTTTGCGGTTATCGCAACTTTTTACCAGGAAATTGGCGGAGTAGTTATTGGTAAGCCAGATGCCCCAGCCGGCGCCTGAGGTTAAATATGACAGCCATATCTGACGAATTACCCGGATCTACAGGTGCTGGTGAGTCTGCTCAAGGCGGCGCCGGTTGGTTTGATCGACCCATGCGTTGGTCGCAGTTGACACTGGCAGAAAATGATGTCCAGGCTTATGACCAACAATTCTGGTTGGATTACTTTGCGCAGACACATTCCGATGCTGTCTGTCTGAGTGCCGGCGGCGTTGTTGCCTATTACCCGACCGATGTCCCGCTGCATCATCGCAGTGTCTGGCTTGGTGATCGAGACCTGTTTGGGGAACTCGTCGACGGCTGTCGAAAACACGGCATGATTGTTGTTGCCCGAACCGATTCGCATGCAGTTCATCAGGATGTTTTTGACGCTCACCCGGATTGGGTGGCGGTCGAAGCCAATGGTCAGCCTCGGCGGCATTGGGCTTCTCCTGATATGTGGGTGGCCTGCGCGTTGGGTCCGTACAGCCTGGAGTTTATGACCGAAATCCATCGGGAAATTATGACCCGTTACATGGTGGATGGTATTTTTACCAATCGTTGGGACGGTTCAGGGATGTGCTTCTGCCAGCACTGCCAAGCGAATTTCGCCGAAGCATATGGGATGGAACTTCCACGAAAGGTTGATCCGAAGGATATAAGCTGGCGCAATTATACAAAGTGGTATCAAGAACGATTGTTTGCAGTCTGGCGTTTGTGGGACGCCGAAATCCGCAAGATCAATCCAGCCGCCCGTTTTATTCCGAATGGGGGCGGCGGAGCCTTGAGCCTGCTGGACATGAAGACGGTTGGTGAGATGGCGGATACCTTGTTTGCCGACAGGCAAGGTCGGAGCGGCATCATGCCGCCCTGGACCAGCGGTAAGGATGCCAAGGAATACCGGGCCGCCCTCGGAAGTAAACCGATCGTTGGTATTTTCAGTGTTGGGTTGGAAGGCCCTTATCGTTGGAAAGATTCGGTTCAGAGCACAGCGGAAACCGGCATTTGGGTAGCGGAAGGGATCGCGAATGGTCTGCGACCCTGGTATACAAAATTTGCCGGGACAGTCTACGATAAACGCTGGTTGAAGCCAGTCAGTGACATTTACAATTGGCATTACCGTTGGGAACGCTATTTGCGGAATGAAAAACCTCTGGCCCGCGTGGGCATGGTTTATTCCCAGCAGACCGCTACCTTTTACGGCGGTGCCGAAGCAGAGAAAAAGGTGGAGGATCATACCCTTGGAATGTACCAGGCCTTGATCGAGGCTCGCATTCCATTCGAAATGGTTCACGACAAGTTTTTAGACATGGACCACATCAGCCAGTTCAAACTGCTTATCTTCGCAAATATAGCAGCACTGTCTGACCGGCAGTGTGACCAGGTGCGCCAGTTTATCAATATGGGCGGAAGTATCCTGGCAACGCATGAGACTTCACTCGTCGATGAAGAAGGAAGTGAACGCCAGGATTTTGGCCTGGCTGATGTCTTTGGCGCGCACTTCAAGGGGCGATTAACAGGCCCAATGAAAAACTCTTATCTGCATTTGGAACGGGATACAGCCGCTGCGGCTCAGCATCCCATATTGGTCGGATTTGATGATACTGAGCGTATTATTAATGGGCTATTCTGGCTGGATGTATCACCAGATGATCCAACACTTCAACCACAGTTGACGTTGATTCCTCCTTATCCAGATTTGCCAATGGAAATGGTTTATCCACGTATAAAAAAAACTGATATTTCTGCAGTGTATTTACGCGAAATGGGCAGTAGCCGAATTGTGTATTTTCCCTGGGATATTGAGCGTACATTCTGGGAAGTTATGAATGAGGATCATGGTACACTGTTGGGTAATGCGATTAGATGGGCGATGAATGAAGAGCAGCCGGTAGCAGTAACTGGACAGGGGTTGATGGACTTAACTATCTGGCAGCAAAAAGACTCTCTAACGGTCCACCTGGTAAATCTAACTAACCCGATGATGATGAAGGGTCCCTTTCGCGAATACTTTCCAATATCCGAGCAGAAGGTAAAGGTGCGCCTTCCTGTTGGCACTCGCGTGAAGTCTGTGCAGCTGCTGGTGAGTGAACAGACCCCGCATTTCGAAGTTGCGCCAGGTTATATCATAGTGAGCGTTCCGTCGATTCTGGATCGTGAAGTGGTCGCAATTGATTTGGAAACCCATTAGAAAATAGTGAAGCATCAATCCTTGTGTATTTGAATTTTCGGGGCATTTTGGGACGACACACATAGGGGCAACCCTGTGTGTGTATTAAAGACGAAATAATTTTGCTTTGAGCAGGTGGATTTTTGGAGCGTGATTTTCCGCTCCAAAAATCCACAAAAAACATCTTTTGCTTTTTTGGAGAGCCATCTCTAGCCAGCCCGTCCTGCAATGAAGACCTTAATATTTACAGTGATGAATGCTTTCGCCAAATTTATTTGGATGAAATCGGGCTTTTCGAGCAAAGTTAAAGTCTTCAGCAATCCAACCTTACCCGAGAAGCCCGCGCCAGTGACCATAGCACTTTTACAATACACTGCACCTCCTTTAGATAAAACGAATTTGCGCCAGATGAGCCACTGCATTTTGGGAATAGGCAGCCAATGGACGGCTCACCAGGTTGGGTCTCTCCTGCTGGACCGAGAAGGGCGCAGAAGTTACCGAACCATTCTGCGCTTCTACCGAAGTGCGCTGACGTGAATTGCCATTCAGCTGGTCTCGTTTCGAAAAGGATTTTTGAAACGAGAGGATGAATATTTTGGCGCCGCTCTTGATTTAGACACCATTTTTTTTGTCTGGGCATTACACCGGAAACACATCAAGCCATTAATTCGAGCCATTCAGTTACCGAGACAACCTAAATGAAACAAACTCTAACTTCGACACTGATGCGTAGTATCAATCGCTCCGCGATTCTTAATCTCATCCGCCTCAATAGCCCAATTACTCGGGCTCAAATTTCAAGAGAGCTGGATATCAGTTTACCGACTGTCATGCGCATCGTTGAGATCCTTGTTGATGAGGATTTAGTCAGATATGTTGGAAATAACGAATCCAGTGGGGGGCGTCCAGCTTCTTTACTGGAATTTAATGGGCAGGCTTATGCGGTTGTCGGGATCGATCTGGGTGGTTCCAAGATGTATGGCGCTGTTGCGGATCTTTCCGGCAACATCCAATATGAAATCAGCATCCCCACTAATTCTATTGGAGTAGATCACAGCCTTGAATTATTAATTGACTTGATTGAAAAGCTTCTGGATGCTCCCCGCCCCGCCGGGCAGATTATACGAGGCATAGGCCTCGGTTTACCAGGCGTGACTTTGAGTCGCGAAGGGATTGTGACATGGGTTCCGAGCCTGGGCTGGCGGGATTTGCCAATCAGAGATATTTTGAAGGCACGTTTTGGATACTCTGTTTTTACCGAAAACGATGTTAATTTAATTGCTTTAGGTGAGCTTAACTTCGGGGCCGGAAAAGGGGTCCATAACCTGGTATGTATCGCCGTAGGTACTGGTATTGGCGCTGGTATTATTATCAACCAAGCACTTTATAGAGGTTTTAACCAGGCATCTGGTGAAATCGGATATCTGCTGCCTGATGTAGCCGCACTGGGAATAGATTATGATGAGTTTGGTGCCATGGAGAACCTGGCTTCTGGTCCCGGTATTGCGCGGCGAGCGCGTGAGTATTTTGTTGCCAACAATTTGCCCTTGCCGGATGGAGAATTGACAGCCGAAGATGTATTTATTGCCGCGCGCGATGGCAAAATCTGGGCGCAAAATATAGCTCAGGGTACGATTGATCTCCTGAGCATGGCAATCGCCAACATCAGTGCCCTGATCAACCCGGAGATCGTTATACTAAGCGGTGGTGTGATCCGATCGGCGGATTTGTTGATTGAGCCGATTAGACAGCGTATTCGAGGAACGATACCTTATCTTCCGAAGATTGAAGCTTCACAGTTAGGATCTCGAGCGGCTGTGCTGGGAGCCATCATTTTGGTTCTGAATGGTACTTCTGAGCAATATGTCGTCGAGCGGGTGTACTAACCCTTATTTAGTACCTTATGAATTGGATCCTTGCACAAAAAGCAAGGAATTAGGCATGCAAAGTAGCGGGTTGAGCGAGGGCAGGAATGATGACCACCTCGCGTAACTTCAACGTCATAGTGGTCCAATGACGCCCGAGTTCGGTCAG
>CAINXK010000232.1 GCA_903854805.1 uncultured Anaerolineae bacterium
CCACCGGTCTCAAATTCGGGCACATAGCGATACTTCTCGGTTACTGCCAGATCTGTCTGCATGGTCTTCTTGCCGAAGTGCTCCATGAAATACGCGTCGATCTCGGCTGAATCGCGCAGATCGGGGTCTTCCCACTCGCCGCCGAAGATGATCCCGACGATATTATGGCGCTGATAGAGCCGGCTGCCCAGGCCACCGCGCCCGGCCCAATCCACAACCGGACTGAAGGCTCCATTACGAAGCGGGCTGGAACCGATCGCGCCTTCGCGGGTAGATTTCGCCGCCGGGCCGACTGCCAGGATGCGCAGCTTCCCGGGCGCATACTCGCCGGCAAAGCGATCAAACAAGGCCTGCTGCAGCGCGTAGAAACCAATCAGCGGGTTGCCGTCCGGGCTGGCATAACCAATCCAGAGTGATTCGGCGTTGACGGGTACCAGGCGCACCTGGATCTCGCCAGCCTTGTGATTGAGCAGCACCACGCTCGGCACCGGCGCTGTGCCGCGCAGCGCCACATAATTGACACCCACACCGTGGAAGCTGTACGCTGCGCCGCCCATCGACGAGACATAAAAACCATCCCACTGCGGGCTCCAGCCCGAAAAAACCAGGCGGCGCGAACCAGGGATGGAACTGCCCGCCAGCAGCCCCTCACCGAAGGTAAAGCTATCGGGATAAAGATTAAAACGCTGCCAGCCATAATCCACCGGCCCCAGCACGGCTTCCTCGTCCTCGATCGGACGCAGATACCAATTACCATTTTGCAGGTGGACGGTTAATTCGCGTTGGATGATTGGATAGGTCATGATGTTATTCCTTGATCGATAAGATAATACCAGCCGGCTCTCCACGCATTTGAAAGCCGGCGCACGGATCAACTTAATAATCTTACACTATTATTCAGCCGTTTCTTTGTTGTGATATTTTTCACAACAAAGCATTACTTTCTAAAATGAGCAAGGGCCACCGGTTATGGTGGCCCTTGCATGAATGCCATGGACAGTCGCAGCGCAAGACCCCCGCATGGCGCAGCGGCGTTGGGTGAAGATCGGCCCGGCGGGTGAAATCCCGGCCTCAGCCGGCCGGCGTCCCCAGATTTATGCGGGGAAAATCCGGGCTGAGGGTTCTATGCCGGGCTCGCAACCGGGTTCCGACTGGCTCCTTGAGACAACCCAGCCTGCGCGATTAATGGCCCGCAGACGGCAGCTTTTCATCCACACCGATCCAGAGATGACCGGGCAGCACCGCCCGCAGGGCTCGGATGGTGATGGTGCCGGCCATAAGCGGTTCATTGGTCGGTAGATTTTTATCCAGACTTGCGGGGTTTACCAGGCACAGATCTGGCACGCGTCTATATTTATGCCGGAAATAATCCGCGGCTTGCTGTACTTTCAGTTCCAGCCCCTTCTTGGGGTCGTTATCAAACCACATCATGCCTATATCCATGCAAACTCCTTTTGTATGTACTCACGAGCTCCTCGTTCCAGCACTTAACCAACCTGGTTCTGCTGCCCGGGCGAATAATAATCGCCGGTTTGCCCCGCCAGTGGAGTTTTTGCGCCTGTTTCTGGCGCAAAACTCCACAAAAAAAGGCTCATTCACCCCCTGCCCGTTTTTGGGAAAGGGGCCGGCGGGCTGGGTTATCGGGGCAAGCCCAAACTGGCCCCCGGTGAGGTAATACCTCTTTTTGTGTTTACTCACGAGCTCCTCGTTCCAGCACTTAACCAACCTGGTTCTGCTGCTCGGGCGAATAATAATCGCCGGTTTGCCCCGCCAGTGGAGTTTTTGCGCCTGTTTCTGGCGCAAAACTCCACAAAAAAAGGCTCATTCACCCCCTGCCCGTTTTTGGGAAGGAGGCCGGGGGGATGGGTTATAGAGGCAAGCCCAAACTGGCCCCCGGTGAGGTAATACCTCCTTTTGATTGTCGACAGGTTCAGCCGGAAAGACTGGGCAGCCAGAACTTCATCCAGGCTGAATTCTGGCGCAAGCAGAACTGCGAGCCCGGGAATAAACTATTTAGCGGCGCACCCGGCAAAGGCGTGAGATCATTGATCGCGCGCGGATCTGCAATGCGTCCGTAGATGCGAGTGCGAAAGAAGGCCAACCATTCGGGCATGTGCAGGGCCATCTCGGCATTGATTGTCACAATCGGCCAAACCAGCGCCTGTGGCCCGTTCAAGAGGATATATGCCAGGTTCTCACGCGCCGATGGTTCCATCTGCAGGATCGACTGCAAACCATCGAAGAGCAGCACAAGTACCTGGTCGCTCTGTGGGTTTTGCACAGTACAAGCCAGCTCATAGAGCAGATCAGCAGACTCGGGCTCGTAAGGGGCACGAACCTCCAGCAGGCTCTCTGATGGCCCAATATCATCAAACTCAGATGGGTAATCACTCAGCACTACAAAGCGGGTCCCTGATGGCCCAGCGAGCTGCTCAGCGCCCTGCATGAGCACTTTCAGGAAGGCAGTTTTACCACAGCCGCGCTCCCCAACCACCAGCACAGGGCCCGGGCGCGGGTCGCGCAGGTGCAGAAGAACTGGCATGCTGTCTGCGGCCAGCCCAAACAGCAGGGCATTTTCTGGCAGACCTCTCAGGTGTTCCAGGCTCTCAGAAAGCACTGGAAAGACTGTTTTTCCGGGAGCGGGATCCAATCCCATTTCAATTTGCACTTCACGAAAGGCCCTCAGCACCAGGGCGGCTTGCTCATTGTCGATCATAGTTCACCTTGAAAAGGATCCAGATTTGCGTAATAAGAACTTATGTTCTAATTATACTCCAGGCTGGCAAAAATGCAATCCCTACCTTTGAGAGAGTGCGCTTCAATTTTTCAGAGATCGTATAAATCAGTATACAGTTCTTGTTTTTCAGTTGTAACCGGCCCTCACCCCGGCCCTCTCCCGCCAAAAGTCAACAGAAAGCGTACAATATTTACCATTGCGGGAGAGGGAGAAAGTTCTTAACCGGGGTGGAATGATGGGCTGCCGCCCTTATTCCACCCTGGACCCCTCATTTTCCTGCCGGGCAACGCATATTTTCTGTGGGAAACCCCTTTGAAAGACATCAGATACAAATCCTGATATTTTCCGAAAAATTGAACCGCACTCCTTTGCAAAGAGTGCGGTTCAATTTTTCAGAGATTCTAACTATCAGAATAAATTCCTTGTATTTACTCACAAGCTCTTCGTTTTGGCACTGAACCATCCTGGTCCTGCTGCTCGGGCGATAAAAAATCGATGGTTTGCCCCGCGAGTGGAGTTTTTGCGCCTGTTTTTGGCGCAAAACTCCACAAAAAAGCTCTTTCACCCCCTTCCCGTTTTCGGGAAGGGGGCAGGCGGATGGGTTATCGGGGCAAGCCCAAACTGGCACCCCGTGAGCAAGTCCAATTCCTTGCTTTTCAGTTATGGCAGGCCCTCACCCCGACCCTCTCCCGCCAAAAGTCAACAGAAAGCGACCAATATTTACCATTGCGGGAGAGGCAGAAAGTTCTTAACCGGGGTGGAATGATGGGCTTGTGCGTAACAAGCGCAGGTATTGCAGGGGCTTATGGGTGTTTCTAGCACGAATAAGTGCCGAATGGACGAATGACACGCAGTTTCTATGGAAAATAGGCGAAAAGAAAAAGCGCTGCCAAAAGCCTGGCGTGGTGCAGCATGCAGGGTTAACGTTGACGCCCCGG
>CAINXK010000233.1 GCA_903854805.1 uncultured Anaerolineae bacterium
ATTGACATGCGTTCGAATTCCTGATCATTGCATACAAAGTGCTTAATGCATGTACCGACACCTCGATTTTGGATGCCCTTGATATAGGCGGTTGCCATTTCTCCACTTAAATAGGGGTCCTCGGAATAACATTCAAAATTACGCCCGGCAATTGGAGAACGATGGATATTTACTGTTGGAGCCAGTAAGATATGGGCCCCTTTGGACTTTACTTCATCGCCGAGTACATTTCCAATCTGTTCAACCAATTCCACATTCCAGGTGGCTCCCAATGCGACGCCAACAGGGGTGCAGACTGAGCTTGGTCCCATCCCCCCCATCGCTCCACGACCACCGTTTGGTCCATCGGTTACTTTGAAGGCTGGAATTCCAAGTCGCTTTACTGGTATTGAATGCCAAAGATCAGCTCCGGCAAGCATCGAAATTTTTTCATCGAGGGTCATCTGGGTGATTAAATTTTCAATATCAGTCATATCTAATTCCTCTTGGGGTAAATTGTAATATTTTAGACATTCAATGGTTGTATCCGCTTGAGGCGCGGATGATCAGCTCTGATGGCAGGGTGATTTGGCGGGGTTGTTTTTCAGTCTGTTGAACGATCTGGATCAGCATTTCCACTGCCTGGGTTCCCATGCGATGGATTGGCTGGCGAATAGTGGTCAGCGGTGGGTCAAGTTGGGCTGCCACTGCGACATCGTCAAATCCGACAACCGAGATATCTTTTGGAATGTTTAAACCGGCCTCTCGAATGGCTCGAAATGCGCCTGCCGCCATGGAATCGCTGGCTACAAAAACGGCATCTGGTCTGGCTGGTAGCAATATTTGCATGGCAAGATACCCACCCGATTCGCTGAAATCACCTTCAGTGATCAGGTCAGGGTTATTCTGCAGACTATTTTCTGCAATTGCTTGTAGAAAGCCTGTAAGTCGATCCCGTCCCGCCATTGTATTTTGAGGACCTGTGATGGTTGCCGGGCGTAAACGTGCTGGCAGACAGGTGAAAAGATGTGTACACGCGATTCGTGCGGCTTGGATATTGTCGATATCGACCGAAGTAATATTGAGGGTCGGGTGGTGGCCGATTAATACAAAAGGGATACCGCTTTCGTATAGCGAATTTACGATGGGGTCATCGATCAGAGTGGATGAAACGACAATTCCATCCACAATGCCATTGTTAATGATCTGTCGGATTGTTCTACGTTCGTATTCCGGTTCAGCAAGCCAGAGCATGACCGAAAATTCCCTGGAATTACATTCCGCCGATACACCCTGGATTAACCTGGAAAAATACGGGTCGTTGAAAATATTGCCAACACCAGTTGGGATAACCAATCCAATTACATTGGTTCGCCCAGCTGCCAGGCGCCGGGCCGCGATATTTGGCTGGTAATTATGTTCTTGAATAACTTCCAAGACTTGAAGCCGGGTTTCTTCACGGACTTTCTGATCCCCATTAATTACACGGGAAACAGTCGAACGAGAAACACCGCTGAGGCGAGCAATATCTTCGAGGGTCAAAGTCATAATTTGGAGATGCCCATTTAAGGATGAATAACTTCTCTGAGATGAGAAATCAAGAATGGGAGCGCTCTCACGGCTAATTATATCGTTATCCGGTGAGGCGTCAACGTTATACAGGTTTTTTGTCAGGGGGAGTTTTTAGTAACCTAATTTGATCATTTCTTCGGCTAGTTTTTTCCTGGCCCAGATTTCCTGGTCATCCGTAGAATAGCCGCGATAGGAGCACTCAATGATCATAATTAGAAAAAGATACAAATTGTAAAGAGTGCGACGGACTTGTTGAGATGGGGTGAAGGGTAAATCAAATCCGTAGCCTTTGAGAAAGGCTATGTTATTTCGCGCTGTCTCAAAGTTGACTTCCATCAATGGGTCGGCCCACAAAGCGCGTTCAAAATCAATGATTCCGTTGATCGTGTTGGATTCTGGATTGATGAAGATATTGCCGTCCCATAGGTCCCAATGGATAAGGGATGGTACTTTGACCTCGTCCAAGGTGCTTGTATGCTGAAGGATTATTTGATTTATTGTCGAGCGAGAAATTGGTAAATTCACCCCGGCATCCAGGCTATCCTGCATAACGTTATCCAGCATTTTCCCAAATACTGCGCTCCAGTTGGCACCGGCCTCTTCAGGGTGAGCAAATGGCCCAAATTGTTTACCCATAATACTGTTCATCTGGTGAAGATAGCGCCCACAGGACTGATCTATTTTGGATTGTTCGGCCTGGGTGAGTTTTTCGCGAAGCTTATTTAAAGGAGTTCCATCGATAAAATCCATTCCGAAATAGGAACTGGGTAGGATCGAATGGCTGTTGTCAAAAAATATAATTCCTGGTACAGGCATTTCTGTATGGATTTTTATGAGGCGCATTGTATCCACCTCGGCCAACATGATGTCTTTTTCATAGCGCAAAATGGGGTTTTCAGGTTTTGGCGCAACTTTAAGCACACACTGAAATCCATCTTCCAATTTTAAGTAATATGCAGCATTAAAAGCACCATCTTTGAGTTCTTCAAATGTTGTAATTTTTTGTGAAGTTCCCAAATGTTTGGCGACAACTTTTTCAACAGCTTCAAAAGACACAGGTGTCTTTGATTGACTGTTCATCTTGTTTTGAATTTATAACCTTGCAATGGGTCGCGGGGGCGCCAGCAAGTTGGCAAAATCTGAAAGCCGGTTGGCGTGCACAAGCGCCAGAATTTCATCACTGGCTTCCAGAACCGTACCACCATGCGGTAAGATCAAATTATGGTTACGGATAATGGCGACTATGTTACATTCTTCTGGAAAGTTAATTTCTTTAAGAGCCTTTCCGCAAGCCTGCGCAGTCGGAAAGACCTTTTCTTCCACCAATGAGTATTCACCTCGTTTTAATTTAAGCAAGGTCATCATATCGCCCAGTGACATTTCCTCCGCTACGAGATGGGCCAGGATATCTGCCTGGTTGAGAGCAACGTCAACACCCATTTCTTTTGTAAATAACCAGGCGTTTTTAGGATTGTTGACTCTTGCAATAATGCGAGGGACGTTGAACTCAAAACGTGCCAGTGATGTAATCACCAGATTGGTTTCATCGCTGCCTGTAACTGCCGCCAGGACAAGCGCTTTATCGATGCCAGCTTGCTCGAGAACTGAAGGCGAACTACCATCTCCTTGAATAATGGTCTCTGCTGGCAGCTCAGCGCTGAGTTTTTCAAGAAGAGCTGGTCGTTCATCAATCACTTTAACTGTATGCTTTGCCTCCAGCAAAATTTTTGCCAGGTGCGATCCTGTATTACCACCGCCAACAATAATTACATACATGGTAAACCTCCTTACAATCCCAACATGGTTTGAAGGCGAGCTAATGCAGATGATTGCACTGCAAGATAGATCAGGTCGCCTGCGCGAAATTCAGTACCGGCGGTTGGTAGAAAAGCTTTCTGGTTACGAGTGATTGTTATCACACTGAATTCACCTGGAACATTTAAGTCGCGAACTGTTCGTCCCTCCAGGCTGTAATTAATTTCTGTTGCAACGATTGAAACCTCTCCATGCCCGAAGTTTTGAACCATATCGAGGTCTGAATGGGTGACTGACTCGTAAATGCGCTCAGCTCCCATGGTGGTTGTTGAAATGGTTTTTAATCCAAGGCGTTGGTAAATTTCAGCCCGGCGGGGGTCAAAAAGACGAGCAACAACCCGAGGAACTTTGAAGATATTTTTGGCTATTCTTGCTCCGACAATGTTGGCATTATCAGACGAGCTGGCAGCGATGAAGGCGTCAGCAGCGGTTATACCGGCTGAAATTAATACACTTTCATCAAACCCCAGGCCATTAATAATCCGTCCTTTGAACCTTGGACCCAGCCGGGTGGCCGCATCCATGTCTCGATGATCAATTACGGTTACGTCATGACCACGATCGGTCAACAATATGCTGACCTGAGAACCAACACGTCCACAACCCATAACGATTACTTTCATCGTACTGACCTCCTTATAAATATTATGATGTCTGGTGGGAGCGAGCTTCCATTCTTCGTACGAATTGTTTTCGGATCCATTCCAGGCTGTAAAGGATTATTGGGAAGGTAATTAATCCAAGCCAGTAGCGATAAGGTATGAATAAATGTTCAAAGTTTTTTGCCAAAAATTGATAATTGATGATTGACCAAATACCAATCAATTCGACAACGACGCCAAAGAGTAGATAACGGTTTCCAAACCATCCCAGGCGTGTGTTGCGCGATTTTTCAGAGCGACAGGCGAAAGCATTTCCAACCTGGGCCAGAACTACACCTGCATGGAAGACTGTGACAGCCATCTTCTGTACTTCAGGTTGTGTAAGGTTCAATCCCAGAAAAGATGGGAATGGTAAGGCAGGCAAGGGTAGACTTAATAAGCCCCAGTTGCCTGAAAAAAGGTAAACTGAGAAAAATCCGATGTAACAAAGTGCAGCCTCGATCATGCCAAGCCAGAGAAATGAGCGAACCAGCAAGCCGTTATCGATCAGAGGTGTTCCGCGGGGACGCGGAGGATGAAGCATCACATCTGGTTCGGGCTTTTCCATACCCAGTGCAAGCGCAGGTAGAAGATCGGTACCGAGATCAATGGCGATGATCTGACGGACTTTTAGTGCTAAAGGAATCTGGGTGAAGCTGGCTGTGACCACAAAAGGCATAATTTCTGGGATATTACTGGAAAAGATGTATGTAATAAATTTCCGAATATTATCATAAATGGCACGACCTTCTTCGATGGCTGCTACGATTGCGCCGAAATTATCATCTGTCAGGATGATGTCAGCCGCCTCCTTGGCGACATCTGTTCCGACCAATCCCATGGCAACCCCAACGTCTGCTTTACGCAATGCGGGGGCGTCGTTGACTCCGTCGCCCGTTACTGCCACAACGTCGCCTCGAGCTTGGAAGGCTGAGACCAGGCGCATTTTATGTTCCGGAGCCATCCTGGCGAGGAGAACTTCCTTTTCCAGGGCTTTCTGCAGTTCGGTATCACTCATATCGTCGAGTTCGGCCCCGGTGATGATGCGCGGGTTCATTGTTGTGAGCATGCCCACGCGCCGCGCCAGCGATTCAGCTGTCAGACCATAATCTCCAGTAATCATCACTATGCGGATGCCTGCCAGGCGGCAGGCTTTGATAGCAGCTTCCACTTCCGGGCGAGGCGGGTCCATCATCGCAATTAACCCAAGAAAAGTCAGGTCACCTTCTATAACATCTGTTGTGTAAGGCCCCGACTTGGAAGGTAAAGTCCGACTGGCAACGGCTAACACGCGCAAAGCATTCCGGGCATATTCGTCATTAGCAGCCATGACTTCATTTCGGAGAAGGTTGTCCAGGTCAACTACCTGGTTGTTTAGCATAATTTTGGAGCAAAGTTGAAGCACCTCTCGAGGGGCGCCTTTTACAAAAGCGAATTCTTCATTTTTTCCACGATGGATGGTGGTCATGCGTTTCCGCCTGGCATCGAAAGGAATTTCATGCACGCGCGGGTACTGAATTACAAGTGTTTTTTCGTTCACACCTGCTTTAAGCGCAGCAACTTTCATTGCTGCTTCTGTCTGGTCGCCCAGGCTGGTCCAGGTGGGGTGTTCTGTGGTTGGTGGGTTGAGGCGTGCGTTGTTGCAGCAATATGCTGCTTGAAGCAAAGCCTGTAGGCTGACTTCCCAGGGTTTATGGGCTGGAGCAGGTAGGAAGCTTCCGGTTGGATCGTATCCAACCCCGGTCACTTTTAGCTTTTGTTGAGATACCCAGATTTCCCTAACCGTCATCTGATTCTGTGTGAGTGTGCCGCTTTTGTCTGTGCAGATAACTGAAACCGTGCCAAGCGTTTCTACAATGGCAAGTCTTTTTGCCAGGACGCCCTTTGAAGCGAGACGCTGAACGGCCGCGGCCAACGAAAGCGTCAGTGTGGCGGGTAGGCCTTCCGGGATGGTAGCGACGATAATACCGAGTGTGAATAAAAATAGTTGTTCCAGACTTAGTCCAATGTTAGTCGTGTAGCCAACCGCAAAGACTACAGCGCCAATCCCAAACGCCACCATCGTGATTACTCGGGTAACCTGGCGTAGTTCTATCTGGAATGGACTGGGTTCTTCCTGAACGGATTGGGTCAGATTGGCGATGCGACCAAATTGAGTCAACATGCCTGTGCCATACACAACTGCTCGCCCTGTGCCTGAAGCAACCGATGTACCAGCAAAGATCAAGTTGGGTTGATCAAGTTCGCTGATACCTTGCTGAAAGGATGAGTCTGCAAGTTTGCGAGCTGGAAGGGATTCTCCCGTAAGGGTTGAATTGTTGGTTCTGAGCCCATATTCTTCAACAACACGTGCATCTGCTGGAATATTATCGCCTTCTTCGAGAATAAGGATGTCGCCGGGGACCGTATCAACGGCAGGGACATGCTCATCGATACCATTTCGAAGGACATGCGCATACGAAGGTAATATTTCCTGTAGCTTTTCAATGGCTTTCTCAGCACGATATTGGCGCCAGAAGGAGAAGGCGGCATTTGCAAGGGTTAGAGAAATGATGACCACGCCAAGCACTGCATCATGAGCTATGAATGCCAGGACGGCCGCAAGTGCCAGGATACCCGCTTGCGGGTGCATTAAGTAACCAACCAGCTTTATCCAGCGAGGTTCAACATGTTGTTCGGAAAGCCTGTTTGCCCCGTAAAGTGATTTGCGCGCAAGTGCTTCGGCAGTGGATAGACCTTCAGGCCCTGTTTCCAGAGCCTTATATACATCTTGAATGCGTAAACAATAAATTGGTTCAGAAGCCATAACAATTGAATATAAACGGGAGACTTGTTTCGTCTCCCGCTTAATTTTTACTCTCCCAAGTCATCGTTGGGGGCAGTCTCTTTTGGAACACCCCCTAGTTTTGGTTCAGATTTGGGTTGTAGATCAAGATATTGATCAAGGAATGTGTCTGTTTTGTGGTTTAGGGCGTTCTCAAAGTTGCCCGCCTGGGCGGGCTGTTCAAATCGCATCGGGCGGCGGAAACCAAAAAATTCCCAAAAGTGGGTAACACCGACGAGTAATTGATAGCGATATTCTTGCACACGTAAAGATTGCCACTCAACGATATTCCCCATTTGACCTTTTATCCGTGACTTTTCGCGAATGATGCGATGGATGTCTTGTGGATTACGATAACCGATTGGTGATATTAGCAATGCGTGTGCCATCAAAATTAACAAGGAAAGCGAAATCAGTACCACCCAACCACCCTCGGACCATTTACCTACTATCTGCCCGACGAAAACCAGCCCGGCCAGTCCAGCGGCTAGGGATGCGCCAGCCATGCCCCAACTGCGTGCTGGCCCGGTGGAGGTCTGTTTGATATGTTCGCGTATGGCAAGTCCCATGGCCATGATTGGCATAAAAACTCCCACACCGTAATAAGGAACTGCCAAGCCTGTTTTTCCACGAACCAGTAGTTGAATTACGATTGCTGCGATGGCCGCAGCGGTTACCGGGCGCGTAAATGTACCTTTAGGGTTTCGATATACGACTGTTTCGGGAATTTCGCCGATAGCAACATTTCTCCAAGCCATGGCTTGCAGATCTTGGTAAGCTGTCATTGATGCGGATGCGAGTAAGGCAACGGCTAGAATCTGATAAACCCAGTATAAAATGTTTCCGCTTGTACCTATCTGACTGAACCCAATGTAGGCGAGATTACCGACCAGCGAGCGTCCCAGGGTTCCATCAAATACATTGAAGTGTAAGGCAAAATAAGTTAGCAGCAGGGTAGTTATGCCACCATAGAAAAGAAAAGATGTTTGCACAACCCGCCCAATCCCAGATTTTCCACTATAAAAATGCCACAGGCGATTCAGGCGAGGTAGGCGTTCTTTACCCCATTTGACGAAACTAGGATCAGCATCGATTACAAACTGAAG
>CAINXK010000234.1 GCA_903854805.1 uncultured Anaerolineae bacterium
CATCGAAAGTGTGGTCAAATGCATCGAGATGGGCGCAGATGATTTTCTGACCAAACCAGTTAACAACACGCTGCTCAGAGCGCGCATAAACTCCAGTCTTGAAAAGAAGCGCCTGCGTGATCAGCGCAAGGAACTTATCCGTCGCTTTGCCACATCAGAAGTTGCCGATGACCTGGAAGTTTCTGGTTTTGCGTTGGGCGGTAAATGGGTGGAAGCCTCGATCATGTTTTCCGACATCCGTTCATTTACGGCCATGGCCGAGTCGCAATCGCCTGAAGAAACCATTGATATGTTGAACGCTTATTACACCCTGATGTTCGATGCGATCTCTGGTCACGGCGGGGTAGTTAACCAGATAATCGGTGATGGCTTGATGTCTGTTTTCGGCGCCCCTCTCCCACAAATCGACCACTGCGAGAGTGCCGTGCGAGCAGCCTTAGAGATGATCGAGTTGAGCGATGGCTCTGGTATTGTCTATCGGGTACATTCGGGTAAGATATCCATTATCATCAACAGCCAGGGTGGCCATGAAATGATGATCAATGAAATACAACCGGAGATTTTTTGACAAATTGATCATTCTGTCGAACCAGACTCTTTAAGACAGCGCCTTTGCGCGTATCCGGAGCGGTCTGCTCACCATCATCCTGCAGACCTTTCTGCGCAACCTGGATACTTACCTTGAGAAAACCTGAGCGCCAGCACTTTTATAACCGCTGCAGTCCGCTGGCTCTATTTTCTGTAATTGAACGCGAGCCGCAAATAGATCAGGTTTTCATAAGTTATATTCTCGGTTTGGGAATACAATTAACCAATGAATTGGCGTAAAATTTTCTAAGAAACCAATTCATAGAAGCCTGACCTGGTTTCTTATGGTTGCTTGCCAATGATTTTCATGTACACCATGCTAACTTAACCAGGTTTAACCCCTTCAATAAATACAGCTACAAATTCTATCGCCGCTCACCTGATCCTATCCTTGAAGAACCATTGAGCCCCCTCATGCCATTTATAAACCAGCCACGACCGCAATCTCTAAAATCTCTGGCAGACGCATCACCACTGCCCTTCTGGCTCGATGACCCCACACGCCCTGAGGCTGCTGCGGCACTGACTGAACCTACAACCGCAGACCTGTTGATCATTGGCGCTGGTTTTACCGGATTGTGGACTGCTTTGCTGGCCCGGGAAGCTGATCCGGCTCGCGATATCGTGTTAGTAGAAGCAGGCGAGGCCGCATCAGGCGCAAGCGGTCGTAACGGCGGTTTCATGGACGCATCTCTGACGCATGGCTTTGAAAATGGCCTGCAACGCTGGCAGGCTGAGCTTGCCAGCATCATCCAGCAGGGTTACCAGAATCTAGCCGAAATTGAAGCGACTATTCTCAGCCTGGGAATTGACTGTGATTTTCTGCGCTCAGGCGAATTATTAGTAGCGACTGAGCCCTATCAAGTGGAAGATCTGCGCGCCATGCCGGCGAAAACAAGCCCATATGGGGAGAAAATTACATGGCTTGAACGCGATCAGGTCTTGCCGCTTGTAAATTCCCCTACATATCTTGGGGCGGTTTCCAATCCAAATGTCGCTCTGCTTAACCCGGCAAAACTGGCCTGGGGGTTGCGCAAAGCCTGCCTGGACCGAGGGGTCCGACTTTACGAACATACCCCAGCCACAGCTATCAACCGCGAAGGCAAGTCGATCCTGGTCCAAACACCCCATGCTCAGATTCGCGCAAACTGCGTAGCACTGGCTACGAATGCGTTCCCACCACTATTGAAAAGGCTTTCTTATTACACAGTACCAGTCTATGATTATGTTCTTGTCACTGAGCCCTTGTCTTCAGCACAGCGGGATGAGATCGGCTGGCATGGACGCCAGGGTATTTCCGATGCAGCAAATCAATTCCACTATTACCGCACTACTGCCGACGGACGCATCCTGTGGGGAGGATATGATGCTATTTATTACTGGAACAACGGCTTTGGGCCAGCGCTTGAACACAACCCGGCATCATTCGGGCGACTGGCCGAACATTTTTTCCAGACATTCCCCCAACTTGAAGGGCTGCATTTTACCCACGCCTGGGGCGGTGCCATCGACACCTGCTCTCGCTTTAGCGCCTTTTGGGGCACAACGCATGCCGGTCAATTAGCCTATTCATTAGGCTATACCGGGTTGGGAGTTGGCGCAACCCGCTTTGGCGCCCAGGTCATGCTTGATTTACTAAACGGGCAAAACACCAACCGCACAAAGCTGGAAATGGTGCGCTCCAAACCGGTGCCATTTCCACCAGAGCCGCTGCGCTCACCAATTATCAACCTGACCCGATACTCGCTCGATCAGGCTGATCGCAATCAAGGTCACCGCAACCTATGGCTGCGCGCCCTGGATTTATTAGGCCTTGGGTTTGATTCATAATCTATCACTTATTCAAAGAAACAAGAGACCGGAACCGCTTATTTCATCATCGCCAATACCAAAATCTTCACTGGCGCTCCAACCAGGCCCCAAAAGCAGGGGTAGGATACAAAATCACCGGACTAAAAATTACGTCAGTAATATCTAACGTCCATCATGCTTGCGAAAATCCCTGTAAAAAAGACAGCGGATCAAGATTTTCTCAGCTACGTTGACGCAAAAAGCGGGAAAACAACCGACTACGGGCAAACCACGTGCAGGGATCGGAAATGAGCAAAACCCAACCCTGACCACAGGCATTCCCAAGCTACTGATCAAATCTCGGTGGACAAATATCAACAAAACCCCAATCCCGGTTAGCAAAAAGATAAAAATCTCTCAATAAAAATTAGCCCTAATGCCAATTCCTTCCCAGAATGGCGGATGATATAATTTTTATTTGTACCCGTAGCCTAACAATTCCCAGGTCTGTTCTGAACATAGGAGCTGAATGTTGGATACCCCAACTGAAAAAACAAATCCGGCCAGCCTTTTCATGGATTGGTTCCTGATTGGCATTCAATCCTTTGGAGGCGGATCATCTACGTTTAGCCTTGTGCACCAAATTGCTATTAAACGCGGCTGGCTCAACGAAGAAGAATTTGTACGCGCCTGGGCCCTGGCTCAAATATCCCCAGGCATTAACCTGGTTAAACTGACTGTTATGATTGGATACCGACTTGCTGGTTGGCGGGGCATTATTGCTTCAGTCAGCGGTCTACTCCTTCCCAGCGCAGTCCTGACCATCCTGATGACATCCGGGTTTGCTGCCATCCGCACCATTGCCTGGATCCAGGCAATGGTAAAAGGTATCCTGCCGGCAGCGATAGGATTGTCATTTGCGATGTCTGTTCAAATGGCACAATCGATCTTCATAAGCGCCCATAAGGAAGGCTTTTGGCGACTTGGGGCGCACGTTATCATTTTGCTGGTTACGGTACTGCTCATGAGCATGACCGGCATCTCTCCCGTTATCATCTTATTGCTTTCCGGAATAGCAGCGGTTGCATTGCTTGCCATTATTCCGGTCAGCGACATGGAACAAGTGCGAGAGAACACCCTGTGAATACGCTGCTTTATTTTTGGCTATTCTTAAAAGCTTCGCTGCTCTCAATTGGCGGCCTTGGCAATCTACCTTTTTTGAATAAAGATTTATTGGCCTTGGGGTGGGCAACGCCCTCCGATTTTCTAACGGCCATCGCAGTTGGAAATCTCAGCCCAGGCCCAAGTGGTTTGTGGAGCGTCAGCCTCGGTTATTTAACTTTCGGCTGGCTGGGTGCAGGCCTGGCTCTGGCCGCGCTAAGCTTGCCACCACTTCTGATCCTTGTTGTTGCTTCCTTTTATAACAAAATTGAGCACCAACACAATGTTCAGGATTTCACTCGCGGCCTGGGGCTGGGGGTGGTTGGTTTGACACTGGCAGTCTCACTAAGTCTGGCCAGCGCATCAATTGTGGATTGGAGCGGAATAATAATTATGCTTTGCACGCTTGGGCTGGCCCTTAGCAAAAAAGTCCCGATTCTCGTAATCTTGATTCTGGCAGCCCTGGCAGGTACCCTAATTTATGGTCACTAAATAAGACCAGCCGCAAACATCAGTTTGTATTGCTCGGATGGCAAATAGTCGCCATCGCTCTATAAAAATGGCTAACTGGCATTTTTTTATGCCAGTTAGCCATTGAAACTAGAATAGATTGTTAAAAACAGCCAAATTATCTCAAACTACCAGATAATTTATTGAGCTGGGCAATTTCATCCTCCGACAATTTAAACTTCATCGCCCCAGCGCTTTCTTCTGCCTGGCGCACCCTGGTTGCACCAGGAATCGTTACGATAGTCTCGCCGTGAGAATTGATCACCCAATTCAGCGCCACTTGTGCAGGTGTGGCATCGTATCTTCTGCCAATTTCTTCCAGCAAATTTACGAGTGATCGGCTCTTTTCAACCCCGCGTTGCAACCTACCACGCCAGAGAAAGGATTTCTTCTGCAGCAGTTCCGGATTTTTATGATATTTTCCGGTTAGCAAGCCAGAAGCCAGCGGGGTGTAAGCAATGATCGTGATCCCTAATTCCTTGGCGGTATCCAGAACCCCATTCGTTTCAATCGAACGATTCAACAGGCTGTATCGAACCTGGTTCACGGCCAGGGGCAGCCCACGCTTTTGCAAGGTCTTATAGGCCCGGCGCATCTGTTCCGGGTTAAAATTACTTACCCCAGCCGAAAGGATCTTGCCCGCTTCGACCAGATCTGCCATCGCTTCCATTTCCGCTTCTGGTGAAGATAATCCAAAAGGCTGATGGACCATGTAATTGCTGATCGTATACCCATCCAAAAAGCGAATGCGCTCCTGAATTGTGAGCGGGATATTGCGAGCAGTTCGGAAAAGTGGCCACCATTTTGTCGCCACCACAACATCGGCATCCAGCTTGTTTGCTGCTTTTAAAGCCGCAGAGAGCGATGCTTCTGAGACACCACCCCCGTATAATTCAGCCGTATCGAACCAGTTGATCCCGCCATCCAGAGCTGCCCTAACTGTTGCATTCTTTTCATCCTGGCCAATCACCGGGAAAGCTGGTCCAAGCATTCCTTTGCCACCACCGGAAAATTCCATCATTCCCAATCCAATCGGGGTAACCATAATATTGGTTCTTCCGAGGCTGCGCATTGAAATCAATTGTTCACTTTTCATTTAATTCATCCTTTCTGAAATCACGGAAAACCGTGCTAATAAATGAGAATATTCGTTAGTTTCGCCAGAGACTCGCATACTTCTCCCGGTATTTGAGATCTACTTCGGTCTGGATCAACTCCAGCGCCGACAACTATATTTTTCGATCCATACTTGTATCATACCAAGCATGTTATTGCTTGATGAGCCAATTGGCACTCTGGATGCACAAACACAAATGCAAGAATTACTTTTAAATGTATATCAGAAAAACCAGATCACGGTGCTTTCTATCACCCCGGCTGCCGTAAAATCATTTTACTTTTTAACCGGATCTATGCAATGAGCGCTCACCCCGGAAAGATCAGATCAGAAATTCAGATCGATAACCCCTGGCTGCAAACCACCAAAGTGGAATCAAACCAGCCTTTTATCGAGCTGCGCCACGAATTATTGGGAATGTTACGCATATCCTTGCAGACAAGTTCATGATAAAAAATTAGCAGCCTGACCAATCTGACAGGTAAAAGCAATCTTCTCTCAGCTTCCCGAACACTGATATTTCCATTATCCGAAGTTTTACGTTTTCATCATTGCCGATTCCAACTCATTAATCATGATATTTGCATTTTTCAGGTGATATTACCCAGTAATTACGTAAGTTCCTACAGTGTTTTTAATTTTCTCATGTATAATTTTGAACGCCAAACAAATCTTTGTATTACGTCAAAAGGAGAAACGATTTCATGAAAGCTTTACGAATCATAAGTGGAATGTTAGTACTGGCATTCCTGGCTGTTGCCTGCGCGCCGGCAGCAACACCAGCACCAGCAGCACCGGTTGCCCCGGCTGCCAGTGCCCTGCCAGACCTGGGTGGGAGAAAAGTAATTGTCGCAGTTGAAAATGCCTACCCGCCTTTCAACTTCATAGACAAAGCAACCAACAAGGGGACTGGCTGGGATTATGATGCCTGGCAACAAATCTGCAAATTACTTAACTGCCAGCCAGTCATGACCGAAGCGGCCTGGGATGGAATTTTCGAGGCAGCTGCCGCTGGCCAGTATGATGTTGTTGCTGATGGCGTTACAATGACAGAAGAACGCAAACTAAAAGTCGCGTTCTCAACTTCATATATGCATTATGGCCAGGTAGTACTGGTACGTGCTGACGAAGCACGCTTCACCGATTCAAAATCACTTGCTGCATTGCCTGATACTACACTTGCTTCACAGTTGGGCACAACCAATGAAAAGAAAGCCATCGAAATTATTGGAGAAACCCGCGTTAAATCTTTCGATACTTTCGACGCATCTGTACTGGCGCTAATGAGCAAGGACGTTGACGGCGTGGTGATCGACCAACCCGCTGCGCTTGGCTTCATGGCGGCCAATAAAGGCAAGCTCAAGTTTCTTGATGAACTCTTGACCAGCGAAGACCTGGGCTTTGTCTACAAGCAGGGCAGTGACCTTGTTGCTCCTGTTAACGCTGCGCTGGCTGCCATGAAGGCCAGTGGCGACCTCGACAAGTTGTACCAGAAGTGGTTCGTGGATTACGTCCCCTCCAACTAGTGTTGGGTTATTTACCGAATTACAGGGGCTTGCGGTCAAACAAATTGACCGCAAGCCCCATCTGATAGGAGGCAAACATTGACTACCTCAACCGAAAAAGTAGGAGAGGGACGATTGTTTCCGGCAGCTGGCAATCTTGCGAAGTGGCCCTGGTGGGCTTTGACGATTGCACTGGCCGCCGTCCTAATTGTTATAAGCATTCTCACAACTCCGGTGTACCAAGATGCTTTCAACTTCATCAGCGAAGGCATCGTGACCACAATTCGGGTTACACTGACCGCATATTGCATGGCCATTGTTGGAGGTTTGTTCCTCGGATTGGGTCGTGTCTCCAAAAATGTTATCTATTATAATTTCGCCACACTCTATGTTGAATTGATGCGTGGCATTCCGATGCTGGTGATCATTCTTTATGGTGCCTTCGTGGTTGTTCCACTCGGATTACAAATTATAAATGGGCTGGGGAGCTGGATGGTTGCTTTCCCGCCTCTGGCTGGCCTGGGCAATGCACTGCAAGAAGTGAATATTCAGCAAGTTGACATGAGTGGGCGTGCTATAGCTGGCTTGGCCATGGGCTATGCAGCTTTTGAAGCAGAAGTTTTTCGCGCAGGTATTCAATCCATTGAACGTGGTCAAATGGAAGCCGCCCGTTCTCTGGGCATGAATTACGTTCAAGCTATGCGCTACGTCATTCTGCCCCAGGCTTTTCGCCGCGTATTACCGCCACTGGGAAATGATTTCATCGCCATTTTGAAAGATTCTTCTCTGATCTCCGTACTGGCTGTACGTGATATTACGCAGTTGGGCAAACTCTACCGAGCCAGATCATTCAGCTCGTTTGAAGCGTATAACACCATGGCTTTTTTATACTTGAGCATGACAATCTCATTGTCAATGCTCGTAAAATTTATCGAAAGGAAATCCGGCCGTGGACGCTAACATAGACCAAAATGTAATTATTCAAATAGACAATGTAGTCAAATCATTTGGCAACACCAGGGCCTTGCAAGGAGTCAGCACCACAGTTAAACGTGGTGAGGTATTGGTGATCATTGGTCCTAGCGGTTCTGGCAAATCAACCCTTTTACGCTGCATCAATGTGCTTGAAAACCCTGATAGCGGGCACATCATTGTGGATGGGATCCCCGTCATGCATAAGCGCACAAATATCAATGCAGTCCGCGCAGAAGTTGGCATGGTATTTCAGCAATTCAACCTATTCCCCCATCTAACAGTGCTTGATAATATCATGCTGGCACAGCGCATTGTTCGAGGACGCAAACGGGATGAAGCCGAACAAATCGCTCGTCAGCAGCTAAAACGTGTGGGCATCCCAGAAAAAGCCGATTCCTATCCAGGGCAACTTTCTGGTGGACAACAGCAACGCGTGGCTATCGCCCGCGCCCTGGCGATGAACCCCAAGATCATGCTTTTTGATGAACCCACTTCAGCACTCGACCCAGAAATGATCAAAGAAGTACTGGATGTAATGGTGGCACTCGCAAAAGAAGGCATGACAATGGTGGTAGTCTCGCATGAAATGGGGTTTGCTCGGGCTGCCGCAAATCGCATCGTTTTTATGGATCAGGGACGCATTGTTGAAGAAGGTACGCCAGATGTTTTTTTCAATAGCCCTCAGGAAGACCGCACCAAAGCCTTCTTGAGCAAAATACTTTAATTTGATAATGGCAGTGATGAAACCAGATCCTTCAGACGAGTCAACTTCTGGCCCGAATAAATTTATTTTTACCATTCGCATCCTGAGCACTTTCGATGAATTCCGTCGCGCTGAAATCATTCAGCGCGATATCTGGGATATCACAGACTACACTGAAATCGTCCCGAAAGATGTGTTGATCATCGCACAAAAAAACGGCGGGTTGACTTTGGGCGCCTTTAATCCTGCCAATGAAATGGTTGGCGTCTTATTTGGTTTTCCAGGACGCAAACCTGACCAGCCATGGAAGCATTGTTCTCACATGATGGGAGTCATTCCAAGCTATCGCACAGCCGGGATTGGTGAAGCACTCAAGAATTTCCAACGTGAAATTGTTCTTGGTCAGGGTCTGAACTTGATCACATGGACTGTCAATCCACTCGAAGGTGTCAACGCATCTTTGAACTTTGGGAAACTTGGGGTTATTTGCCGGCACTATTACCCCAATGCTTATGGAGAGATGACTGATGGACTGAACCACGGTCTACCTTCCGACCGTTTCGAAGTTGAATGGTGGCTAGACAGTCCACGAGTTATCCAACGCCTAACACAGAAATCAGGCCAAATTCGCCTGGCAGATCTAGTACATGCTAGTGCGAAGTTTATCAACAGAACTGTGCTAGAAAACGGTATACGTCTGCCAGGTAAAATCAACCTGGCAATTGACGCTCCAATACTGTTACTCGAAGTCCCTGCAAACTTTCAATCCATCAAAACTATTTCGCTAAGTAACGCCCTGGCCTGGATCGAATGTACGCGCTCAGTGTTTGAAACCTGTTTTGAAAATGATTACATTATTTCTGAATTCATCAGCGAATCGAATTTGGCAGGGGAGCGCCGAAACTATTTTGTCTTACAACACGACCTGTCCAAAATACTTGATCACTGAGTCTCAATCTGCACCAAACCAACATCAAAACCAGACCGCGCTTTAGCCATCAATTGATAAAAGTAGTTATGCGATGCAACAATACATCAGGGGGAAGCTCAAACATGCTCACCGCAGGCTGTATTTGGTAAATTAACATCTACCATCCCACCGCTAATAGAAAGCTAGAGAATGTGACCCATGCAATTTACTGATGCTGAACTTACTGATTTACTCAAGCAACCTGGCCCACTTTGGCTTGAAAATGCTGATTTGGGTGAGGCTGATCTGACTGGTATAAACTTGCGCGGCGCAAACCTGAGTGGAGCCAACCTGCGTGTGGCCTATTTGGAAGGAGCGGATTTAACCGGCGCAAACCTGAGCAAGGCTGATCTACGCGAAGCAGAGTTTTTCCAGGCCAAGTTATCGGGTGCCAACTTGAGCGGAGCTGACATGACCGATGCCAACCTGGTGGGGGCTGACCTCGATGGATCAAAATATGATAACAAAACAATCTGGCCGGCCGGTTTCGATCCCGAAAATGTCGACGCAATTAAAATAAATTTATAAAATTTTAAGGATAGAACCACTTTTTTCTTATAAAATAAAATTTCGGCGCAATTATAGGCATCTATTCCAGATTAGCGAAATTCCCAGGTAAAATAAGCGCGCCAAGACAAAAATATCCTATCTGAGCCTACCTATCGAAAAGATTTTTTAGTTTGGAGAACGGCTGGCCCTATTTTACAAACTATTTTGGCGATACATTAGTCCAAAATTAGGGTCACCAGCGAATATAGGTAGATAAACCATCAACGCAGAAGCAAGCCATCTTTAGGAAAGGCCAGTTCACACGCCTTATCGAGCTTTGGAGTGCTTCGAATAAGAAGTAAAGGTAGATCATGAAAATAACATTTCTCGGCGGTGCGGACGAAGTCGGCGCAAGCGGAACCCTGGTTGAAACCGCAGGGCGGCGCATACTGGTAGACTGTGGCATTCGCCCTTCTCCAAAAGCAAACGGCGGTCTGGCTGCTGACCAGCTTCCTGACCTGAGCCAGCTTGAAAACGGCACGGGAAAACTAGATGCTGTGCTGGTTACCCATGCCCATACTGACCACACTGGCGCGCTGGAGCTGGTAATGGAACGTTTCCCGGACGTGCCTGTCTACGCCACGGCACCGACGATTGCACTTACGCGTGTGCTGCACCAGGATTCGCGCCGAATCATGCAAAGTCGGCTGGATGAAGAAGGAGAGCTCCCGCTTTATGATGAGGTCGCCATCCAACGCCTGATGGCAGCCATGGTTCCCGTGGCATTCAAGACTCGTCTGGCATTGGCAGATGCTCTGGCTGTTACGTTTTTTCCCGCCGGGCACATCGCCGGAGCAGCCATGCTCGGACTGGAAAGCCCTGAAGGCAACCTGCTGATCAGCGGAGATTTTTCCATTTCACCCCAGCGCACGGTGGATGGCGCCCGCCCGCCGGCCTTCCGCCCGGATGCTTTTATTGTCGAAAGCACCTATGGTGGGCGCCTGCACGCAAACCGCGCCGTCCAAGAACGCAAGCTAATCGAAACTGTCGCCCAGGTTACTACGGCAGGTGGAAAAGTGCTTATTCCTGCTTTTGGTCTGGGCCGCGCCCAAGAAATCCTGCTCATCCTGGCTGAATACCAGCGCCGCGGCGAACTTCCAACTGTCCCTGTCTGGGCTGATGGCATGGTACGAGCCATTTGCCAGGCCTACCAGTCGTTTGGCGATGCCTTGCCCTTACCTTTGCAGGAGCGTGGAGCACAGTTTTTCAATAACAACATTCGCCCGGTGGCTTCTGCAGACCAGCGCAATGCTATTCTATGGAACCCTGGCCCAGTTGTAATCGTCTCAAGTTCGGGCATGCTGGCGGGTGGGCCTTCGCTTAGTTACGCCCGCGCGCTGGCTGGCAAACCAGAACATGCCATCCTGCTGACTGGCTACCAGGATGAAGAATCGCCCGGACGCCGCCTTCAGAAACTTGGAGAGCGCGGCTCAGGCTCCATCCGTCTCGGGGCCGAAAAGGTCGACGTGCAATGTAGAATCGCCACCTACTCACTTTCCGCACATGCCGATGAATCGCAAATAATCAGCCTGACCGAAACGCTCAACCCCGAGCATGTCTTCCTGGTCCACGGTGATTTCAATGCCCGAACCAGCCTGGAGAAGGCTCTCAGCGATCGCCAGCGTATCGTTCATCTGCCTCAGGCTGGACAGTCATTCGAACTAAAATTTGAAAATCGGGCTCGTTTTATCAAGCCTGAAACACTCGACCCACGTACGCGCCAGCGTGAACAGAACCAACAACGGCGCGAGAAAATGGTCGAATTTACCGGCGCGGCTGGCAAATGGATCGTGTTCAAGGGAGAATCAATCGCTCCTGCACTTTGCCTTGCTGTGGAAAGCGACCATCTCTGGATGGAAATCGCCCCCGGACTGGAACAGGCAATCTACCCGGAAGCAGTGCTTGCTGTCATGGGAGATACTGCCCCTACTCCAGCTGAATTAACCCACTTTCTGCCTCATTCAACTATCGCAGCCGTCATGGAGCCTAACCAGGCTTTGAGCACCGCCAATGGGCATTTTCCAATAGCAGCACGGATGCGCAAGAGCGGTTACAGGCTGGCTGATCACATCCTGACCCTGACCTTCGATTTTCCTGATGCCGCCCGCCAAGAATATGTTGAATTGATCACTACATTGGAGCAAATTACCGGCTGGCACGTGGAAGTAACTGCCGAAACCAACCAGGCAGCTCTAAATGCCCTGGCGCGCGAGGTGTTACCAGACGAAATACAAATTATCAAGGGCCCAGCCATCCATCGTGAACAAAAAAGTGTGGTCGTGACTGTTACGCGCCAGGCTTCCAATGACTTTGTGATTGCTGAAATCTGTAACCGTTTCGCCCACACCAGCGGCTGGGAATTAAACATTAACGAATTATCGCAAAGCGTGGCTGTGCCAATTTTTCTCCCGCATGAAGGTCAACGCCTGGAAATCAACGCCGCCTATGGCTTGATTAAATCTACCCTGGAAGGCAGCACCCTTTACAGGTCAAGCTTGAAAGGTGATGAAATTGTGCTGTCATTCATTTCCAGGCAAGTTGCTGAGCGTTACCAATCTAAAATCACCGAGCTTGAAACTCAAACTGGCTGGTCATTGAATATTAATCCTCAGCCTAATCAAGGCGCGATCCTGGACACCGCCCGCACTCTGCTCGCCAAAGCTGGCCTGATCATCAGTAAAGGTCCGGGCATTTACCCGGAAAAGACCGAGGTCAGCGTAAGCCTGGCAACAGCATCACCAGTTGAACTTCTGGCCGATCTATCCGAAGCATTCGAGCAGCAGACCGGGTATCAACTGAGAATCGTCCTTGCTCAAGCTCAAACCCAAAGCCCGAAGGCCCAAATTGGATATCCCGAAGTTATCGAGGTGCCCATTCACCGCATTCGCCTGACCGGGTATCACCAGAGCATCAGTTTAGACTCCACTAAACTGCAAAAAGCCATCGAACGCGCTAGGCTGATGGGTATCAATCCACCTGTACAGCTGCGCCGCACCCGCGAAGGCTATGTTCTATCAGATGGTCTCTACCGCCTGCGTGCTGCTGAAGCCATCGGCCTGGAGCGCATCCCAGCAATCGTGGAATAAGGCCAAATTCCACCAAAATATGGAATGGATACTGATGCTCATATTAAGAACAAGGAACTGCTTGCTCGAAACTTCGCTATTGCGACAAGTCAATGCAAATTAGGGACGCCCGTAACAAGAAAATTACAGAGGTATCATGCTAATTCACCCTTGACACTCTAAATTGTCGGTGATATAAACCAAAATTAACAATTCAATATTAGCTCTTATCCAGAGAGGCGGAGGGACCGGCCCTACGAAGCCTCGACAACCTGACCATTCCCATGAGTCAAGGTGCCAATTCCGGCAGTACGATCTGGAAGATGAGAGGATGGTAATGTGCGTATACTTCTTCTTATTCCATTCAGAAGAAGTATATTTTTTTTCTGGGTAAGGCAAACCAATACGAGAATCAACACCAGGAGAATATTTTCATGACTGCTCAATCTCGAAAGTACGGTTTTGCAACTCGCCAGCTGCATTCTGGTTATAGCCCTGACCCTGTTACTGGCAGCCGTGCAGTACCCCTATACCAGACCACCAGCTACCAGTTTAAAAACACGGAACATGCGGCAAATTTGTTTGCCCTCAAAGAACTGGGGAACATTTATACCCGTTTGATGAATCCGACCACCGATGTACTGGAGCAGCGCATCTCCGATCTCGAAGGTGGCGTGGGCGCACTGGCTGCGTCTTCCGGGCATGCCGCTCAGGCGCAGGCCATCTTCACCTTGTGCGAAGCAGGTGACCACATTGTCAGCAGCAGCCGTTTATACGGCGGCACATACAACCAGTTCAATTACACGCTGCGCAGGTTGGGCATCGATGTCACTTTTGTTGACCCGGGCGATCCACAAAATTTCGAGAAGGCTATTCGATCCAACACCAAGGTCTTGTATGGCGAGACACTCGGCAACCCGGATATTTCGGTATTCCCATTTGAAGAAGTGGCAGCCATTGCCCAAAAGCACAAGATTGTATTGATGATCGATAATACATTCGCCACTCCTTACCTTTTCCGCCCATTTGAATGGGGCGCCAATGTCATCACCCACAGCACCACCAAATTCATTGGCGGTCACGGCACCAGCATCGGCGGCATGATCGTGGATGGTGGCAACTTCGATTGGACCAGCGGTCGCTTTCCCAACTTCACCGAACCAGACCCTTCTTATCATGGATTGGTATATGCCAGCCTGCTTGGGGCCGGATTGCCTCCTTTCATCATCAAAGCCCGCGTGCAAGTCTTGCGCGACATTGGCGCATGCCAATCTCCCTTCAACAGCTGGCAGACCATCCAGGGCGTTGAAACACTCAGCTTACGCGTTGAACGCCATGTCCAAAATGCCCAGGCCGTGGCAGAATACCTGGAAAATCACCCCAGGGTCAGCTGGGTCAAATATCCTGGCCTAAAAAGCCACCCAGATTACAATCGTGCCAAAAAATATCTTCCCAAAGGCTCCGGCTCAATTCTGGGCTTTGGTATTAAGGGTGGCGCGCAGGCCGGCAAGAAATTTATCGAAAGCTTGCAGCTCTTCAGCCACCTGGCCAACGTAGGTGATGCCAAATCACTGGCCATTCACCCTGCCACAACCACGCACAGCCAATTAAGCGAAACTGAACAGATATCGGCCGGTGTCAGCCCCGATTTTATCCGCCTGAGCATTGGCATCGAAGATATCGAAGACATCCTTTGGGATCTAGGCCAGGCGCTGGAAGCATAAAAAACAAACCTGCAAACCGGTAGATCGCTATCTACCAGTTTGCACTTGGAATGAAAGGAAAGTGCCATGCCAGTAAAAATTCCGAATACCCTGCCCGCCCGAGCCATCCTGGAATCAGAAAATGTATTTATCATGGGCGAAGAACGCGCCGAGCACCAGGACATCCGGCCTCTGCACGTGGCCATCCTTAACCTGATGCCGACAAAAATTGCCACCGAGACACAGCTTCTGCGCCTTTTAGGCAATTCTTCCTTGCAGGTAGATGTAACCCTGCTGCACACCGCCACGCATGAGGCCAAAAACACCGATGCCGAACACCTACTCAATCATTATGCCACTTTTGAGGATGTGCGCTCCCAGAAATTCGACGGATTGATCATCACCGGCGCGCCGGTGGAACAAATTGAATTTGAAGAAGTGGATTATTGGCACGAATTGATGCGCATCATGGATTGGGCAGAGACAAACGTTGAGTCCACCTTCTACATCTGTTGGGGAGCGCAGGCAGGCTTGTATCACCGTTACGGTATTCCCAAATACCCACTTCCTGCCAAGATGTTTGGCGTGTTTGAACATCAAACACTCATTCCTACAGAAAAATTAATGCGCGGTTTTGATGATACTTTCCTGGCACCGCATTCGCGCCATACAGAAATCAGGCGTGCGGATCTGGAAAAAGTGCCCGAACTGCAGATTTTGGCAGAATCAAATAAGGCTGGCGTTTACATCGTTGGCACAAAAGATGGGCGGCACTTGTTTATCACCGGCCACTCTGAATATGATCCATTGACCCTTAAAGGCGAGTACGACCGTGACGTAAACAAGGGCCTACCAATCAATATTCCGGATAATTATTACCCCAATGACGACCCAACCAGTATTCCACAGGTTCGCTGGCGGGGCCACGCGAACTTGCTCTATGCCAACTGGTTGAATTATTATGTTTACCAGGTCACACCTTACGACCCCAGGCAGATACCGAGCGGCGCCATCCACAGCGATTTTTGAACCGGGGAAACACTGCCACAACAGTCAAAATAGTTTTACTCGACAAAATACCTATCGAAAAATCGGGGGCAGGCTGTCCCCGATTTTTCGATAGAAAATCACTTTCCAGCTCTGCGCCTGAGGAAAAAAGTATCTGCCTTTTAATTATCCCGGATGGCTTCCCGGTTCCCTATCAACCTACACAGAAAGTTCAAGACTTCTTCAAACAACCAGTACCGCTCTATGATCACTGGCTATGGTGATCAAACCATGTCCGACATGCGCACATCCCAGGATATATCACACGAATGGATGGGCAAAATGGAAGCTGCGCATTTGTAGTGATGAGCCTTAAGGGTTAGAATGAATAAGACAATAAAAATTAAACCTGTTGTCCGGAATAAGAAGTAGGTTATGTATTTTTGATATATTCTTCGCTGAAATAAAGCAGGTGTACCAAAATGACCATTTCGCCGTTTTTAAAGGAGACACTATGGCCCGAAAACCTTCACAGCGTATCATCCCTACCCAGGGCGGAATTTTACAGGAATTATCTCTGCGCGCAAGACTTATTTTTAGACTGATTGCAGACCCGCGGGTCAGCCCATGGGTAAAACTCGTCCCAATTGCCGGCTTGATCTATTGGATCTCACCATTCGATCTGATTATGGGTATTCCGGGGATCGACGCCGTTGACGATGTCGCAATCCTATATTTTGCCCAGTATATGTTCATCGAACTTTGCCCGCCGGAAGTGGTGCTGGAAATATCAAAAAACCTCGCCGGTAGCAATAACAGCGTCATCGATAATGTCGATAGCCAGGATGAAGAGATCGTTGATGGCGAAGCAACCGACATTACTGAAAAATCGGAGCGCTGATGTTTCTTCGACAGCAGGTCCAAGTATTATGCCTTTTAGCCATACTACTTTCTGCTTGCACGCGAACGACATCCACACCGGCGATTGAATCAAACCTGCAGGCGCCAACCGAAACAATCGCGGTCATTCCAACTCGTTTGCCTGCAGCCAGTCAAACGCCGGCACCAGAAATAACCATCACCACAGACTCGACAGCCACTACAACACCCACTCTGCCCTCTACCACGGCTCCCGCGCAGATCCCGGATCCATCTGGCTATATCTGGGTTCAGGTGGTCGACGCTATCACCGCGCCAACCGATATCCAGAACGCAGGTGATGGTACCGGAAGATTATTCATTCTGGAACAACCCGGGCTTATCCGTATCCTGCAAAACGGACAAATTCTGGAGACACCCTTCCTTGATATCTCTAATCGAGTCGGCAGTGCCGGCTCAGAGCAAGGGCTGCTCGGACTGGCTTTTCACCCCAATTTTTCGCAAAACGGTTATTTTTTCGTCAACTACACCGACCAAAATGGAAATACGCATATCTCGCGCTTCTCCGCCAACGGCGATAACACCGACCCTTCCACTGAAAAAAACCTGCTGATTATTCAACAGCCCTTCCCCAATCACAATGGCGGGGCCCTGGCTTTTGGGCCCGATGGTTATCTTACCATCGGACTTGGCGATGGCGGCTCTGCTGGCGACCCGTACGGCAATGCCCAATCCAGGAATACACTACTGGGCAAGCTTCTACGCCTTGATGTTGATCAAGGTGAGCCATATGCCATCCCCAACGACAACCCGTATGCCAGCAGCGCTGAGCTGTACAAGGAAATCTGGGCCACGGGATTGCGTAACCCCTGGCGCTTTTCGTTTGACCGTCTGACTGGGGATCTTTGGATTGGCGATGTGGGGCAAAATTTATGGGAGGAAATCGACTTTATTCCTGCCGGAACGCCGGGTGGCATAAATTTTGGCTGGAATAAAATGGAATCATCACACCCATTCAGAGGTAGCAACCAACCGGAATATACCGCTCCAGTCGCAGAGTATCCGCATGGCTCAGAATGCTCGGTCAGCGGAGGCTATGTTTATCGCGGTGCAGCCCTGCCTGCATGGGAAGGTGTCTACCTATATGGTGACTACTGCTCCGGCGCAATCTGGGGGCTACCCAGTCCGCCCCAAGGCGCCCTGCCAATGTTATTGTTCCAGTCAGGTTTTAAGATCAGCACATTTGGGATTGATGAAACCGGAGAACTCTACATTGCTGATTATAACGGCGCAATATACCGCCTGGAAAAACGTCAATAGTAAAATGATCTTACAACAACATCGACAATCGATGAAATTTATCCACCATGTTGGTAGACCATAGCTCTCTGCTTACATGGAACGCGCGATAAAACGCAAAACGCCTGTAAAAATTACAGCCCAGGCAGCAAAGAAAGCCAGCAGATTTAGAAACAGCCAAAACCGGCCAGATGCGGATGCAACCAGGCTTTCGCGGATATCTGGCTTCATAAATAGGAGCATATCCAGCATATTCGCGGCCGGATGCGAACAAATATATAATCCAATCAAAATACCAAGGGTACCATCCAGACGACCTGAGCCTGTCAGATGACCCACCCAGGATATCCAGCCAACATACATCCCAGCAACAACCAGCATACTCCCAAGGAACCAAATATTCCGATTGATGCGCTGAAGATCTGGTCTGCTGCTGTTGAGCTGTAAAGGCATATATAAAGCATAATACAAATCTGACCCAAGATTGTGTAGGTTTTACTAAATTTATTTTTTTCAATTGAGAAAACCTGTAAACAAAATTGGCAAGTTTGGAAATATATTGCGAGAACATCTCATTAGAAAACCTACTGCAAGCCGATTTATTTAGATGAAAAGGACATTTGTCGTCCGAAATCAGATACTTTGTCACAGGCTTTTATGACGCCTGTCACTGGCAAACTCATCCATCTTATCGTAAACTAATCTTGTAAATTGGAGGTGTCACATGGCAGAGAAAAAATGGGAAGTCACCAAAATTCATTATTGTGACCACGTCGGTCACGAAGTGACTTTTGAAACCGAATTAATTTACCCGATCGATTTTCTACCGGATGCGCCGCGTGTAATTGCCCGGCGGTGTTCAAATGCAAAAGAGTGCAACATGTTCGACAAGCCAACTTGTGTATGGTGCGGAACAAACCCGAACCACGAACCTCAATAAGAAGGCGCATCTTTCCAACCATTCTTGGTAAAAAAACAGATCAACCCATCTGGCTTAACTAGCAGATCCCGCGAATATTCGCGGGATCTGCTAGTTAATAGGCGTCCTTACATTCACATTCCCAGGAAACTGGCTACCGCAAGATTAATAGGATTGGCAAAGACTTGCTGAGGCGCACCTAGTTGCGCAATTTTCCCATCCAGCATCACTGCCACACGCGTGGCAAGTCGGGCAGCTTCCTTCAAATCATGGGTAATGATAATGGTCGTCGTAGCAGTTTCCGCAAGAATTGCCTTTAGATCATCCAATAGATGCAAACGCGTAGGAGCATCGAGTGCGCTAAAAGGTTCATCAAGTAAAAGTAATTCAGGATTTAGCACAAAAGCACGCGCCAGGCTAACCCGTTGAGCCTCGCCACCCGAGAGTTTTGAGCCTGCACGCCCGCGCAATGATTCAATACCCACCCGCTGTAGCCAACGATTTACTTTTTCATTGATCTGCGCTTGCGGAACACCGCGATAACGCAACCCAATCGCCACATTCTCAAATACAGACATATCCAAGAGAAGCGGCTCCTGCAATACCAGCGCAATCCGCCGGCGATAATCCAAAACACTCTGGTCCTTAATTGGAGTGCCATTCCATAACAGAGCGCCTGCATGCGGCTGCAAAAGACGTGCCAACGTTAACAGCAAGCTGCTTTTGCCTGTGCCATTCGGCCCGACAATTGCCAATACTTCACCTTTTTCAACGGTCAGGGCTTTGATGTCCAGGACCAGGCGCTTATCACGACAAACCGATAGATCACGGATCTCCAGCAAGGCGCTCACCGCTGCTTTGCTCCGCGCTGCTGGATCCAGGTCAACGCATAATTAATCAAAAGAGTGATCAGTAACAAAAATCCGCCCAGAATGATGGCGCGCTCAAACTCACCTTTATTGGTTTCGAGCACAATGGCGGTCGTCAGCACCCGCGTCTGACCCTTGATATTGCCACCAACCATCATGGATGCACCTACTTCTGAAATGACCGAGCCAAAACCAGCCATCAATGCGGCGATCAAGGGCAAACGCGCTTCCCACCAGAGCGTAACAATCATTTGTGGGATCGAAGCTCCCAATCCAAACAGTTGCAACTGCAGACGGGTGTCCAGCTGCTGTAATGCGGCGGCTGTCAGACCGGTCACAACCGGCGCGGCAATGATCGTCTGGGCAATAACGATGGCGGTTGGGCTGTAAATAAGCCTGAGGTCCCCAAGCGGTCCGGAACGCCAGAGTAGCATGGCTACCGCCAAGCCAACCACAACAGGCGGAAGGGCCATGCCAGTATTAACGATAGTCAAAACAAACGAACGCCCACTAAATTTTGACAGCGCCAGTAGGGTACCAAAAGGAAGACCGATCAGCACACTGATCAGGGTTGCAATCCCTGATACTTTCAGAGAAAGCAGGGTTACTTCCCAAACATCCGGATCGTTAAGCAAAGTCTGAAAGAAAGAAAGCATAATCTTCTAAAATGCCCAGGAAAGCTCAATTGGTCCCGGCTATCCGAGACCAAACTCAATAAACAACTGACAGATAGGCTATGCACCAGCCATCAAAAAACCAGACAAGAAAAAGGGCGAGGTAAATTCCTTATTGGGATTATCCTCGCCCACCGTAATACGGGACAACGAAAGCCAAATGGCAAACAAGAGGAATGCCACCTATTTTACATCGTTACTTCAATCCCAAGTCTGCATCTGTCTTGGTAGCATCCGGGAAGAACAGGGCCTGACCGTATTTATCCAGGCCAAACTTGCTGATCACTTCCTGGGTAGCCGGGTCAGTCATGAATTTCAGGAAAGCCGTGGCACCATCATAGTTGACCTTGGGCCATTTAGCGGGGTCAACCGTGATGACATGATAAATATTAAGCATAGCATTATTGCCTTCTAACAGGATCTCAAGCTGAAGCTTCGATTTGTTAGCCAGGAATGTGGCGCGGTCAGTCAGGGTATAACCACCCTTTTCAGATACAATTATCAGCGTAGCGCCCATTCCCTGGCCGGTTTCAACATACCAGGCTGGTTTCGTACCCGCCGGGTCCAGACTGGCTTTTTTCCAGAAATCGAGTTCTTTTGTGCTTGTGCCAGATTTATCGGCGCGGGCAAAGAACAGCACCTTTGTCGGGTCAGCATCACCAGCCTTAGCAATCGCCACGAATGCATCTTTGGGGCCAAGACCCTTAATCTGAGCCGGATCAGCGGCCGGGCCGACCAGGATAAAATCATTATGCATGATCAGGGCGCGATCCTTGCCCCAGCCATCGGTCATGAACAGTTTTTCTGCGGCAGGAGAATGGACCAACAGGACGTCGGCGTTGCCTTCCTGCCCCATCTGGATGGCGGCACCTGAGCCAACGGCCACAGTCTTTACCTTGTAACCAGATTGTTTTTCAAACATGGGCACCAGAACATCAAGCAAACCAGAGTCCTGTGTGGATGTAGTGGTGGCCAGGATCAAATTCGGATTGGCCAGTGCAGCAGGTGCAGATGTGGCTGGTACTGCTGTCGGCGCAACAGTTGGAGGCACAGTCGGGGCGGCGGTCGGGGCGGCGGTCGGTTCCGGAGTGGCTGCCGGCGCACACGCAGAAAGTCCAACAATCAAGATCAGGAATAAACTGAACAACACATTGCGGGTGGATATTTTCATGCTTCTCTCCTCAAAAATCATTGTTTGGGTTTTGGTGATATACGCTGAATACCAAGCACAACTAAGGCGCCAAGCAACCCACCGATCATGCCGTAAAGCAAGTGGCTGGAGATAGGATAAACTACCCCATAACGGAAAGTTCCAAAGGACCAACCAGAAAGCAGGGTGATGATCAATCTGATAATCGGCTTGGTGATATGCGCCAACCCACCCAAAATGGCCAGGAACCAGAGTTTACTGGCATAACGCGGCAAGTACTTGAAGGCAAGATCCATGATTGGTCCTGGCAGGAAATAGATCAACCAGATGAAAGGATCATGTTGAGCGCCCCAAATAGGCAAGATCGACATACCGGCTGCGCCCAGGCTTGCCAGGGAGCCCGCGCCCTTAAAGCGCGAAAATGAGCGTCCCATGATCAGCAGCGCCATCCACTCGATGCCGTGATATCCGGGCAGCCCGAGTGCTAAGCGGAAACTCTGGTGCAGAACAACTGCCAACGCACCGGTGCTTAGCAGTAGCAGAGCTTCCCACCATGTCAGCGTGCCTTCAATTGGAAAGGCTTTTGATATTTTCCTTTGATAGAATGTGCCATTCATTGTTTTGCTCCTCCACATATAGGATGGCCTGGCCACCATGCAAGATAGGACGGACCCACTCTCCCACGTCCACCAGGGTTTCAGAAGATAAATTCACGCCAGCCAAGGGCCGCACACCATCGATGCTGCCTCGAGCGCAAATTTCAGCGACGACCAGCCGCCCGGACAGATCACGCATGCCCGGCAGCCATAAAAACCTTCCATCATTGCCAGCACAGTGCAGGCCAACTCCAGCCAACGCACCAATAATTCCGCCGTGCGTCCCCGTCAACCCTTGCAAACGAATGCCGTTACTCAAGGCAATTTGCTCGGCTTCTGGCTGGGTCAAAACTACTTGTTTTGCGCGCATCCCAAATGCGCACACCTCAGCCGACACGGCTGCCCATTGGGCCACACACAGCCCGGCATCTGAACCTGGTGCGCTTTCAGCAAGCAAGAAACTACAGCACGCCTCCCAAATTTCGTTCTCTTTTTCCGGGCTGGCCTCCAAATGTAGGCAGGCAGAACTATTATGCGACGTGTAAGGAATTTCAGGCGAGACCAATAATTGGTGGCGCGTGATCCCGAGCGGTTGGGCAAGATTCTTTTGAAACAGAGTATCCGCCAGTTGGCGCGCACGGTGCCCGGTGCCACGGCTTTCGAGATTATCAGTATCGTCAATCCCAATTAAATAACGCATTATTTAACCCTGATCTCGCTGACATCCTTGGTCCAGTCCAGTTTTGGAATATAGGTACTGGCAAGCTTGACCGTCCCATGATTATTAAAATCAAGGATGGAGTTGTCGTCTACCTGGGCCCTGGTCAGGGTCGCCGGGCTTGCACTACCGTTCAGGCTAATTTCGCTAAAATCCGTCACCCCAGCGGCTTTTAATACATCGCTGAGTTTGGGACCTTCCTCAACCTTGCCATCAACAGTGATGTTTGCAAGGGGCAATTTTTTCAGATCATCCCAGCTAAAACCCTTACTGGATCCATCCGCTAAAATAATCTGGAACAGAGCCGTCGAAACCGGGGTGGGCTGAAGCGCCAGTGGCGTTTTGGGGGCAGCTGGCTGTGCTTCTGGCATACTTGTTTGATTACTGGCGCATGCGAAGAGCGCCAAGCAGATAAAAGATGTCAAAATGCTGCGCAATTTCATCGCTAATCTACACCGACCATAATGTTGGAAGCCTTGATGACCGCATACGCCTGGCCACCTTCCTTAAGCTCCAGGCTATCAACCGATGCGTTGGTGATAATGGAAACCAGGCAGGTTCCACCAGGTAATTCAAGGGTAACCTCAGAGTTGACAGCTCCCTTGACGATCTTGACGATTTTTCCTTTAAGGATATTGCGGGCACTCAGTTTCATTAGTATTGCTCCTAAATTGGGATTTGCTCCCCGCTGTGGGTAGTGTTGTAACCCGTCAGCGAGTTTAATTCTCTGCGGAAAGAGGCTGTTTGCAAATGGTCGATAAGAGGTCCAACCAGCTGGGTCTGTTCATTCTGGAAGACCAGATCATAACGTTCTTCGAAAAGGGGAATAAAATCGAGCTGGGCTTCCCAGGCTGCAGCTTGGATCCCTATCGCAGCATCAGCAACGCCGGATTGAACGGCTCGGGCTGAATCACTGTGAGTGCTGACAAATTTTTGGTAGCCAAGAATTAAATCAAATGGAAGATGAATAGTGGTAAGTTCTTTCTCCAACCAAAGACGTGTTCCAGACCCTGGATTACGGTTGATGAAACTAACATCCTGTCGAGCAAGATCCGCCAGGGATGTTATGCCTTTTGGGTTCCCAGCCTTAACAATCAGGCCTTGGGTACGATAAGCCAACGTTACCAGTTCAACCGGTCGATCGGGGAATAGGTGGCGAACAAAAGGCGTGTTGTATTCGCCGCCCTGGTCAAGCAGGTGTGACCCTGCGACATGGCAGAGCCCCTGCCGCAGATTGACAAGCCCATCCAGCGAACCTACCGGCAGAGTCAGAATGGAAACATGCTTGGTAAGCTGATTCGCAATATGTTCAATGGCAGTATCGTGACTTCCAGAAAAGATGATGATAGGCTTTCCGGTCTTGGGCAGGATGAGCTCCTGCAAAAGCAGGGCAGACGCCCGGGCCTTGTAATATTTTTCTGTTATGCCGGCTGTCACCCGTACTTCGATCATCTGGACCAGCCCGGCTGATTCCAGGATTTTGACATGATGCCGCACCCAGGCAGGTGATTCCCCCAAAACAGCGCCAAGCTGTGTAAGCGTGGCTTGCTCCGCCATTAACAGGCGAAGAATACTCATTCTATTCGCATCAGCCAACAGCTTGAGCTGTTCAAAACCGTGTAAGGGTTGGATTTTTTCCATAGGCTCGTCGATTAAGGAAAAACTTAATCGCATTATAGTTTAACACAGCCACGCAACCCGGTCAATAATTTAATGCCACCTGTTTATGCCACTATCTGGCTAAAAACCGGCTGCCTGGTAATCCACTTTCTTGAATATAGTTGCGTTCTACCCCCTGATCACCGTGTCCCGGACGAGGCTCGTCTCCAGACTGAACAAGTTATTTCATCTGGCAGTCTGCCAAAAGGAATTTTAACAAGCGAACCCGTAACATCCGCCATTCCCTTTGCATCCCCACTGGCGGGAAAGGTTTTGTAGACACCGTTCTGGAAATCATAGCCTCCGATGAAAACCAATCATCGCTTCAGAAACAGGTACAGGGGAGCGTGGAGCCCATTGAAGCATCATTTCTAATGATACTGTGCCTGCGGCTGGCCGATGGTTGTGCTAATTCCCCGGTTTACTCAAACGCCAATCCAACGCCGTAAAACGCGGGGTAACATTATGGTTACGAACAGCAATACTAATGGCAGTGCGGCTGCCAGTCAAAACACAAAGTCGACGGGCGCGGGTGATGGCGGTATATAACAAATTACGCTGCAGCATCATGTAGTGCTGGGTCACAACCGGAATAACCACCACCGGGAATTCCGAGCCCTGAGCTTTGTGCACAGAGATAACGTAGGCCAGGGAAAGTTGGTCAGCTTCACTCCAATCGTAAAGTACTCTAAGCCCTTCGAAATCCACCTCGAGCGTGTGCTCAATCGGATCCAGTCCCTGGATAAAGCCAATATCGCCATTGTAAATATTCTTGTCGTAATTATTTTGAGTCTGCATAACCTTGTCACCCACACGGAAAGTGACCCCAAAGAGTCTGCGTTCCTGCTTACCGCTGGCGGGCGGGTTAAGTTTTTCCTGTAGACGTTCGTTTAGTGAAACAACACCGGCAGGTCCACGGTAGACAGGCGTCAGCACCTGGATGTCATGGACAGCATCAAAACCGAACTTCTGGGGGATCCTTTCAGATACCAGGTCAAGGACCCAGTCTGATGCCGCCGCAGCATCATCCGCCGAAAAGAGAAAAAAATCCCGATTATCTTTTGAAAATTCAGGCATTTTCCCCTGGTTGATCAAATGCGCATTTGTAATGATCTGTGAGTCTGCAGCCTGCCGAAAAATGGTGATCAAACGTGTAACCGGTACAATCCCACTCGTAATCATATTGCGCAGCACATCGCCCGCGCCAACGGATGGTAGCTGGTCAGTATCCCCTACAAACAAAACATGCGTGCCCGGGTGCAAAGCCTTGAGCAGATTATTCGTAAGCAGCAAATCAAGCATGGAGGCTTCATCCACAACCAGGAAATCCACAGCCAACGGGTTCTCGTCGTTGCGCTTAAAACCTTCGATTGGAGAAAACTCTAGTAGTCGATGTATGGTGCTGGCAGCGTGGCCGGTTGCTTCGGCCAGGCGTTTGGCAGCTCGCCCTGTGGGAGATGCCAGGGCATAGCTTTTACCCTGGGCCTCCAATGCAGTGATCAACGCTTTCAAACAAGTGGTCTTGCCTGTACCTGGTCCACCCGTCAGGATGCTGACCTTAGACGAAAGAGCCACGTGCACCGCAGCCTGCTGCTCGATGGACAGACTCGCATCAGGAAACGCCAACTGAATGCCGCCCCCGGCAGGCTGCGGCGCGCGAACCAACGCTTTCAAACGCTCCGCAACACCTTTCTCCCCAAGATACAAAGGAGTCAGATAAATAACAGCAGCACCATAACCAGCTTGCGGTTCTGCAACCGCTTTCGTTATGCGCGCACCATCCACACCCGGAAGTGGAACCACTTCCAAACGAATACGTTCATCCTGCGCCAGACGTTCGAATGCAAGAGGAATCAAATCCGACGCCACACCCAACAGCTCAATCGCCCGCCCGGTCAGCATTTCTCTGGGAGCATATACATGACCATCATTGATCAATTCATTCAAAGCAAAAACAATACCCGCCTCAATTCGAGATGGGTGATCAGGAGCCAACCCCAATGCCTGAGCAATGCGGTCAGCTGTCTTAAAACCAATCCCATAGATATCGCGTTCCAACTGGTATGGGTTTTTTTGAACGATTTCAAGCGCTGTATCGCCGTATTGCTTATAAATTTTGACCGCCAGGTTAGTGCTGACACCATGTGCATGCAAAAAGACCATGATCTCTTTGACATGTTTTTGCTCATCCCAGGCAGCCGTTATTTTCGCGGTCCGGTCCTGCCCAATCCCCGGAACCTCTAATAGACGCTGCGGAAAACGCTCAATAATATCGAAGGTTTCTTCTTTAAAGCTGGCCACAATACGCTCGGCCAGTCTGGGGCCGATACCCTTAATCATGCCCGAACCAAGGTAACTTTCGATTCCTGCCACGCTGGCGGGTAGTGTTTGTTCACAGATTTCAACCTTAAACTGCATACCGTGCTTGGGATGGGTATCCCAGGCACCTTGCAGACGCAAATGTTCCCCCGCAGAAAGTTCCGGCAGATTGCCGACTACCGTAGCAAGGCCATCGAAACCCACTCCAGGGGTACGCTGGTGTTGGGATACCTCCGGGCGCAGGCGCAGGACGGTATACCCATTTTCAGGGTTATAGTAGGTGATACGCTCAATCGTGCCGGAGATTTTATCCATCAAGATAAAGTATACACGGCTATGCCAGCCGGATGGTAATTCCTTTGGGCAGATCTACCGATCAGGACTTGACGCCCAGTGTACCGAATGGTACACTGGGCGTATGGATGATAACCGTTCGCGTATACTGGCATGTGCACTCGATCTGTTCGCGGCGCGAGGCTATGACGCTGTAGGTGTGCAGGAAGTAGCCGATGCGGCCGGCTTGAAAAAACCGACCCTCTATCATTACTTCGGCAGCAAGCGTGGTCTATTAGAAACCCTGCTAAATGAAAACTTTGTCGAATTGTTTGACTCGCTTGAATCAGCAGCTGTCTATCATCGTGACGTAAAAACATCGCTAAGCGCAATGGCAATCGAATACTTCAGATTCGCAGAAAAACACCAGAAATTTTACCGTATGCAGCTCTCCATGTGGTTTGCACCTCCTGAAAGCACGGCTTTTGCTGCCATTAGTGCAGTTAACCAAAAACAGCAGCTGCTGCTCGAAACTTTCTTCATGAGGGCATCTGAAGATCATGGCAACATGAAGGAACGACAACGGGCGTACGCAGCTACCTTTCTGGGTATGCTCAATACATATATTTCGATCAGCCTGAATGGTTTTACTAATCTGGATGAAAACCTGGCGCAAAACGCCGTTCACCAGTTTATGCATGGCATTTTTTCATAACCAGGATCGTCTCGGCAATATTTTTTTGCCCCATTTATATACCAACCGGTAAGTACAATAAGGAGTAATTCTTTATGCAACCAGAGTGGGCCCAAGATGCCCTTTTTTATCATATTTACCCATTGGGGTTTTGCGGCGCACCGGAAATCAATGACCCACACTCCGCTCCGCAGTCACGTCTCGAAAAAATTCAAGACTGGATCCCGCATATGCAAGAAATCGGGATCAATGCACTTTACCTTGGCCCACTGTTTGAATCCAACACGCATGGCTATGATACAACTGATTACTATCACCTTGACCGGCGACTGGGAACCGATGAGACTCTCATCAAGCTTATCCGCGAGCTGCACGCCAATGGTATTCGTGTGATCCTGGATGGAGTCTTCAATCACGTAGGGCGAAATTTTTGGGCCTTTCGCGATGTTCTCCAATATGGTCAAAATTCACGCTACTGTGACTGGTTTGAAGGGCTGCATTTCAGTGGGCACAGCCCGCTTGGCGATCCATTCACATACGAAACCTGGCAGGGTCATCACGAACTGGTAAAACTCAACCTGAACAACCAGGAATCCCAACAACATCTACTCGGGGCAGTCCGCTATTGGATCGAGGAGTTTGGAATTGATGGTATTCGCCTGGATACAGCCGACTGTCTGAACCTGAATTTTCAAAAGGAACTCTCTGCCTTTACTTCCACCCTGCGCTCTGATTTTTGGCTGATGGGAGAGGTTGTCCATGGCGATTATCGCCACTGGGTTAATCCTGAAACGCTGCATTCCGTCACAAACTATGAGTGTTACAAAGGATTGTATTCCAGCTTTGTTGACAAAAATTTCTTTGAAATCGCGTATTCTGTGAACCGCCAATTCGGTGAACAAGGCATCTATCGTAACTTACCATTGTATAACTTCGTAGATAATCACGATGTCGATCGCGTTGCCAGCAGACTTCAAAACCAGGCCCACCTATACCCGATGTACTGCCTCTTGTTCACAATACCAGGGATTCCTTCCATATATTATGGCAGCGAATGGGGCCTGGCTGGCTTACGCACAAAGACCAGCGACCAGGCGCTCCGGCCGAGCCTCGAGCTGGACAACCTGCGCCAACACGCCCCACAACCTGATTTACCCAACACAATCCAAAAGCTGTCCCACATCCGCAGCAACTCAACGGCCCTGCGCAGAGGCAGCTATCAACAGCTGCTGGTCAAACCGGAACAGCTGGCTTTTATCCGCCAGACCGCAGATCAGACCGTAATCGTGCAGATCAACGCCAGCGATGAACCTGCCAAATTTGATCTTCCGACCTCAGTTTTGAACTGCAACCATGTGTCGGACCTGCTCAATGATGGAGAAATAATCGAAATTGCCAATGACCGCCTGATAACCACAGTATTCCCACACTGGGCCCGGATACTAACTTTGTAACAAGTCTTGATAATCGGCATGCCGATCAATGTAACCTGCCACGAACCAACAAACTGGCACAACCTTAAACATTTTTTCACGCGCGTAATCCAAACCAGCACGGGCAAGTTGGCTGCCAATACCTCGGCCCTCCAATTCGGGAGGCACTTCGGTATGTATTATCAGCATGGTATCGCCTTTCAGCAGATATTCCAATACCGCTATTTTTCCATCCAGTGCCAGTTCGAAACGACAAATGGCAGACTTGTGGTGAACTTCCGATGATTGCGACTGATCTGTCATGTTAACCCTGTTTCAGAGATAATTTCATCCCCAAATGAGACCCAGTAAAGCCCAAACGCTCATAAAATCGATGGGCATCCTTCCTCGTATGGTGCGTGGTCAACTGAAGAATATGCGCCCCGTGCTGGCGAGCCCGCTCAATAGCCCATTCCATCATGCATTTCCCAATTCCCTGACCGCGCAGATGTTCATCCACGCGGACCGATTCAACCTGAGCACGCAGACCACCCTTGTAACTGAGTGATGGGATATAAATCAGTTGTAAAGACCCTACAATATGCCCAGATAATTCGGCAACAATCAATTCAAAAAATGAGCTGCCTTCTATCATCTCAAAAGCTTCAAAATAGCAATCTGGCAGGGGCAGTTTATAATCTTCTCGCTGACGGCCAAGCTCATCATCAGCGAGCATGCGAACAATCTCAGGTAGATCATCACGGATAGCCAGGCGAAAGATAATATCTGCGGTCATCATTTTTTACCTCGTTCAACAACGGCAATAAATTCCATAATGATCTTGAGCGCCGCAAAAACGGTAGCTTCGGATGGATCCAGCGGCGGGGCGACTTCGACCATATCCAGGCCTATAAGCGGCAGACCCTGCAAAGTCTTCAGCAGGGTTAATACTTCGCGCATGCACAACCCTCCAAAATCAGGAATACCGGTACCGGGCGCAGCCGATGGGTCAAGGGCATCGATATCGAAAGAGACGTGGACAGCGTCACAACCAGCCAATACACGCCGCACCTCGTCTGCAACGATTTTCATGCCGCGGTCAGCTACATCAGCCGCAGTAAAGACATGCAGCCCGCCGTTCTCGATCAGATCGATTTCCTGCGCTTCCCAGGAACGCAAACCGATCATACAGACGTCATTTGGATCAATCCCGAATTCCAGACCGCGACGTAAAACGCAGGCGTGCGAAAGACGCGATCCATCAAAATCGTCACATAAATCCGGGTGGGCATCCACCCAAAGCACACCTAGACGCTTACCTGCATTGCGCTGCCGCTGTCCAGCGAAAACCGGGATACTAACGGAATGATCTCCTCCCAATGTAATAAGCACATTTGGAATATTTGCAACGATTTCTGTTATGTGGGCAAAACCAGATTCAATGTCATCAATCTGGATATCGCCCAAATCGCAGATACTCAGGCCACTCAGGCGGGTACGGTCTTCACTAAAGGGAGTCAGGTGCCTGGACCAGAAACGGATACGTTCCGGGCCACGTGCCGCTCCCAACCGGGCACTGGCAAGACCATCAAATGGAATACCGATCACGCTGAAATCGGCTTCTGCGGGCAAAATACCAGGGCGATGCAAATCCGCCCATAATGAGTGCGTACCTTCCAAGGTCATGATTCTTCCCCAATAACCGGATAGAAACACAGGCCCGTGGTTCCTGGACCAGTATGGACCGCCAGTGCCGGCGATAGCTCTGCAATAAATGATTCAACCACATTCAATTTTGCTTCAGCGATTTCCTTAAGTTTTTGGGCCTCTTCCAGGGCGCCAGCATGCACGTAAGCGATCTTTACCTTGTGTTGCCCAATGGCTTCGCCAACATACTCGGCCATGTCGTTGTAAGCCTGATGCCGTGAATGCGCCATACCAAGGGCCACAATCATTCCGTCCTTCATACCGATCAGCGGTTTGATGTTGAGCAGCGAGCCCACGAGACGCTTTGCCATGCCAATCCGCCCACCCAAATACAGATATTTAAGCGTATCGGCAGTCTGGATCATGCGAGTAATCGGGATCAAACGCCGAACCTGCGCCAGGATTTGGTCCATGCTGGCACCCGCCAGAGCGGCGCGAGCAGATTCAATCGCAATCCAGCCCTGGCAAAGCGAAACGTTTTGGGTATCCACCACTTCCAAACGGACTTTGGGATATTGCTCGGTGATCATGGATTGGGCTACCCGCGCAGCCTGATAGGCGCCACTGCCGCGGGATGTCATATGAATACTTAATATTTCGTTGCTACCATTGGAAATCAGGTCCTGGTACGCATGAAGATAATCGCCGGGACCAGGGCTGGCGGTTGTGGGCAAAGTATCAGCGCCCGCCAACCAGCGCAGAAACTCATCACGTTGGATAGTAACAAGATCACGTAATACTTCCTCGCCACGATGGATGTAATAAGCCACAGTCCGAATTGCAATCTGATCAATCAGGTTTTCCGGAATACTGGCACAACTATCCGTTACCACTGCTACAGTAGACATAGATCACTCCTCTCGTTTTCATCCAATAATATTATACTGTTTATGGGTGTTGTAAATTAACAACCCGGCAAAAACAATGGTATTATGGCAAGGGAAAATTTCATGGACAAAACCAGGTATATTGAGCGAATTTTAGAAACAGAAAACTTGACAGATAATCTTGAAGACGATGACGCAAACGTCCTTCTGGATTGGGGGCTCAGCCGTCTGGATGTGGTCATCGGGGAAACAGGCGACGAAGAAGTGGCTGGAACCCAGATTTTAGCCTTGATGAACATCATGAGAACCATTAACCGGATCATTGGCAACTTCCCGAATTCATCCTCCGAAGGTGTTCAGGATTTCATTAAATGGTATGACGCCGCCTTCGCTACCACCCATGGGACAGATGCAATTGAGTACGAAACGATTGCCGCCCAATTGACGGACATGTCACCGGCAGGCGCCCTGCTTTTTTTGCTAACCTGGTTGCCATCTTCCAAATCGACTGATTTACCCGTAGAACAAGGAGAATAAGCATGGCCAACCGAAAAAATTCTAAAAAACCAACCATCGCAGGTGTGATCTTTATTTTGGTAATACTTGCAATCTTTTACCTGTATCCCGATCTGGGGAACAACAGCGCAAATACAGATCTGGCGACATCTTCTCCCATTTCTGAAAATACAACTCCAACGCCAGTTACATCAAACGGAAACCAAACCGGCAGCAGTTTGGACTGGTTAACAGTTTATTTCACCAATCCAAACCCACCAGATAATACAACGGATGGCATCGATCAGTATGTTATTCCGCTAATAAATCAGGCAAAAAAATCAATTGACGTGGCTTCCTTTGACTTGAACTTGCCCAGTTTTATCAATGCCCTCGCTGATGCAAGCAAACGCGGCGTACAAGTCCGGATTGTTTATGATGGAAAGAATGGTAATCAAAAGCTGGAAGCCAACCGCACAGAGGATGGAAAAGAATTTGATGCAATCGCCGTCTTAAATAACGCCGATATTGCGCCTGTGGATGGAGGCCGCTCCAGCGGTCTGATGCATGACAAAATGATCATTATCGACAGCGAAACCCTGTTTATGGGTTCATGGAATATGTCATATAACGATACATTCCGTAACAATAACAACCTGCTCAAAATTACCAACCCCCAGCTGATAGCCAACTACCAGGCCAAGTTCAACGAACTCTTTATAGATCAACGTTTCGGCACCCATGCTACGGTCGGCGCACTAAATTCACAGATGAACATTGACGGTGTTCAAGTCGAAAATTATTTTTCTCCATCTGACCAGGTTACAGCCAAACTGGTGGCTTATGTCAACAACGCCAAGAAGTCCATCCATTTCATGATCTTCACCTTTACCGATAAAGATATAGCCAGCGCTATGATTGAGCGCTATAACGCCGGCGTGGATGTATCAGGTACCATCGAAGATCGCGGCGCTTCTCAAGGTGCATTTGTACCCCTATTTTGTGCCAAGGTACCCACAAAAGTTGATGGAAATAAATACACCATGCACCATAAAGTAATGGTGATCGATGAAAGTATTGTCATCACAGGTTCGTTCAACTTTACGAATGCCGCCGATAATGAAAACGACGACAACATTATCGTTATCCACGACCCTACCGTTGCCAGACTATATCTGGATGAATTAGAACGGGTGAGCGGCGTTTCCAAGGATCCTAAACCCGGCAGCATAACCTGCAAATAAGCTATTGGTGTCTTGACAATAAGAGATGCGACCAACAGGTCGCATCTCTTATATTTTCCTGGTTTTCATCAACCGGCGATTCGTTATACTGGTTCCAGCCTGGGGCCCCCTGCTGATGAAAATCGATCAGCTACCTGTGAACCCTGCCAACCGGTGGAGCATAGAGTCCCGATTTAGGGCCATGTATGACTTGAGGCAGCGGCATTGTCAGCAGCTGTCTGACTACGCACAGCAGCGGTCACACAAACATGGTCACCCGAGAAAGCTTCCCTCCAAACATATCCAGAGATGCAGGCATCCGCGCCATCCGCAGCAATGGCCAAACGAGAACTGGCGGCAGCATTATCAGATTGTATTTGAGCGTGAACCGAAGCCTCAACACAAACGTCATCACCAGCAGCCGCTTCACGCCAGATAAAACCAGTCAGACATGTATGCGGACCATATGGCCCAACCACCCAACGGGAGGCAGCGGCGGCATTATCAGCAGCTGCCTGACTACGTACAGCGGCAGTCACACAAACATGGTCACCTGAAAAGGCTTCCCGCCAGACATACCCCGCCGCACAGGCATCGGGGCCGAAGACATTAATGATCTTACGTGAATCAGCGGCGGCATTATCGGCATCAGCCTGTGCCTTGGATGCCGGCGGCACACACACCTTGTCGGCCGAACGAGCCAATCTGAAAACGTAACCATCTTTACAAGTGCCACTGGGTGGCAGAGGGGTGGGTGGTGCCACGATGACAGCCAGGGTCGCGGGTACGCAGGATGCGCTCACAACACCCCCGAACACCCAGCCATATCCACCAGTTCCACCCACGAACTGGATATACCACCAGGTCCCATCCGCGCTTTTCCCGGCAATAAGGGCACTGCTGTTCTGAGCCAGCGCGCCAAACGTTGGATACACTGTACCTGGTCCTGAACGAACATTGACGGGCGAATTCGCCACTACAACCGGGACGCATGCCGTGGGCGAAGGAACAAGAGTAGCAGAAGCTTCCACGGTCAAGGTGGGCACAACCACGGCAGACGTGGGCGACAGCTCAACAGTACTGGCGGCAACAGGCGCTTTAGTTGCCGGAGCGCCTGACGCTCCAGGTGCTGAGAGCGCAGTCACCGTGAGAGCAAGATCTTCCGCACTCACGCCAACTTGTGTTGCAGAGCTTTGAGGTAGATTGCAACTCACAATTGCCAACCAAATGGCCAGGATTGATAGGGGTATTCGCTTATTGCGCATTTTCGCCTCGCTTTTTGAACCACATTTGTGATTATTATCCACCAAGACTGATTACTATGCAACAGGTAACTTTGGTTTGAGTGTGGTGCAGATTTTCGGAGATACGATAGATCATAATAAATTTCTTGCTTTTCAGTTGTGACCTGCCCTCACCCCGACCCTCTCCCGCCAAAAGTCAACAGAAAGCGTACGGATAGAATATAGCAGGAGAGGAAGAAGTTCTTAACCAGAGCGAAATGATCTCTGGGGCGTTTTTTTGAGATGATCACGTGGACAGATTTGCTTCCGCCTTCATCCAGACCCTGCCTCGCGGCAACGCCCTTACCGTCTGCCAATGATTAGCGCAATCCACCTTCGGTCTCCACAAAAGTCTTTCACTTACCAGTCAATGCCCATGCTCGGCGCACAAAAAACAGCGCAGGCGTTTTTTAGGCGCCTGCGCTGAAAGGTGTGCGGGGTTCGTTTTTTTTTGTACTGGTCAGCTGCGCAGTTTTGCGCCAAGTTCACGGTCGAGACGCTGGATGATGCGGTAGCGTATCTGGCTGGCTTCCTTGTCTGTAAGGGTGCCGTCCGGAGATTGATAGACCAGGGAATAGGCGAGCGATTTTCTGCCAGCGCCAATCTGTTCGGAACGGAAGACGTCGAACAGACGCACAGAGGCGAGCAGTTTGCCACCGGTCTGACGGATAAGAGCTTCGACACGGTCGGCGGGCAGACCTTCATCGACAATAACTGCGATATCTTCCAAGATAGGCGGAAATTCGCTGACAGATTTCAGATCGAATGCGGTTTTCATGATAGCCAGGACCGATTCAAGGTCAAAATCTGCAGCCACAACCGGAGCGCCGAAACCGTAGTTCTCCTGCACGAGTGGGTGCAGTTCGCCAAAAACGCCCAGGGCGGTTTTGCCGATCAGGACCGATGCACATTTTCCTGGATGGAAAGCCGGGTGATCGGCAGAAACGTAGCTGACATCCAGGTGCAGTGCAGACATCAAGGCTTCGACAATGCCTTTCAGATCGTAAAAATCGAGTTTGACTCCCAGCTTGGTATCCCAGGCCTGGGCGTAGCGGCGACCGGTGAGGGCGATGGAGAGGCGTCGGGGCTCGAGCGGCAGATCGCTGCCTTGCGGGATGAAGACTGGTCCGATCTCGAACATGGCCAGGCTATCAGAAAGACGGGCATTGCGTTCGACCACGTTCAAGATACTGGCCAGGACGCTGCGACGCATGACCCGTTTTTCGGGGGTGATGGGGTTAGCCAGTTTCACATATTCAATTGGTGCACTAGCAGCAGACCCAGGCAGGAGCCGGCTTTCAATTTCCGGGGCACTCATACGATGCGTGATAACTTCCTGCAGGCCGAGGCCAACGAGAATGTCACGCACACGATCCTCGCGCTCCAGCGATTGGTTACCACGCTGGGGGGGGAGCGGATCAGCCATACGGGTTTCGGGGATACGATCGATGCCGTACAGGCGTGCGACTTCTTCCATGATGTCTGCCACGCCAACCACGCCTTCGCCAATATCAGTACGGAAAGGTGGGGTTTGGACAAAGATAGACTGGCCTTGAATACTGCATTTGAATTCCAGACGGGTCAGCATTTCGACAATTTCGGCAGCGGTCAGGCTGATGCCGAGGGCGCGCTTAACGTCTTTTTCGCTGATCTCAATTTGCGGGTCAATGGGCGGCAGCGGGTAGTTATCAATGATGCCCGGGGCAACCTGGCCACCGCTCCACTGGGCCATCCAGTACAGGCAGCGCTTGAGACCTTCGATCGTCAGGGCCGGGTGAACGCCGCGTGAGAAGCGGTATGCCGCTTCGGAATGCAGATTGTGGGCGTTGGCAGTTTTACGAATATTGATGAAATTCCAGGCGGCTGCCTCGAGCAGTATGCTGGTTGTGCTCTGGGTACGGGCAGCATGGTCATTCTGCACGGCTTTGGAAGCATCGTGGATTTCGCTTTCCTGGCCGCCCATGACACCCGCCATGGAGAGAGCACCTTTTTCATCGCAGACAAGCACATTGGATGGGTTCAGGCTGCGTTCGGCATTATCAAGTGTGGTCAGCTTTTCACCCTGACCGGCGGCGCGGGTAATGATCTTGACCGGCTGGCTGCCTGCACGAGCTTTGAGAACATCGTAATCAAAGGCATGCAGAGGCTGGCCGATCTCGAGCATCGTGTAGTTTGTGGCGTCGACAATGTTGCTGATCGGGCGCATCCCGGCCAGACGCAGACGCAACTGCACCCAATAGGGACTTTCCTTGATTTCGACGTTACGGATCAACCCAAGGGTGAAGCGCGGATTAAGCTGCGGATCACGGATCTCGATGGCAACCTTGTTTTCAAGCGACTCACCCGACTCAGGCAGTTCATACGATTGTTTTTTGAGCGGCAAACCGGTGAGGGCGGCTACCTCGCGGGCAATTCCAAGGATGTTGGCATTGCGGGCGTTATTAGGCAAAATACTGACTTCCAAGACGGCATCACCAATGTAATCTGCCAATCCAGCGCCCACAGGCGCGTCATCATCCAGAAAGATGACACCCTCGTGTTCGATGGATATGCCCAGTTCTTTCTCAGAGCAGACCATCGAGTAAGAATCGATGCCGCGAATCTTGGCGCGTTTTAGGGTAGTCAGAACCAGTCCATCGGCGTGACCATCATAAATGGTTGCGCCTTCCCTGGCATAAGCGACTTTAATCGGTTTGGGCAGTTTGCCCAGGCCCATAAACGGGTAGAGGTTGGGCGCGCCGGTCAGAACAATATGTTCCTGTTGGCCATCAAACAGGCTGCAGAGAGTCAGACGATCGGCATTGGGGTGCTGATTGACCTCGCGGATTTCGGCCACGACGATCTTTTCTTTATCCCAGGCGATACCATTGATCTTGAAGCCATACTTATTCTCTTTGGGAAGTTCCAACCCGACATAATGAATCTCTTCCACTTCCAGACCAGAGACGGTCAGCAAGCGGGCAAGTTCTTCGATCGGGAGATTGATCTCAACGTAATCCTTCAGCCATGAAATGGGTACCTTCATACTGGCCTCCTAGAATTGTTCAAGGAAACGAACATCGTTTCCCCAGAAATAGCGAATATCATTCATGCGGTGAAGCAGCATGGTCTGACGTTGTGGGCCCATACCGAAGGCAAAGCCGGTATAGCGGCGCGGATCGTAGCCGCCGTTTTGCAGGACAACCGGGTGCACCATTCCACAGCCCAGTATCTCGAGCCAGCCCGAGTTCTTGCAGACTGCGCAGCCTTTGCCCCCGCACACAAAGCATTCAACATCCACTTCCGCCGAAGGTTCGGTGAAGGGGAAATATGATGCCCGGAAACGCACTTTGGCCTGCGGTCCGAACATACGCCGGGCGAAATCAGCCAGGGTGCCTTTCAGGTCACCATAAGTGATGTTCTCGCCAACGGCTAGCCCTTCGACCTGGTAAAACTGTACTTCAGAACGGGCTGTAATCTGCTCGTAACGATAACACATGCCTGGCAGGGCGATACGGATGGATGGCGGGTTCTCGGGATCGGCAGCTGAGAATTCGCGCATGGCGCGGATCTGACCTGGTGAGGTATGTGTGCGGAGCAGGAGCGGGTTATCGCCACGCTCACCAGCATCGACGTAAAAGGAATCCTGCATTTCGCGCGCCGGGTGGTGCAGAGGAAAGTTCAGGGCCTGAAAATTCATCTCGTCAGTTTCAATATCTCGCGAGGTATAGACCTGAAAGCCCATCTCGGCCAGAATGCCCAGAATGCGTCGCAAGGTTACAGTAGCGGGATGAAGACCACCGTGCTGGGCCGAACGGCCAGGCAGAGTAACATCGAGCTGCTCTTCTTGCAGTGATTTGGAAAGAGCAGCGGCTTTGACCACTTCAGCGCGAGCGGCAAATGCAGTCTCCAGGGCTACTTTAACCTGATTGGCACGCTGACCCACCAGCGGGCGCTCTTCCTTGGAAAGACCACCCATCTGGCTGAAAACATTCATAACTGCAGAGCTGCGTCCGATGTTGGCCACCCGCCAGGCTTCGAGCCCAGCTTCGTCGTTGATGGCTGACAGCGATGCAAGCGCTGCTTTTTCGATTTCGTTCAATTTATCGAGCATTGTGACCTCCAAAAATCTCCCGTGCAGTGATCTTGTCCATCTCACCAGGGAATACACCGGGTAAAACGGTGCTTCCTGTGTCTTGTGGCAAATACAAAACTCCCGTCCACACTGGGACGGGAGTAAATTCCCGCGGTACCACCCAACTTGACCATGATCTGGCCCACTTAATGCCGACCGACATCGGCTTCCCTGGTAACGCCGGGAGGGCGGCTTGAACTACTTAATAAAACGTTGTTCACTCAAGCGGCTCGAGAGGGAACTTCGACTGGGTTGGGTTGAGCACAAGTCTCAGCAGGTCTTGCGCATCTCTGGCAACTTCCACCAATCTACTTTCCTCTGTCATAACCATTTGGAAAGACTTGCCTGTTGGTTTCAATTATCGTCAGAATCGGGTGGCTGTCAAGAGCCATTATATTGTAAGGCAGAGTCCATTCCGAAAAGAAAAAACCGGGATGGGCTGGTTGACTTTCAAAACTCTCAACCCGGGTATATCCCGTCCAAGAAATTGAACTGAAATTACCAAAAGTTGGCCCCTTTGGGCCTTTCTTCTCAGCCCTTTCCCTGAACACCAGCAAGCCACGTGTCGAACGCCAAAAACCAGGAAGCTCCTATCCCCGGCAAGTGGTTTTTGGTATACAAGAGTAATGTTCGGTGGATGGATTTCACGGACTAATGTGATTCGAGCTTGCCTAAGGGCGCGTTCTTGTAACCCAGTGACCCGAAGTAGACCAGCCGCAACTTCTTGAGCGCCGATCTCAGGGTTTGGGAGACCAAGCCATCCGGACGCACACGATAGTCGAGTTTTACCCGCAAATGGATGTTGGGCCTGGTCCTTCTGCATTCGAAACTGATCAAATGACGCCTACGGTCACAAACTGCGCTTTCCCACGCAAAGAAAATGGCGCAACTTGTGACCGCGTTGGGTATGATTATGGTTTAGGAGTTGCCTTTCCCTGCCCCGTCCCCTTGCCCTGTGTGCTGCTCAGGATGGTCTGATATTGTTCAACCGCCAAATATTGTGGGCTGTAGATTTCGCCACCCTGGGTGCTGAGTGTATTTGAGAAAGATTTCAGATGGTTGTATGAACCATTCAGTAAGTTATTGTAAACCAGTTGAATATCAGCGTTATCAGTCTGGGCCAGGCGGGTTTGCAGGTCGAGAATGTCAATTTCTTCGATTGCGCCACCAACCTTGATGGCATCATTCAATGATTTTTTCCTTGAGTGATGAGCGTATTATATAGTTCCTGAAGCTTCGGGTCTGTGAAGACGCCGGGAGCCTGTGTCGGGTTGAGTAAACTGTAAGTGGTGAGCAGCTGGCTGAGTTGATCGATGTGAGTCTGTTCGCTTTTGACAATATTCTGGAAAATCTGGATGTTCCAGGTTACAGCCAGCACATTGTAGACATCACGAGCCAACTTTTCCTCCTCGATCATGAAAATCAGTGCCGCTGCCTCATCAGCGCTCAAACCCATAGCCAGGTTTTCGACCGGAGCTATTATGGCTTCCGAAACAGGTGTAGCAGCTTCACCATTAGGCAATACTACTTCACTGGCGGGTAAAACCTCGCTGATTGGGCTGACCGGTTCGGCAGTATCTGGGGCAACGATAATAGTCTGGGTGGTAGAGCCGATGTTAGAAGCAGCCTGACTGGTACAGGCTGCCGTCCCAAGTACGACGACCAGTACGGCCGCGAAAAGCCCGACAAAAATATTTTTGGACATTTTTTCTCCTTCAGAGTTTGATTTGGATTTTTAGCTGCTTGTTTGGAGCCATTGGATTTATTCTAACAAGAAAGTGTAAAGAATAGTTAAACATAACAACAATTTTGTGTAATTATTTTGCGCACCCTGGATTTACGACAAACACCACAAGTTTTATCGTAACGCGCCAGTCTCCATATATTTTTCACGTTAGCGTTGGCGGCTTCGACCGCAGGCTAATCTATCAAAGAATCTGGTTGCAGGCTTCATCAAAAATGCCTTCGCTCATAGACTGGATGTACAGGTCTTCGATGATTTCTGCGATTCGCTCCAATAGAACATGGTACCGCTGATTAAATTACGCCCCTAAACTTTGATTCGTTCGCCACCTTGCTTCTGGCAGCAATAAGCCCAGCTTAGTTTGGTGGTAGGTTGGACGAACTTTGGCTTCATCTAGATATTCGATACCTTGCACCTTGCAATACCGGCTGCTTGAGCAATACGATGAAATATTTATTTTTTCATCATCGGATCTTTACCGTAGCTTCACATTAAGTTGTTATTATTGCCAAATACAAACAATATATCTCACAGTTCGGTGAGTATAAACGTTTATGAATA
>CAINXK010000235.1 GCA_903854805.1 uncultured Anaerolineae bacterium
AGCCTTTTGAATGGCCTCGCGCAGGTTTTTGGGGACTGCGTGCAGGCCATAATCGAAAAAAGTGATATTTCCATCCCAGCCAGGCACAGCGGGTAAGAGGTTTTCCAGCCAATGCTGAAAAACCTGGCAAGCCAATACGACGACTGGACGCGATTGGGGTGTTGGTGCGCTCATGCGGCGACTTTTTCTTTTTCGCGTTTGCGGAAGGCTTTGATCCAGCGCATCCCGTATTCATCTCGCCCCATGGATAGGTTGGCGGCGAGGACGGCAGTATTGACTTCCAGCAGCAGGGGGTTGGTGATTGGGCAGGTCAATCCGGCATGAATGGCCATGGCGATGTAGGTGGCGTTGATGAATTTCCGATCGGGCATGCCAAAGGAAATATTGCTGGCGCCCATCGAAATATTGACACCAAATTCTTTGACAACCAGTTCGATCGTGTCCAGGGCAATCCGACCTGCGTTGCTATCAGCACTCATAGCCATGGCCAACGGATCGATGATCACATCTTCAAGTGGAATCCCGGCTTTAGCAGCACGTTCAATAATGGCTGCAGCGACTGCAAACCGCGCACTGGCCGTCTTCGGGATGCCGTTGTCATCCATGCATAGCCCGATCACAGCGGCGCCATATTCTTTTGCCAACGGCAGAACAACACTGAGTGAGCGTTCTTCACCGTTTGTGGAGTTGATCAGGGCTTTGCCTTCGTAGATTGAGAGCGCGGCAGCCAGGGCTTTGGGGTTGGCGGTATCGAAGCAAAGTGGTACATCCACCACTTCCTGAACATTTCGGATGATCTGTTGGATCAGTTCAGGTTCATCAGCGCCAGGCACCCCGGCGTTGATATCCAAAACCGCAGCACCAGCTGCCACCTGGTCGAGCGCGTCTTTCTTGACTATATCAAAATTGCCAGCCAGCAGCGCTTCCAGGACGGCTTTTCGTCCGGTGGGGTTGATCCGTTCGCCGATGATGATAGTTGGCAGATCCCGGTGGATCTTTACAGTTTTGGTTTTCGATTTTAACAGGGTGGTAAGATTTTCGCTCATTTTGCCTCTTGGAAGGATGTTGGAATGCTGCCTGAGTTAGCCTTGGTTAGAACGTGAAGCCAGACGATCTTGGCTGACAAATTCTGCGGTCAACAATATCATAGCAATTATACTTGCTTGGATTAATTGTGGTATAAAATTTGGTAATCTTTTTGGGACATTATATTCAACTCTTAAAGTTGAAATAGATATTTGGAATTACGGCGATTGTGATTGATAAAAATTATGCATGATCACTAATTACCCATCGCCCAGTTGGGCGATGGGCCAGGCCCTGGTCTGTTTTTATTTTTGATCAATTCGGGCCTAATGTTTTGTCAGTGGGCTTAAGATAGCGTACAATTAGTATATAAAAATACACACAAACCCAAGGAGATTCCAATGAGTGACCGCAAAAAAGTAATCCTGCCGACCCTGTTTAAAAAAGTGTCCGATGGACAGCCGATCACCTGGCTGACTTGCTATGATTATCCAACTGCTTATTTGCAGGAACAAGCCGGGATTGACATGATCCTGGTGGGTGACAGCCTGGGTATGACCATGCTTGGGTATGATTCGACCCTGCCTGTAACCATGGAAGATATGATGCGGCATACACAGGCAGTAAGACGCGGCGCGCCAAACGTCTTCCTGGTGGGGGATATGCCCTATATGAGCTATCAGGCCTCGACCGAGTCTGCCATCCGAAACGCCGGGCGTTTTATGGCAGAAGCCGGCTGCGACGCGATCAAACTAGAAGGCGGCGTTGCCATGGCTGACCGCATCAAAGGTATTGTGGATGCTGGTATTCCGGCGATCGGGCACCTGGGTCTAACCCCGCAGTCTGTTTCGGCGCTGGGCGGTTTCCGCGTGCAGGGAAAATCGGCGGCTCTGGCCAAAAAGATTGTGGATGATGCCAAAGCCCTGGAAAAAGCGGGCGCATTTGCGATTTTGCTTGAACTGGTGCCTGACCGGTTGTGCAAGCTAATCATGGAAAGAGCCGAAAACTGCATCATTATGGGCCTTGGGTCTGGTCCGCATGCGCATGGGCAGTTGTTGATCTACCATGATATGTTTGGGTTGTATCCAAAGTTCACGCCCAAAATGGCCAAAGTTTTTGGGAATGCCGGGGAAGTTATCTTGAATGGTTTGAAACAGTATGCGGCAGAAGTTACCGATAAATCCTTCCCACAGCCAGAGAACTGGTTCGGGATGAAGGACGAAGAGTTCGACGAATTACAGAAGATGCTCTAGGGAACGCGCAAAATGACGTACGCGCAGCGTACCACCCATCTAAAACCCGAGGGCGCTTACCAGGTATTGGCGAAAGCCAACCAGTTGGAGGCCACCGGGCGAGAAATTGTGCATTTTGAAATTGGACAACCCGATTTCGACACCTTCGCCAATGTCAGCATGGCGGGTATTCGTGCCATTACCGAAGGCCGAACACGTTACACATCCCCATCCGGGATGCCCTCGCTGCAGCAGGTGATTGCCGATGATTGCGGGCGCAGGCGTGGGATCCATATCGACCCGGCTGAAGTGGTGGTTGGACCGGGCGCCAAGCCGGCCCTGTTCTTCCCAACCATGGCCTTGATCGAACCTGGTGACGAGGTTATCTATCCGAACCCAGGCTTTCCGACCTATGAAGCCATGATCCTGGTGGCAGGCGGAGTGCCGGTGCCAGTGCCGCTCTTGGAAGAAAATAACTTTTCCTTCGACCTGGATGTATTTGACCGCCTGGTAAATGCCCGCACTAAGATGATCATCATTAATTCCCCCAGCAATCCGACTGGTGGCGTGATGCCGATGGCAGATCTTGAGCATATCGCTGAGAAGGCTATGCAATACGACTGTTGGGTCATGTCGGATGAGATTTATGCGCGGATTGTTTATGACGGTTTGAGTGTTCCGTCCATTACCAGTATTCCGGGCATGCAGGAACGCAGCATCATCGTGGATGGGTTTTCAAAAACTTATGCCATGACCGGCTGGCGCTTGGGATATGGTATTATGCCGCGCGGGTTGGCCGATAAGGTCGGGCTGCTGCTGACCCATTCGATCGGGTCAACCGCCCAATTTACCCAGTTTGCGGGCGTGGAAGCCGTCTTGGGCCAGCAAGCCCAGGTGGATATTGTAGTGACTGAATATCAACGGCGCCGAGACTTGATTGTGAATGGATTGAACAACCTGCCCGGTGTGCGTTGCCAGAGTCCTCAGGGTGCGTTTTATGTTTTCCCGAACATCAAGGATACGGGCTTGACTTCAAATGAGTGTGCAAACCTGATCCTTGAAAAGGCAGGCGTAGCCTTGCTGCCCGGTTCGTCCTTCGGGGAATATGGTGAGGGTTATCTGCGATTGTCATACGCAAATTCTATCGAGAACATCGAACGAGGTTTGGAGAAGATTCAGTCTGTGCTCAAGTAATTGCTGCCAGAGTCAGTCAGTCTGGATGGCGATGGCGCAGGCGCAGGTAGAAATTCAAACGGGGCTGCCCAGGAAGTTCTGGACAGCCCCGTTTCTTTAGTTTTAGTGGGTGAACCGTGGTATTTTGCCTATTTAAAACCCAAACCGCCTTGAAGCCGGCCCAGGCTCTTTGGCGGTTTGACACGGAGAATGTATCTTTATTATATCCAGCCAGTTTAGCGTGAGATGAAACAAAGATAAATCTTCGATGAGAGTTTTTTTGTTGATAAGTTCGTGTCTATCGTCGTTTGGGCAAAAACCGACTACAATCGGGTATTCCTGAAAGCGGTAGGTTGTTGTTAATCTTCAGGCTTATTCTTTCAAAAAGTAATCCCTAAAAATGGGATTAATGCGTAAATATTTGGAGGCAAAATGGATTGGCAAGACAAGGTTGTGCTTATTACCGGTGGTACCGGTTCGTTCGGGAA
>CAINXK010000236.1 GCA_903854805.1 uncultured Anaerolineae bacterium
AATTAAAGCTATCTTCAAGATAGCTCTTCCAATAATCCGATTTGGCCATTCCACCTTCCATGTATCTGCGCATGAAAGTGGATTGATTTTGCAGTGCTAAAATTGCGGCGGAAAACATCGTCATTGGATGGCTGTCTTCAGGCATACTGCGCATCATGTTTGGCAGATAATCTGGAAGCTTGCTGCGCTGACGCCACTCTTCCTCGACTTCCAATGCTTCACTTTCGGTAGGCAAAGTATCGGCCAGAAGCAGGTAATACAAACCACCCGCCATAGGATATTCAGCCCCAGCAACTTTGGGCAGCAAATCGACCACCTCAGGAATAGAGTAGCCACGCAGCCGAATTCCCTCGAGTGGGTCCACATAAGAAATATCACTGACCTGGACCTGCACACCTCGAATGCCCCCGTATATTTGTTCAACCGTCACATCGCCAACTTTCAGGCCGCCATATTCCTTACGCAAACGTGATACCCGATCCCGCCACGCAGGCAGTTGAGAATTAATCCGATCATAAATGTTCATAAAAATCTCCTATGGTGAATATCTGCTATGGAAAATCTGCTTGGTCCAGACATAATTAAACCCATAAATTAACCCTGACTATTTAAGAAAGATGCTGGAATGGGAGTGCCACGAAAACCTAATGCTTGTGATATCAGCCCAGCCACCCGCACAACTTTCTCAACATACCCAGGATACGCTTCCAATGTAAATCGCTGGGCTGGACCAGAGATGGTTAACGCTGCTTGGACAAAACCTGCCCGGTCAAAAATTGGAGCAGCGATCCCAGCGGCATCCAAGATCCACTCCCCAATGCTAATCGCATACCCTTCCTGTCTTATTTTAACCAATTCTGCCCTTAATAGGTCAGGATCTACAAATGTTTTCTCAGTTAAGCGCACCAATCCGCCCACAGAAAGAATATCTTCGCGCCGCTGGTCATTAAGGAAGGCTAATAAAACCTTCCCCGCTGACCCAGCATGCAACGGCAACCTTCTGCCAATCCGTGGGGCTACAAAGCGCACATTTTGGGTCGACTCGATACGCTCAATACAAACCCGCTCATTGCCTTCCAAGATATACAAGCTAATTGTTTCTTGAGAGGCGTGATGCAATTCCTGTAAATATGGATAGGCAATATTCCGAATATCAGATGTGGACAGATAAACTCCTGCCCATGTCAACATGCGGGTCCCCATCGAATAAGATTTTGTGTTTGGATTTTGATTTAAAATCCCCAAATCTCTCAGCGCGACCATCAACCGCCCAGTCGCGCTGCTCGAAAGGTCAACAATTCTGGCCACCTCACGGACGCCAAGTTCAGGACGATCCTGGGTAAAACAATCCAGGATACGCACCACCCTATGTAAAGTTTGTGCCTTATCAACCTGATCATTCATAAACGCAAACCAAAACTCATAAACAAATCAAATGTCCCGATAAATGGGACGGCGTCCCATTTATTACACTGTTTAAATTATAAAAGCAACTTTTTAAGTGTCAAGGACCCATTTGGGTAGTGTTATATAGGGCTTCAATTGGATCATACCCCAAATAGGTTATCTTCGGCCAATTTTATTCAGATCGGTAAATTTCCTTGACATAGCTTTACCTGCGTGTTATAAACTGCCTTTAATCTCCCCCAAAAACCAGGACATTACCGAAAATTCGGCTATGGTTTTCCCAATAATTTCAAAAACACCGTGTTGCGTGCTTAAATTCTAAGGTATTTTGATTTCCTTAACTTGATTGATTGGAGAAGATAGTATGAAGAACTTCCGCCTGTTTTGTATGATTGCCCTTGCGGCAATGCTCATGGCAGCCTGTTCGCCAGCAGCCCCTGCCCCAACGACAGCTGCCGACACAACCGCAGCCAAAGTTGTCGCCACAATCCCTGCTGACAAACTGGTTCAAAAGGGTCACCTTTTGATCTGCACCGACTTCCCATATCCACCTCAGGAATTCTTTGATGAAAACGGCGAGCCGAAGGGCGTTGATATCGACCTGGGCACCGAAATTGCCAGCCGTATGGGCCTGAAACCCGTATTCGTCAATAGTGTCTTCGACACCATCATCGCGGCAGTTACATCCGGTAAATGCGACATCATCATGTCCGCCATGAATATCACCGCCGAGCGCCAGAAAAAAGTCAGCATGATCCCCTATTTTACGGCTGGCCAGGCTTTTGTCGTCGCCAAGGGCAACCCCAAGGGCGTCAAGAAAGCGCTTGACCTGTGTGGGCAAGCAGTAGCTGCTGAAAGCGGCACAACCGAAGCCGATTATCTTCAGGGTGTCAATGACTACAAAGATAAAGGCCTCCCTGCCGATTGCAAGACCGCTGGCAAAGAAGCCCCCTCAGTTGTGATTACCCAGAAAGACACGGACGCTCTGCAGCAATTACAGGGCGGCAAAGTTGTTGCCTATGCTACTGACTCTCCAGTTGCCGCATACTACACCGTTCAGCAGCCCGACAAATTCGAAGTCGCCAGTGAAATCGTCGAAACTGCTCTGGAAGGTATTAA
>CAINXK010000237.1 GCA_903854805.1 uncultured Anaerolineae bacterium
CCACCATGCGAATGGCCTGAAAGCTGAAGATTAAAACGCCCGGTTGCTGCACTTACGTTGGCGAAATCAGGCTCATGAACCAACAAGATTGCGTTCTCCTTTTCAGGTAACTTCGCCAGTACCTGATCAAAACGGTTCATACCTAACAGAACATCATCGACCCCAGCAAAATACAAATAATCCTTTCCAATTTTAATCCTTTGGACTGTGTTTGCTAAAACCCTGACCCCGCCCCGCGACAACATCTGCGTCACCGCTGGGGCATCTGCCCAATGATCATGGTTACCCAAGACTGCCAGGGTTGGGTACTGGGCGGTGATCAACTTTAATTCCGCTTCCAGTTCCAGCATTTCCGCTTCCTGAGTTTGTTCCCAACTTGAGCTGAGCACAAAATCTCCTGTAATTGCCAGCATATTGGGTTCCAGCTTTTTAACAATCTCAAACACCTGCCGTAACCGCTCGATATTCATCCAACCGCCGATATGAATATCGCTGACCTGGATAAGGCGCATGCCTGAAAATGCAGCCGGCAAGCCTGGTAATATCAGACCAACCTGCTTCACTTCCCACCAGTCTGCCTCGCTTTTCGTAAAATACGCCCCACCCGCGGCAGCAAACAAAAAACTCAGCCCGAAAACCTTTAAGAGCTTTAAAAAATCCCGGCGCGCGATTCGAGGTTTGGGCGTAGAATTTAGATCAAGTTCAGTCATTTTGTTTTTTCAAGGATCAACATGTCAATTCTTCAATTTGGAAATTTACAAATTACAGCTGCATTTGAAGGCTTATCTACAATCAAGGGCGGTTATATCATAACCGGGAAGAATGTCTCGCTCACCACGCCACCATCACGGCAATCCTATTACAGTCATGGCTGGCAATCCTGGTCGTTGGCGGCATGGACCAGTCTTAAAGCACTGCCCACACCAAAACCCAGGCTGCTCAACCCGATGCAGGTCGATCCGGTATATGCCCAGCACCCATGCCCCAATGGTTCATGGGTGGGGGCAGTTGATTTTGCTGATGGTAACATCCTTCTTTTGGGCGCAATCGATCTGGATAGCCACGTTCAACTCCGGGAAGGGAAACTACAGGGATGGTATGATGTTGAAAACAGCGCAGCCAAAATGCGCCAATGGTTTGTAGGTTATGGAATTGAAGCCGAAATCTTCAAAACGTACGCACAGCTTTTAGGCCAAAAATTTGGAACCGGTCGAATGCAATCCACGCAGCGCGTGTGGTGTTCGTGGTACAGCCTGTATACTGCCATCGATGAGCATGTCTTGCAGACCATATTCGATCGGCTAAATGATCTAGCCTTTGATGTTTTGCAAATTGATGATGGCTGGCAAATCTCGATCGGAGATTGGCAGGCCAATGCAAAATTTCCATCCGGCATGGAAGAGCTGGCTACAAAAATCAAACTGACTGGTCGCAAAGCCGGCTTATGGCTGGCCCCGCTGCTGGTAGTTCCATCATCAACGCTGTATCGTACACATCCTGAATGGCTGCTCAGAGACCTGCAGGGGAAACCTGTTCCGGCCGGATTCAATTGGGGCGAGCAACTTTATGCCCTCGATACTACCCATCCGGAAGTGCTGCAATGGCTGACTACGCTGATGAAAACGGTGCGCGCCTGGGGCTTTGATTATATCAAATTGGATTTTTTATATGCAGGCGCACTACCCGGAAAACGTCATATCGATATGCCACGTGAAGCCGCCTACCGTCACGGTCTCAGCACCATCCGGGAAGCATTAGGCCCGGATGCCTACTTTCTAAGCTGCGGCGCGCCAATCATTCCATCGCTTGGGCTATGTGACGCCATGCGCATAGGGCCGGATGTGGCGGCAGAATGGGAAAATTACCGCGATGCTGTTCTGCTTTACAATCCGACGACACCCGCCGCGAAAAATGCAATCCGTACAAGCATTAATCGGATGTGGTTGGCGCCGTTGGTCCATCCAGATCCGGATGTGGTCTATTTCCGTCATAAGCACAACCGCATGACGCCAGAAGAAAATACCATGCTGCAAAACCTGGCACAAGTCTGTGGTTTCAAAGCCACATCCGATCTTCCACAATGGCTGGAAGATTCTGAGCGCGAGATGTTGAGAAGTTTTCTAACCAACCAACCTGAAGTAAAAAAAACCGGTCGCTATTCCTACCGCATTGACAACCTGCAAGTCGATTTTAGTCCGGCGATGGCCTTGCCGTTACCACCAACCGGCATAAACCTGTTCATACGCGCAATTACCGGTTGGCTGGGCAGCCAGCCCTTTGTGCTTGGATTACTGGATAGGCTGGGTAAAAAAGCACTTGAGAAAATTAGGAGCGCGTTGTAGCTTGCGAGAAAAACCGGCTTATTTAACGAAACTAATATCATCCCAAATCACTCTATAAAAGAACAGTAGATCAAGGGGTGTTTGGTGGTTCATTTTGCCCAATAAAGCGCAAAATGAACCACCTGCTGGGTAACTCCAACCCGGTTGACCCGTACCATTCATTTATTCAGATTATTTAACCGCAGCAGCAGCTCGACGTTCATCGATGATCTGCAAAAGGGCTGTGAATGCATCCACAAAAGCTTTAACACCCTCGGTTTCCAATTCCAACGTAACGGTTTCCATCGTGATCCCGAGTTTTTCAAGTTCAGCGATTTGCTGCCGACATTCATCCACCCCCTCCATAATAGTCAGGGCGGCCTTACCATGGTCACGGAATGCATCCAGTGTAACTGGTGGAACAGTGTTAACCGTGGCAGGACCAATCAGATTGTCAACATACAGGGTATCTGGGTATGCCGGGTTCTTTGAGCTGGTTGATGCCCACAAGGGGCGTTGAAAATTCGCCTTCGCAAGTTGAAGTTTCCCAAAACGGGAAGCACCAAAGAAGTTACGGAATTCATCATAAGCCAGCTTGGCATTCGCAATTGCGGCCTTACCAAGTAAGGGCGATCCGGATGGCAAGCGCGGATCTATTTTTGTATCTACCCGCGAAACAAAGAAGGATGCCACAGAATGGATGCTTTCAATATCTCCACCTGCCAACAGGCGGTCTTCAAGACCGCTCAAGTAAGCATCCATGACAGCCTTGTAGCGTTCAATTGAAAAGATCAGCGTAACATTGACATTGATCCCGGCGGCAATTACCTCGCGAATGGCAGGAATACCCGCCAGTGTCGCTGGGATTTTCACCATCAGGTTTGGCCGGTTGACAGTCTGCCAGAGGTGTTGCGCCTGGGCAACTGTTCCGATCGTATCATTAGATAGGTAGGGGCTAACTTCAAGGCTTACATAGCCATCTCCGCCAGAAGTTTCGGCGTAGAGTGGCTGGAACAAGTCACATGCCACCTGAATGTCTTCGATGGCGAGCTGCCAGAAGATCTGTTCGGCATTTGAGCCAGCTTGCGCCAGGGGGGTTATGGTTGAATCGTAATCGTGCGATTTGGCAATTGCATTGTGAAAAATGCTCGGGTTGGAAGTCACTCCACGGATATCACCACACGCAATCATAGCTGCCAGGGTGCCATTTTCGCCATTTGAGTTTGGCGTAAGTAAACGGCGTTGAATATTGTCATACCACAGTGATTGACCAAGTTCGGTCAGGTCTTGAATGGGACTCGTCATTTTCTCTCCAATCGGCAGATAGCCTTTTAATAAACCGGGCTACTGCCCAAATATTATTCTTCCAATTTTCGTATTTTTGCAACCCGGCGATTATGCCGGTCTTGACCGGGATCATTGCCGATAAAGCGTGCTCGCAAATAGGACGCAACAATTTCGCGCGCCGGTTCTGGGCCAATAATGCGCGCGCCAAGACAAAGAACATTCATATCATCGTGCTCAACGGCCTGGTGAGCTGAGTAGGTATCATGACAAACACCCGCATAGACACCGTTCAGTTTGTTTGCAGCGATGCTGGCGCCCACCCCAGAACCACACAGCAGGATACCACGTTCCGCAGCGCCAACCTGGAGAGCATGACCAAGTTTCTCGGCAAAATCAGGATAATCCACGCTAGCGGTGCTATCAGTGCCAATATCCAATACGTCATGTCCTTCGGCGCGGATCACTTCAATGACTGTCGCCTTCAGCGGAAAACCTGCATGGTCACAGGCAATCGCTATTTTCATTTGGCCACCAGTTTTCTGGCTGTATCAAACACATTTTCAATTGTAAAACCAAATTCTTTGAATAAAATGCCCGCCGGTGCAGAAGCGCCAAAATGATCTATGCAGATAATCGCGCCTGAATCACCCACAAATTTCTCCCAACCCATGCCGATACCAGCTTCAACAGCAACTCTGGCCTTGACATTTTTCGGCAGAACCGACTCGCGGTAATCTTCTGTTTGCATCTTAAATAATTCCCAACTTGGGACAGATACCATGCGCACATTGATACCTTCAGCAGCCAGCCTGGCTCCCGCTTCCAGGATCAAAGAAACCTCAGATCCAGAAGCCATCAGGATTACTTCTGGCAGATCATCACCCATATCGGCCAGTACATACGCGCCCTTCTCCAGCTGGGATGCATCTGCATAAATATTGCGATCGAGAGTGGGTAGGTTTTGACGCGTTAATATCAAGGCTGTGGGCGCATGGTTGCGCGCTAACGCCACCCGCCAGGCATGAACAGTTTCATTGCCATCGCCAGGCCGGATAGTCACAAGATTTGGGATCGCACGCAAAGAAGCCAGGTGCTCAACTGGCTGATGCGTCGGGCCATCTTCGCCCACACCGATACTATCGTGCGTAAACACCCAGATAGATCCCAGGTGCGAAAGTGCCGAAAGCCGTACGGATGGGCGCATATAATCAGCAAAGACCAAAAAAGTAGCGCCAAATGGGCGCAGACCACCATGATACGACATACCGTTCACTACAGCACCCATGGCGTGCTCACGGACACCGAAATGCATGTTACGACCAGCAGGAGTTTCCTTCTGATAATCTCCCAAACCAGGCATATTTGTATTATTTGATGGGGCCAGATCCGCCGAACCACCGATTAAATCGGGAATTTTTGCTGCAAAATGGTTGAGCGCTTTACCCGAGGCTGCCCTGGTCTGAACACCCTTCGGGTCGGCTGGATAAACCGGCAAGTCCGCATCCCATCCAAGCGGAAGCTCACCTTTCATTCGCCGCTCAAACTCGGCTGCGTGTTCAGGTGAAGCCAGGCGATATTCGCTGAGCAGTTTCATCCAATTCTGTTCTGCTTCCGTGCCATTTTCCAACGCCTGGCGGAAAAAGGACTGTACGTCAACAGGAATGTAAAAACGTGGTTCAATGGGCCAACCCAGGGCTTGCTTGGCACCATTCAACTCCACCTCGCCTGGTGGTTCGCCATGGGCCTTGGAAGTGCCGGCCCGCGTGGGTAAACCAAAGCCGATGATTGTGCGAACAGCAATAATCGACGGGCGAGCATCATGCTTAGCCGCTTGAATAGCCGCATCGATGGCTTCCACATCGTTGCCATCCAAAACAATCTGTGTATGCCAACCATATGCTGCAAAACGCGCCATGCGGTCTTCTGAAAAAGAGACCTGGGTGCTGCCTTCGATGGAAATATGATTATCGTCATACAAATAAATTATTTTTCCAAGCTGCAAATGTCCGGCAAGCGAGGCCGCCTCAGCCGTAATTCCTTCCATCAGATCGCCATCAGTGACAATTGCATAAGTAAAATGGTCTACGAGGGTATGCTCAGGTGTATTAAATTCTGCAGCAAGGTGCGCTTCGGCAATTGCCATACCCACGCCGTTAGCAAAACCCTGACCCAACGGTCCGGTCGTCGTATCGACCCCTGGCGTCAGACCAAATTCTGGATGGCCCGGGGTAAGGCTGCCCCATTGGCGAAAACGTTTGACTTCATCCAACGAGATATCATACCCGGTAAGATGCAGGAGCGCATACAAAAGTGCTGAACCATGCCCACCTGAAAGAATAAAGCGATCACGGTTGGCCCAGTGCGGATTGCGCGGGTTATGGCGTAAATGGCGAGTCCAAAGGGTATAGGCCATCGAGGCAGCACCCATCGGCAAGCCTGGGTGTCCAGAATTTGCCTGCTCCACAGCATCAGCAGATAAAAAACGGATTGCATTGATACATTGTTCTTGAATTTCGTGAGTCATTTAAAACCTCTATTTCGGAATCTGGTTGATCTCACCGCACTCATGGACTGGCTTCAGGATTATTCCAGGCTGGCAAGCACAGAGAGATGGAAACAGTCTTTGAATTTTTTGGGATCTGATTTCCAAATAATTATTATAAAGAATTCTGGTTATTTTACCATGTGGCATTTTGGTTTATACTAATATGGATCAATACCATCTCAGGAGAAACCCCATGGCTACACCATCACCCGCCGAGCAAATCGCCAGTGAAATTAATTCGCTTCAAGCCAGGATTGGATGGATGCAAGACAGCGTGCGGCTTAAAGACACGCTTAATTCCGTAGAAGACATGCAGACCAGCTTTAATGGCATGCCACAACGCATTGCAGCCTTGCGCGCCAAAGGCTATGTTTTTGAAAAAGGATTGGAAGTCCAGGCCGGGGATTTTCCGCGTCAATGGAGTACGCTCCAGCCAGCGCTGATGGCCCAGATAAACATCCAAGCATCAGCCCTGCAAGTTTCGTTCCAGTCGATTGAATTTAAGATGACCCAACTGCTGGGTCTGCGCACCAACCCGGCAGCTGCACGTCCTCTGATCGCTTCAATCCAAAACGAAATGGGAATGCTTGAGGACAAAGTGCGCTCTGCAGAAAGCACAGTTCATGGCATGTTCAATTCTTTTGATCAATTGGTCTTCGTACTCAAAAAACACCTTGATGAAATAGAATACATGTTGACGCAACTCGCTGAGGCTAAGTTTACATTACTACCAAGCGAGGCAGGGCTGAGAGCCATCAAAGCTGTCTGGTGTAAAGATGGCAAAGAACGTGATGACGATCCGGAAGGCGTACTTTACGTCACAGACCAGCGCCTGTTATTTGAGCAGAAGGAAGAAGTAGCCACGAAGAAAATCCTTTTCATCACCACAGAAAAGAAAATGGTGCAGGAACTAAGATGGGAAATCCCTGTGACA
>CAINXK010000238.1 GCA_903854805.1 uncultured Anaerolineae bacterium
CCTGGACGATATCTCAACCGTTGCCCTGTTTCCAGCTTTTGTGATCAGTGAACTTCGGACTGCATTTACGATGGGATTTGTTATCTATATCCCCTTCCTCGTAATTGACCTGGTTGTTTCCAGTATCCTGCTTTCCATGGGCATGATGATGCTGCCGCCATCGCTTGTTTCGCTACCCTTCAAGCTCTTACTTTTTGTTATGGTGGATGGGTGGTATTTGATGGTGCGCAGCCTTGTTCTTAGCTTCTCGGGCGGCTAGTGAGGTGATTAATGACTGAAGCCTATGTGCTCACGCTGGGTCAAAACGCAATCATGATTGCATTGCTCCTCGCCGGACCGATTTTATTGGTCAGTCTGGTGGTTGGTAGTTTGGTCAGTCTGGTTCAGGCAGCCACCCAGATCAACGAATCCACGATGACATTTATCCCCAAGTTGATTGGTATTGTCCTTGTACTCTTGATCCTTGGTTCTTGGATGCTTCAGCAAATGCTGGTGTTCACTGCCAATTTATTTAATAGCCTTCCCGACCTGGTTCATTAGCAGTTTTATCAGGGAAGCATACTATGCTAACGCAAAAAGTCGACGAGATTATTCAATCTGTTACTAGTTTGAGGCCAATGCCCTCAAATATTACCCGGATATTGAAAGAAATCGAAAATCCGGATATTACCATCGAGGTCCTTGTTGGCTTGATAAGTTTGGACCAGGCTCTGGCTGCACTGGTACTGCAGCTGTCAAACTCCGCATCCCTCGGGTACTCACGTCAGTGTACAACCCTGTATGAAGCCATCATGCATATTGGTTTAAACAGGCTAAAATCGATCCTGTTGACATCATCTGCAACGGGTATGCTGAATCACAACCTGAGTGGTTACCGGCTCGGAGCAGGTGAATTGTGGCATCACTCCCTGGTTACTGGAGTGGCTTCCGAATGGTTGGCGCAAGCGCTGCGATATCCTAATCCTGAAGAAGCCTATGTATCAGGTTTACTCCATGATATTGGTAAGCTTCTCCTCGATCAGTTTGTTTTGAGCAACTACAAAACCATTATTGATTTTGTCCAACAATATAAATTGCAGTTGTGGCAGGTGGAAGAGAAGTTGATAGGTATTGACCATGCCCGGGTTGGCGGATTGATCGCTGAACGTTGGAATTTCCCGGTTGTTTTGGTGGATGCGATTCGCTTCCATCACATTCCATCCCTTGCTCGTTCCAATCAGCAGCTTCCTGCCATCGTAAATCTGGCTAATGCCTTTGCTGAAGATTATTCATTAGCCAATTCTGAACTATTTAGTTTCGAAATTCATCCAGAATCGTATAACATCTTGAAAATCACAGAAGCGGAAGTCGAAAAACTAAAAATTCAGATGCGGGATTCAGGTCGATTCCCGGCCTTTTCAAAGAATGGGCCGAAAAAATGACAGGTGCCAAGCTGTCTGTCCTGATTCTCGAGCCAAATGTTTTACAATGTGATCTGATTAAACTTGCATTGATCCGTAATTCCATGCATCCAATTATCTGTGAAAACTCTGGCACCATTCGTCAACAGCTTGTCGAGCATCTGCCAGATTTACTCCTGGTTGATACGCACTTGCCTGGTCAGAATGGGCTGGATCTGGTGACTGAACTGAACGCTGAGGCGTTTCTCTCTCGTACGAAGGTTTTTATTATCTCATCGCTGGGTTATCCAGAGATTGTTCAAAAAGCCGTTAAGGCAGGCGCAAGTGATTTTTTGGTCAAACCTCTCGATACTGATTTACTGGTAACTCGTATATTGCGATGTTTTAATCAGCCCGCAAAAGGATAATTACCAGTGTAATTTTTGATTCCAAACCGGCCTTGGGGATATCAAACTCCCAATTCAAACGCCGGCGGTAAATATTCTCCAAAATGGTTGCGTAACCTGTTCCTGACGATTATTTTCTAGTCAGGGCTTTTTTTATAACACCAGATTACATCAATCTGGCCCCCAGGGGTTTAAGGTGGGCATGGTAAGACAAACTGTCAAAAAATTTACGCCATATTTAGTTTCACTTCACACTGCCTTTACAGACAGAAGGAAGCGAATCAGGTATTATCATACCGGTATCACTTAACCTGGAAAAAACTCCCTTATGACTATTTCTGTTGCGCAGGCGCAACTCTTCTTTCTGGCTTTTACCCGCATTATGGCAATCATTATTCACGTGCCAGTATTCGGTGGCCAAACCATTCCTAACCAGGTAAGGATTGGTTTGGGGCTGGCGCTTGCTCTTGTTTTGGTTCCCTGGCAGCCGCTCAAGCCTGATGCAGCGGCGATTGGCACATTTGCTTTTGGTGTCTCCATTGCAAAGGAAATCCTGATTGGTACCCTGGTTGGATTTGCAGCAGACCTCACCTTTGGCGCAATCCAAATTGCGGGGATTGCCATGGGCCTCGGGAGCGGTTTCGAATCGGGTAGGATTTTTAACCCGGCCCTGGGAGATGCAGGTTCGGCTTTTGACCAGATATTTGTAATCTTGATGATGATGTTTTTTCTGGCAATTGATGGTCATCATATTGTGCTGATTGCCATGCAAAAGACTTTTGCGGTTATTCCGGTGAACGGCCCTTTGCCATTTAACGGAATGGAAACCTTGGCCCTGACAACCGCCCAGCTTATCACAGCTGGGATTCACCTTGCATTACCCGTCATGGCAGCGCTTATCCTGACGGATCTCACCCTCGGACTGCTGGCCCGGGTCACTCCACAGGTGCAGGTGTATTTCCTTGGTTTGCCCGTCAAGGTTACGGTTGCTTTGTTGTCCATGGCGATGGTA
>CAINXK010000239.1 GCA_903854805.1 uncultured Anaerolineae bacterium
AAGTTTTACCTCTGGCGAGAGAGCATGGCGCGGCCGTCATCGGGTTGTGCATGGATGATAATGGCATCCCGGCTACGGCCGCAGCGCGATTTGCGGTGGCTGCCCGGATCATCGAACGTGCAGCCCAAGCGGGTATTCCTGTTGAAGATGTGATCATTGACCCGTTGGCCATGGCAATGAGCGCCGATAGCAAAGCCGGTAGAATCGCGCTGGATACGATCGAAATGGTGGTGAGAGAGTTCGGTGTAAATATCTCGATGGGCGCCAGTAATATCTCATTTGGTATGCCTGACCGGAAATACATCAATGCCACATTCATTGCCATGGCAATCCATGCCGGGTTGACATGTCCTATTACTAATCCGCTCTTGGCTGAAGTCAACGCTGCCGTTCTGGCAGCTGATCTTTCCATGGGCCGAGATGATTATGGTATGCGCTGGATCAAGGCCTATCGAAAGCGTGAAAAGGAAAAAGCGGCTGCTTAGCCAGGCCCTTCTTTGGGCAAGGTAGTTGCGGTTCAGAAATTATCAATGCAAGCCGGGTGCTAGTCAATATTGACTGCACCCGGCTTGTAGTTTTGTGAAATAATAACCTCATTTTCAAATTATCACTACGTTTACAAGAAAAACGGTTGTATAATGTCACTCTCTAATCATTAGAAAGGCTAATTAGTTATGCGTAATAACCTCAATATTTGTGCACGAGAATTGATGGATACTGTTCCACGAATTTTGCAATCCATTCGAGTCAATATGCGACTTGGGCATGGGGCAAATATCTCAATCCCGCAGTTCCGTACGTTAAGGTTTATTCAGCGTAATCCTGATTCGTCCCTGACCGGTCTTGCAGATTTCTTGGGTCTGACTTTGCCATCGGTTTCAAAGCTTGTTGACGGACTGGTTAAGCAAGAACTGATCAATCGCCAGGAATCAACCAGCGATCGGCGGCGGTTGACACTTGCTTTGACTGAGAGGGGCGAGGCAATTGTAAATTCAGCTCGCGCCAGCGCCCAGGCCGATCTTGAAAAAACATTAGCTTGTTTATCAGAAGCCGAACTGAAAACAATTCAATCTGCTTTGGAGCTGCTTCAGCCTCTCTTTGGATCACAGAGCAGTGAATCCACAAAAGAATGATAATTTCAGGAGTAATTTAATGGAAGAACCTAAATCTGTGCCCGGTGCGCAGCCTTTTGAACCTGATAAGCCCAGATTTCTGGAAAATAGCCAGACATTCTCTGCTTTGAGGCATCGCAATTTTCAATTATATTTTGCAGGACAGTTAATTTCAAATATTGGTACCTGGATGCAGATTATTGCGCAGGCCTGGGTCGTTTATCAATTGGGTCACTCGGAGCTAACGCTGGGTTTGGTTGCTTTTGCGTCGGCCATCCCGGTTCTTGCGATTTCCCCATGGGGTGGCGTGATTGTGGATCGTGTTTCACGCCGCAGTTTGCTTATGATGACCCAGGCGGGTTCTATGTTGCTGGCATTTGTATTGGCAATATTAACCTTTACTGGAGCGGTCAGGGAATGGCATGTGATTGTGCTGGCAGCCTTGCTGGGCGTGGTCAATGCCTTCGATGCTCCTGCCCGCCAGGCGTTTGTTCCTGAAATGGTTGGTAAAGAAGATCTGCCAAATGCTATCGCGTTGAATTCAATCATGTTCAACATTGCGCGTGTCATTGGTCCGGCTCTTGCCGGTCTTTTACTAGCAGTGATCGGTGCTGCCTGGTGTTTCACACTTAATGGCGTTTCCTTCCTGGCGGTGCTGATCGGGTTGGGGGTGATGAGCTTGCCATCACACCAGGCTGCTCCCAACCGTTCATCACCCTGGAAGCAGTTGGTGGGTGGAGTGAAGTACACTGCGAGTAATCGCGAAATGTCTGCATTAATTTTGTTGTCCCTGGTTTTCAGTGTATTCGGTATCTCTTATTCCACCCTGCTGCCCGCTTTTGTAGAAAAAGTGCTTCACCAGGGGGCGGTTGCATACGGTTGGGTGAATGCGGCCTCCGGGTTGGGTGCGGTTGTTGGAGCTTTTCTTCTGGCACATCGCGTCAGCAACGGCAGGCGTGGTCAATGGTTGGTGTTGACGAATATTGCTTTTCCACTTATTTTGATCGCTTTTGCCTTCACTTCAATTTACCCGCTTTCACTCATCCTGGCTTTTGGGCTGGGGATAGGTTTCATGGTGCAGTTCACAACGATAAATACATTGCTGCAGACTCGGGTTGATGATGAGTATCGAGGACGTGTGTTGGGACTTTACACTCTGACTTTTTTTGGCTTTGCGCCATTTGGGAATCTATTGATCGGGTTCTTGGGAGAAAAACTTAGCCTGGGTATTGCCATGTCACTTTTTGCAGTTTGTTCGTTGGTACTCTCGCGCCTGGTCTTATTAAAAACCCCAGAACTCCAAAAATTATATTGAGTTAAAGTCTCTTCTGCAAAAAGTCGATTTTACCTGGCGAAAACTGGGCTCAAAACCGGCCTGAACATTAAAAATTGCTGAATAAATGTTCACACAGACGCTAAAAAATGAAGGTGCAAGCGTTTTTGAGGCACTCTCATGCATGTCGTGAACTTTATTTTGCCGCATTTCTACACATGGTTAGATTATTTTACAGATTATTTTATCTCCTGGATAGATAAATGCCAGGGATTGTCTTGATAGTGACAGCGCGTGCAATTCACTGTTCTCTGTACATTGTGAGAGAAATAAGGGCGTTTACCTTCTTTTCCATCCCAAGTCACCTGCTGCCAGGTGTTCCATCCTAACGAATCACCAATGGGAGCCACTTCCTTGCCAGTGGCGTCGTGACAGGAGCTACAAGTCACGTTTCCATGCTCAATTCCAATATGGGGGAGGGATTTGTCCTGAGCGATTTGTGTGGCAGTACCATGACATCCGGCCTCTCCACAGCTATGGGGAGAACCAGTTTCATGACCTGGAAGCACTGCCAGTTTGTCAATAATTTTAAGATCCTCAGCCACCTTGGTATGACAGGCCGAATTGGCACAGGAGGCAGTGGCGCGGTGTGGTTCGTGACAATCTGTGCAGCCCAGGTTTGCGTGCATACCCGAACCAAGATCAACGCTGTTATCGATTCCTTCCGATTTGCGATGACATTTTTTGCACAACTCGTCATTGTTGACAACTTCTTCATACTTGCCAGTTTCCTGGTTCCAATAAGACACTTCGGAAGAATATTCGCCGTTCTCCAAAGGACGATGACAAATCTTACAATCAACAGCATGCCAGCCGGTAAGGTCCACGGTTGGTTCATTTGATTTGAGACTGGTGTTTATCATGGCCGAACCACCTGTCTTTTGGCTGGTTTCTATCACTGAGGCTGCACAATCTGATATTTTCTCTGCCACCAGGCTCGGATCCCATTCGCCAGGGCTGTGGCAGTGAGCGCAAGTGTTATTTACTTCATCTGGACGAAGAAGAACCTTGGAGTGTGGACCTCGTCTCCATAATGCCTGGATTTTCTGCTGTTCAGCTGAGATCGTAGCCGCAGGCGTTCTGGTAGGCTCGATCTGAATGGAAGCTGTGGGTGCATCTGAAGCGCAAGCTGCCAGAAAAACCAGGAATAACATATTGATCATATATATTGTTCTATGCATAAGTTTTATGTCCCTAAAAAGAGACTGGCTTCTGTAGCGATTTTTTGTAATCATCACAGAAGCCAGAAGTGACTAAACCCCCTGGTGGAATATCACGTTGGGAACTTGTTTAGGCGTAGATGGGAATAACTCTACTTGCCTCGATGTCCAACCGTACAAATTCAGTCAGGATGTGACCCAGGTTGTTATAGAGCGGATGGTCGGTTTTCGAGGCGACTTTCTCCCCAAATTCTGGAGTCCATCTAGCCAGGCGGTTCTTCAGAAAATCATTTGCCCGGTTTATATACTCCTGGTTCCCGCGATCTTCAATTTCTACGGCCTTGCTGAGCAGGTAAAACATGAACTCCAACTCGATGGCGATATGATCGCACAAATCAACCCGACCCAGGTCCAAATCCAGATTTTCTTCAGCTAGAGCTTCTTCCATACTGCTGGCGCTTGGACCCTGAACCCTGCCTCTGTCTTCCTCCGGCCGGTCTTGATCGTATACCGACTCATAAGGATGTACAAGTGGAGGTGTTGGACCGAGAAATAACTGGTTGTATACAACCCGTAGTTCTTGCAGTGACCAATCTGCAACTCGGGCAGCAGTATACGTTTGGTCGAGGAATACGCTGACCGTTTTAACTGTCTGATCCTGTTCCAGCTCCTGGGCCGCTTCCTTTAGCTGCAAGAACTCATCTTCTGCTTTCAAGAAGGCCAGCAACGCATCACCTGGCTCGTGAAACCCGAGCGCGAGGAACCGGTACATAACAGCACGCGAAATTAAAGACCTTTCAATATCAACTACCATGAGAGTTAACCTTTTCCTGTAGCTATGACTACAACAGGCTTCGCGGTGGAAGGTGCAGCGGAAAAATATTGGACGCCAATGGTTATTATGAACAAGACGCCAGCCAGAACCCCGATTGTGATAGTAATTTCTGGTAGGGTTGGAAGGTAATTCGGGGTTGTTGTAAATGGAGATACATATTGAGTGTATCTACCGAGGGAAACACCGGGTGCCCAATCAAGGTTGATCTTCTCGAAGGAAGGTAGGATGATGTTCAAGCGTTTTAGGAAAACGGCTCCCATTGCCAACGCCGACGCAACACCGATCCAGGTCTTCGACTTGGCTGTTCCAGGTAAGACCAGCAGGATAAAGGGCAAAATGACGCCCCCAAGGACCTCAATCCATAATAAAACAGCAAACTTACCGTACAACATGCTGGCTACCACCTCGGCAGCATCTGTTCCACCCGCATACGAAAGGGTCGCCATTTCACAAAAAAGGAAGAACCCGTCAACAGCGATGAATGCCGCCAACAAACCTCCCAGGAAGGGAAAATGGTCATCGGAGATATTCATTTTTCCGGATTTCTGGACAATCAGCATGACCAGGAGTAGCAGGGCAATGCCCGAAACTAAGGCTGATGTGATGAAAATTGGGGCCATCATACCGGTGAACCAAAATGGACGGCCAACCTGCACACCAAAGATCCAGGCTGTGATTGAGTGAACAAGAATGGCAATTGGTAGAACAAAATTTGCCATAACCCGGAGAGTGCGTTTTTGCTTTTCGGGTTGAGCTATCCATTGTTTACTGAACATTATCCAGGCTTCAACCAGACCAATAACAAGATAAACAAGCAGGATCACAATATCCCAAAACAACGGTGAGGAAAAGTTTCCGTGAAAGAGGATATTAATGATGCGGGTGGGGAGGCCGACATCCGGAATAATCATTACCATGGCGCCGATAACGCAAGCGACTGCAACGATTACCCCTAGTGGTGCGATCGCTTCCAGGCGGTCATTCTTCAGGATATATGCCAACGAGGTTACAATCAGGCCACCGGCGCTCAAGCCAACAAGGAAGGCGAAGGTGATGATATATAGACCCCAAGAGACCGGGTTGGATAAACCGGTGACTTTCAATCCTATGTTTATCTGGTAAACCCATGCCGCGATCCCGGCTACAATCAGGACCAGAAGGACACTTATCCAAGCAATAGTGGATGTAGAAAGTTTTTTAGCTTCCATCATGATTTCCCTTCGTAAGAATAGATACTTGCCTCTTGTTGATTGTGCCGGCGACGAGGCAGATACCAAACACTGGGCCCTGTGCCAAATTCTGGCTTAATCTGGAACCCGTTGCGTTCACGAATCAGACGAGATACTTCACTATTGGGATCGTTCAGGTCTCCGAAGGTGCGGGTAAGCGCCACGCAGGATTCAACGCAAGCAGGCTGCTCGCCAGCATCCAGACGTTCGGCACAAAAGGTGCATTTCTCAACGACATGTCTTCCGCGCTGTTTGACAGTGGGATACCCAATATGCTCACCTACAAGTTCCACTGCTTGAACCGGATCTGACCAGTTGAAGACTTTGACGTTATAGGGGCAGGCAGCCATACAAGTACGACAGCCAATGCAAAGATCAGGATCTTGCATGACGACGCCATCATCCCGTTTATAGGTGGCACCCACCGGGCAGGCTTTTACACAAGGTGCGTTTTCACAATGCTGACACATGAAAGGCACAGTAGTCATTCCCGGTGCGCCCATAACATCCCCAGGGCTGCCAACATGGGCCCCTTCAACGTTGAGGATTCGCAGCCACCAGTTTCCCATCGCTACGTTGTTACTTGCTTTGCAAGCCGTTGAGCAGGTCCAGCAACCGACGCAGCGTTCCAGATCAATTACCATACCTAAGCGTTTATTAGCCATATCAAGCTCTCCTAACTTCAGCCAGGGTCGAGTTGAGGGTATGCCCATACCCTCCCTGTTTTGTGAAATTGTCGTTCGTGATGACACTGGAACAGCCACCAGATTGAAGCCACCAGCCATTCTGCATCGAGATCACACCTTTGAGCATACCGGTGTGAACATGAGCGACAGCTTTAACCGATCCGCGGTCATTGAAGATTTCGACCATATCGCCGTCAGAAATACCGCGTTGGGCAGCATCATCAACGTGCAAATCGACCCACGGTTGCGGGAATATTTCACGCACCCATTTCATCGTCTGGTACGTGGAATGAACAAAGGCATTGATTTTGTGATTTGTGAGTTGAAGAGGATACTTCGCCATTAGATCAGGAGCAGTGATAGGTCCTTCTTCCGCTGGGACAAAGTCAATCATCGGCTCGAGCTTGGCATCTTCCCAGCGCACTGAATGGATTTCAACACGGCCGGATGGTGTCGTAAAGGGAGTATCTTTGAACCAATAGAAAGGTGGTTTTTCCCACTTTACCTTAAATTTATTGTATTTTTCACTTGCCCACTGCCAGACGGGTCCTCGCTCTCGAAGTTCTTTGACGGTTAGACCTGTATTTTTCAACAATTCGTCAATCCATTGTTCTTCGGTTTTGTCAAAGAGGTCTCCGAACCCAAGGCGCTTGGCCAGTTCGGTATAGATCCAGGTATCGGACTGCGATTCCCACATTGGCTCAATGGCCTTATCCATCAACTGGAAGTAGAAGTTGCGTGAAGGCGCCATAAGATCGTAATGCTCGAACAACATGGAGACTGGCAGAATAACATCTGCAAGTTGAGCAGCATCCGTCATGTTCTGTTCCTGTACAACTACGAAATCCATCTTCTTGAAGGCATCCACCAGTTTATTGGCGCTGGGCTGTTGCCCGAGACCTTTACCTTGCCAATAGATGGCCTTGATCGGATAAGGTTTTTCTGCCAACAGCTCCTCACCGAGTTTGGTTGCATGGAGGCGGCCTTTAATATTCGCCTTGAATGGATTGGCAACGTCCGGATTCGTCGGCCAGGCTGAAACTCCCGCCGTATCATTTACTCCACCGCCTGAAATTCCATAGTTGCCTGTCAGGGAAGCCAGCGTGATAAGTGATGCAACAAAGAATTCACCGTTGGAAGTGCGTTGAGCACCAGCCATGCCACTGTTGATCATGGCCGGCTTCATAGTGGCGTATTGGCGCGCGAGGGCCGCTACTGCTTCACCATCGACTCCGCTGATCTCATTGACCTTAGCTGCATCGTAGATCGAAACTCGTTCTTTCAGGCGAGCAAAGACCGTCCGCACCATCTTGCCATCCACCTCGAATGAACCATCGAGGACTGCTTTGACAGCTTCAGCAGGTTTGGCGATAGCGCCTGTCGATTCATCCCATACATAGAAGGTTTTCGCATCCCCATCTTTTTTGAGGGTGCTTTCGCGCACCAGTTTTCCACTTGCTTCATCGACCAGGAAAGGCATGTTGGTCCGAGCCATGATAAATTCAGTGTCATAGAGTTTTTCATCAATAATGACCTTGATCATACCCATAGCCATTGCCAGATCGGTGCCGGGGCGTGGGGCAAGCCATTGGTCTGATTTCGAAGCAGTTTCGGTGAACTTAGGGTCAATCGTTACTAGACGCATGCCTTTTGCAATGCCATCGGCAATGTAGCGCCAATGCGGCAGGTAAGAAACAGCCGGATTGTGACCCCAAGCAATTTGAAGCTTGGAATAGGCGAAGTTTTCAATTTCCGACACACGATAGCCTAGCATGGCAGCGGACGCTTCGGCTTGGGCTGCGCAGCAGAGTTGGCCTAGTTGGCCAGTCTGAACGCCCTCTCCAAAGGCAGATTTAAACCGGGAAATCATTTGCCCTGGGAATTGCGAAAGCACTGCGCCACTGAAAAACATGACCGATTCAGGGCCAGATGTATCGCGGATCCTGGCCAGGTTTTCGGCAACCATCGTCAATGCCTCATCCCAGGAAATGCGTTCCCATTTGCCTTCGCCTCGTTCCCCAACCCGTTTGAAGGGATACTTGATACGATCGGGATCGTAGGTTCCCTGGATACGGGAATACCCACGCAGACAGGGTTTGATATAAAAATCTGGATTTGGGGAAAGCCGCAATGCCTTACCGTTGCGGACGTGAACGCGCAAGGAACAATGATTGCACTCGGGATTGTTTGCGGTAATGACTATTTTTTCTTCCGTTGCTGCTGCCAGGGCTTTCACTTTCTTCGCACCCTGGTTTATTTTTAAGCCACTGCCGGCCAATGCCAATGAACCTCCCAAAAGGCCTCCTAATTTAAGGAAGCTTCGGCGGTTCAATTGGGTTTTGGTTACAGCCTGGTCTGCTGATTTCTGATCGGACATATAAGTTCCTCCATCTGGTTCATGAGGGTGTTGCAAAATTGGACTTTCTGAAATATCTGATTTTTGGGATTCTTTGTTCAATCCAGTGGAACGACCGAGCAAACAACAGGTTAGTAGAATCTTCTCATAGGCATTCTCCATGTATGCGATTACGAATACATAGAGAATACTTCGCTAGTGAATTGTCAACATCCTGCGGGGGAATTATCTTATATCGCCCACATGGGCGATAGTTCATTCTTTTACAAAGTTAATTTTTCCAGGAGTTCAATCCACCCTGGAGTTCGCGAGTATTTAGATATCCCCATGACCAAAAAATGGTCATGGCAATCGGTGAAACCGTTCCATCCTGGCAATACACTACAATCGGAGTACTTTTATCTTTTGGCCAAGAATCTCGTTCTTCAACCAATTGATCGAAAGGAATATTCAAGGAGTTAGTTGCTATGATCGTTTTGTTTTCTATCAGGGTGGCAGCTGTCCGTAAATCAATCACCACCAGCGACGGATCTGTGGATATTTTTTGATCGAATTCTTCCTGTGTGATCGCTCCGAAGTTTTCCGGAATGTGATCGAACATTCGATCCGTGGCGGCCACCAGGGAAGCGCTGGGGGCATTCGGGTTTGTGGGTACTTCTGCGCTTTCCTCAAAAATGCCACAGCAAGGAAAGGCAGGTTTGTATGGATCTATTTTCGGGACAGGTATCGGATCATGGCTGATAAATTTCCCGGCTGCTGCCCATGCTTCAAAACCACCTGCCAGAACTCGAATATCCCATCCATATACGCCGAGACCTGTTAATGCAATCATGCACTCAGTCGTCCTCTGACAGTAGACTATTATTGGTACGCTAAAGTCCGGAAGGGCAGAAGTTTTTCTGCCCAGTTCCACGATCGGAATTGATATCGCACCGGAGATAAAACCGGTTTTTTTTACTTCAAGAGGTTTGCGCAGATCAACGAGGAATGGGGTTCGTTCTTGCTGCAGTAGTTCCAATTCGTCCTGACTGATCGTTAAGTCATGGCCTTGGATATGTTTGATAAAACCATTGAAGTTATAAGTCAAGATTACTTCTGCCCGTGGATTTGGTAGCGGCGTGGGCTCGGGCATATCAATTGCTTCCGGTGTAGATTCTGAAGGAACCTGGGATGCCATCGTTGCACCAATTGTCGTTAAATTGTTGGAACAGGAGGCTAATCCCAAGCAGGCGAATAAAACTAGGGTTTTAGATAAAAGCTGAAAGTTAGTATGCAGATTAGAAGAGATGTTCTTCATAAAGTCCTTTTTTCCCATGATCAGGTCAAAGCGATCGAATAGTTGTCACAAAGAATAATGTCAATTATACGTAGCATGACAATATTCTAAAAAAATATCGCCCATGTGGGTGACCTAATCTGGTTGGGGTGGGTGATACAAATCTTATCATGGTGATGTAACATAAAGATTACACAAAACTATTTCGGGAAAGTTGCAAAAGGAGATATAACGATGAAAAGAGATGTTAAGTATACGGGAATACTTACTGCAGTTCTTGGAATATTAATCATTCTGATACCTATCATTTTGCCTGTGTGCCAGGGTCTCTTAGAACTTGCCAACGGAAAAAAGGTTCCTATGCGTTGCCATTGGACAGTTCAAACAGAAATGATTCTTGGGGCTTTGATTATCGTGGTTGGTCTCTTTCAGTTCTTCGCGAAAAGTCAGAACGAACGCCGCAGTTTGAGTCTTCAGGTGGCTTTCATGGGGCTGGTCGTGGTGTTAATCCCACTTTTTATTATTCCAACTTGTACAGATCCCGAAATGGCCTGCAATATCGGGACCAAACCCGCCATCCTAATATTAGGTGGAATTACCTTCATGGAAGGATTGTACGGCGGTTTGACTAGTCATAAGGAACCAGGAGCAGCTTCTTCCTGAAAATAAATGTATGAATAAAATTTCATTATTCAACCTTGTAATCCAAAACCTGCGTCGTAAACCCCACCGTGCTGTCTTGATCGGGGTATGCGTTGCACTTGCTACGGGATCGCTATTTGCTATAACGATGGTAATGCTCAGTGTGAAAACGAGTCTGGCTGTTGGCCAGGCTCGTTTGGGGGCTGACCTGGTGGTTGTCCCCGAGGGAAATGAGGTTTCGGCCCAAGAATCTTTTATCACTGGACAACCTTCGACTTTTTATTTCAATAAAAGTGTCGAAACTCAAGTGGCTTCGATGGAAGGGGTTGCTCAGACATCGGTACAGGTATATGTACAAACCCTCAATAACGCTTCTTGTTGTATTGGCGAGTTTTTCTTGGTGGGCTACAACCCTGCAACGGATTTCACTATTTCGCCATGGCTCGAAACCCACTTAACAAATATAGGCCTGAGTTCAAACAATATCATTGTAGGTGACCGAATCCTGCTCATCCCTGGAGAAACACCCAAGTTTTACGGGGCGAGATTCACCGTAAGCGGGGTTTTGGAAAAAACCGGAATGGGAATCGATCGAACAATTTATATCCCCTTGGAGGGGATTCGCCAGATGGTGAAGGAGTCCTCAGAAAAAGCCGAAAAAACGCTGACCATCTCACCAGA
>CAINXK010000240.1 GCA_903854805.1 uncultured Anaerolineae bacterium
AAGTTTTACCCGGATTTCATCGAACAGATCAAAGCTAATTTTGATGAGCGCGAGATGGTCATTCTGGCGTCCACTGCAGCGCAGGTCAATTACTGGGCCAGGCTGATCCAGGCATTGGGGATCCCACCAGCGGGTTTTTCGGAATAGAACTCAAGCCTGGCCGGTCATTTTTTTGAATTGGCTGGTCAGGGCTTTCCAGATGGGGCAGCGGTCGTAAACAGCGCTGAACATAAGTACGCCACCCAGAATGAGCAATGCCCAGTTCATATGAGACACCCAGCCAACCCCGGCGGCAGCGATACCTGCTCCAAGGCGAATGAGACGGTCTGCATTTGACAGGCCGGCTGGAGCAGGAATATTTCCGGTAGCGAGCGACTCGAATAGATTGTGCAGTGTGCCTGCAGGTTTCGCGCCGACCTGGCGCATGGTCTCTTTGCCATCGCGATAAACGATCAGAGTCGGAATGCCGTAAACCTTGAGTTCGCGCAGCAGATCCTGGCTTTCATCGGCATTGATTTGCCACAAATCCACCCGACCATCATACTCTTTGGCCAGTTTTTCAAGAATAGGCCTGACCATCTTGCAGGGTCCGCACCACGGCGCCCACAAATCCACTACAACAGGCCGGGGGTTTTGTTTAATTTTCTCGAAAAATGTTTGCGTATTCATACTACAGGATCCTTTGGAAAGAAAATAGGGCACGGCGGCGAAACCGTGCCCTTGCTACTCGCTATCGAAAATTACTGTTTGAGAGTGCTGAATTTGATCATGGCATAAAGTGGGCAGAAGCCAATAGCGCCCGTGACCAGTAAGACCAAGCCCACCACATCCGCCACAATCCCCAACCCACCAGCAAGCACGCCACCAAAACCAAGATAAAGAAGCACGACACCGGCAACGGCGCGGATTATGCGGTCAACGTTCGATTCGTTCAGTTTCATTTGAGTCTCCTGTGAGTAGTTGAGAATATGACTATAACTAATTAACTTTGATGCGCTCGTCAAGTATAAGTTACATTATTGGGATAATTGCCCCATCGAACGGTTACGAAAAGTTCAGAAGCAAAACAATCCATCACTTGGATGAAAACACCAAACCGTGTGATCAAGTTCGCGCCTACTCTCAAATGTCAACCGATGCTAATCCATCACAACCAGCCCGATCATTCAAGTGGAGTAACATTTTCAAACTGCAAATTATTTATTTTGGAAGTACCAGAAGTAATGGCGAAAATCGCCAAACAATTAATAATAAAAATGGCATTGGGGCGATTCTTCATCCCAATGCCATTTTTATTTTATTTACAAGCGCCAATGATCGACTGGCGATGCGCGCCGGTGAGAAGCTGCAATATCAGACTCGGCCAGTTTTAGATAAAGCTTAACCATCTCCATCGTCGAATGGCCTAAAATTTCTTGCAAAGAATAGGCATCTCCACCATTACGCAAGAAATTGATTGCAAAGGTATGCCTGAATCTATGGGGGTGTACATCTGTGACCTTCGCTCGAGTGCCAACGATTGCTAGCGTGTGTGCAAGCTCTGTGCGGGTCAACGGGCGATCGTTGCGTGTGATAAACACCGGATCATCGGGGCGAGTGTCTTTTCGGCGCGCCAGGTAT
>CAINXK010000241.1 GCA_903854805.1 uncultured Anaerolineae bacterium
ATCTTTGGTTGGATCAAGACCCAACTGGCGTAAGACCAGGCTGGTGGCAGAAGCTGCTGCGCTGCCAGGCTGCGAGACCGCTATGATGCGGCCTTTCAACTGTTCAGCCTTGGTGATATCAGCTTTGACAAACAGGCTGCCTGGATAGGTGTTCACCAATCCGGCGATAAAAACAACATCCTTGCCGGCTGCCACGGCATTGACAATCCCTGAAATGGCCACCTGGCAAATATCCATGTCGCCCGAGATCAAGGCAGCGACGGCCTTTGAACCACTCGCAATAAAGGTCAATTCAATATCCAACCCATATTTCTGAAACAGCCCTTTTTCTTGTGCATACCAGGCAGCCGCCTGGGTGGGCGAAGCGGCGCTGTAACAGGCATTGAGCTTTGTCAAAGGAAGCGCAGTTGGCGAAATCGTTGGGGCGACTGTCGGAACCAGGGTAGAAACCGTGCTGGGCAGGTTGGTCGCAACCATGGCCGGAAGGCTGGTCGCCTGGGCTTGCGGTGCACAGGCTGCCAACAGCAGAATCAGGACCAATCCAATAATATTATTTCTTGTCATTGCGACCTCCATAAATCAAAATAATTTTCACCAAATTCTACCAGCTTTGTCAATGAATAGCCAAAAACTGTCAGGAACACCAAACCCACAAATAACTTGTCCGTTTGGAAGGTGGAGCTGGCAATCGCCATGATATGCCCCACGCCGGCCTGTGAAGCCAACAGCTCCCCAATCACCACGCCCACCAGCCCACGCCCGATGGCGATATGCAAGCCGGCCACTACGAAGGGCACGGAATTAGGCAGGATTAAGGTTGCAAAAACCTGCCAATCACTCGCGCCAAAAGAACGGGCGCAGCGCAAAAGAGTCTCGTCCAGCGTTCTAACACTCTTCATGACTGAAATCACCAGCGGAAAGAAGGCACCCAAAAAAACAGCCGCAATTTTGGACTGCACCCCAATCCCCAACCACAAAATCAAAAGCGGGATGAGCGCCACGCGCGGTGCTGAATTCAACATAGTAATGAAGGGCTCCAGGACGGCATACAGAGTTCTGTACCAGCCGAGCAGCAGCCCCAGCACAATCCCCAGCACGCAGGCAAGCAGCATGCCCCAAAAAAACTCGTTGACACTGACTCGAATGTCAACCCAAAAACCGTTTTGAAACATCTTGAGCCCAGTTTTTATAATCCGGGATGGTGAGCTGGTAAAAAAAGGATCCAGCAACCCAGAAGCGGGTAATATTTCCCACAAGAACAGAAAACTGCCGACGCTCACGATCCCAATCCAGAAGTCCCGCTGAGCAGAGATAAAACGGGCCAATTTATTCAGCATATTGCCCTGCCCTTTCCTGTGCCAGAAACTCCTGGTAAACCAGGTCGCGGAGTTGGTCGACATACCCGTGGAAGGCAGGTGTTTTCTTTACGTCGAAGGTTCGCGGTCGGGGCAGTTCGATTTTGATGGTCGTCTTCACTTTGCCGGGACGCGCCGTAATCACAACCACTTCATCGGCTAAAAAGACCGCTTCTTCAATTTGGTGGGTCACAAAGATGATCGTCTGCCGGGTTTGACACCAGATCCGCAGGATTTCATCCTGCATCTGGTCTCGTGTTTGGGCATCCAGGCTCGCAAACGGTTCATCCATCAATAAAAGCTTCGGGTTAGTCGCCAACGCGCGCGCCAGGTTGACCCGCTGCTGCATACCCCCGGATAATTCACGGGGGTAGCTATCCATGAAGCCGCTCAACCCAACCAGGCTGCACATCGCCCTGGCGTGCTGAGCGGCTGCCTTCCTGGATACATTCTGGAGCTCCAACCCATAGGATATGTTTTGAAGCACGGTTCGCCAGGGCAGCAGCGCACTGGTCTGAAAAACCATGGCCCGATCAATTCCGGGCCCTTCAATTTGTTTACCATTCATCAACACCTGTCCCCGTTCGGGCTGATGCAAGCCTGCCAGCACATTCAGCAGGCTAGTTTTGCCACAACCGCTGGGACCGATGAGACACACAAATTTTTCGGGCTCGATCGAAAGCGTGAAATCCTTTAAAGCAAACAAGGCATCACCCGTGCGACGCATCACAAATTTAACATCCAGATCTATTACTTCAATCTCAATCAATGGATCCTCTGATATCAAACCTTTTCTTTTAAACCTGCCATGGAGAAAATACACTCACCTGCCAGGGCTTGCAATCCGGCTCTAAAAGTGAATAATAATCTTACCCCAGCACTTTGTTTCAGGATAGACCACACCTCACGAATAATAAATATTGCAAAAATTTCGATCCTGGAATAATAATCGCAGGCTGCTTATGGTATCATTTGTTACCAAAATAAATCCTGTAAAGTTTGTTTTGGCAAAAAAACATGCCCCATTTGACCCCATAACGGCTATTTTTATCTGAACCAGGTCGCAGGACCTGAAGCATACGCCAAATCCGGCCACCCGGTATGTTTTGAGTACGCCGGCAGCTTCCAGAAAAATCCGCAAGAAAAGAATTCCAAAGCAGCCGGTTGATGCAAACCGCCGAACCTGATTCTTTGAAGCCAGCCCCAAAACAAACCGCAATGGCCTGCACAACTGAATGTGGCCGCTGAAATAAATAAAAACGTCAGGAAAAGACGATACCGTAAAGACAAGCATCAAAAGAATTCTGGAAACAGTTTGTACATTGGAAACAAATAGATAAGAATTATTTCTGATGCTCTCTAGAGATGGCAAAAAATGGAAACAGAAATTATTATTGAACCACCCCACAGCTGGCTTAACATTCACACCCGGGATCTTTGGCAGTATCGCGAACTGCTATTTTTCCTGGTCTGGCGCGATATCAAGATTCGGTATAAACAAACCATTATCGGCGTGGGCTGGGCCATCTTCCAACCCATATTGACCATGGTGATCTTTAGCGTTATCTTTGGCAGCCTGCTCAAAACCCCGTCTGACGGCATCCCCTACCCGCTCTTTTCTTTTGCAGCGCTCATTCCCTGGCAGTTATTCTCGCGGGCGCTTTCTGATTCAGCCAACAGCTTGATCACCAACCAGCAGATGGTCACCAAGATCTATTTTCCGCGTTTATTCCTGCCGGCAGCTTCCATCCTGGGCGGCTTATTAGATTTCGGTATTTCTATGCTGGTCTTGTTTGGAATGATGCTATTTTACAGGGTGCAAATCACCTGGGCAATTCTGACCCTGCCAGCCTTTATTGTGTTGGCAGTACTGACGACTCTCTCCGCCGGGATATGGCTTTCTGCCTTAAACGTCAGATATCGGGATGTCAAATACGTGCTACCATTCCTGCTGCAAGTCTGGTTGTACGCCACCCCGATCGCCTATTCCACCAAAATCATCCCGGAGAAATGGCGCTTTATCTCAGCCCTTAACCCCATGACCGGGGTCGTCAACGGCTTTCGTTGGGCCCTGCTCGGGCAGACCTCCGAAACAAACCTGCTGCTGCTGGTTTCCATCGGCATCACATTGTTCTTATCCATCACTGGCCTGATCTATTTCCAGTACATGGAACAAACCTTTGCGGATATCGTCTGAGATGAGTTTTATCATTCGCGCTGAAAACATCGGCAAAAAATATTACATTACCCGCACCCAGAAATACAGAATGGCGCGGGATGTACTCGCAAATGCCGGCCAAAGCATAAAACGCACCATTTCTGGCTATCTTCAAAACCGTGGGGCAGATAACACAGGCAAACAAGACGAGCTCTGGGCATTAAGGAATGTTGATTTTGAAATCCAGCCCGGCCAATCGGTCGGTATCATTGGCAAAAATGGCGCCGGCAAAAGCACACTGCTAAAAATCCTCTCACGCATCACCACTCCCAGCGAAGGGCGCGTGCGGGTGCGAGGACGGGTCGGCTCTCTGCTGGAGGTCGGGACCGGCTTTCATCCCGAGCTGACCGGCCGGGAAAATGTTTATCTGAACGGCGCGATCCTGGGCATGAAAAAGGCTGAAATTGACCGCTCTTTTGACGAAATCGTCGCCTTTTCTGAAACAGAGGCCTTTCTGGATACGCCGGTCAAATTCTTCTCCAGCGGCATGCGCATGCGCCTGGCCTTCTCTGTGGCGGCACACCTGGATCCCGAGATCTTGCTGATAGATGAAATTTTAGCCGTCGGTGATATTGCCTTTCAACGCAAAAGCCTGGCAAAGATGAACGCAGTCGCATCTTCAGGACGGACCATCTTATTCATCAGTCACAGCATGGCAGCCATCAAATCACTCTGCCAATCAGCCATTCTTTTGAATGCCGGCAAAATTGTTTACAACGGCAATGTGGAAGATGCAATTGATTTTTACACAAAAACCGCCAAAGAGGAAAATAACAGCGCGCATTATTCCCAAAATCCAAACCCATATCTGAACCCAAAAGTCCAAAAAATACAAACTCAAACCAAAAACTTAAAAAAAAACGTTTATTTTCAAACGTTTGCTCATCTATATAGGTAAGTTGGTTTCAATATCATGATAATAAATGCGAAAA
>CAINXK010000242.1 GCA_903854805.1 uncultured Anaerolineae bacterium
CCGTTTTCGGGAAGAGGACAGGGGGATGGGTTATCGGGGCAAGCCCAAACTGGCACGCCGTTAGTAAATACTAAAATATGGATTTTTGGCGGGTACAGTTTGGACAGACTGTTAATGTACGATCGTGCCAATCTTCTCGCCATACAAGGCGCGAGTCAGGGCCGTCTTATCCCACAGGTTCAAGACCAGGATCGGGATCTTGTGTTCCATGCAGTGCGTGATGGCAGTACCATCCATCACCTTCAACCTGCGATTGAGTACCTCGATATACGTCAGCTCATCAAAACGCACAGCTTCCGGGTTCTTCTTGGGATCAGCATCATAGACCCCATCCACTTTGGTGGCCTTGATGACCACATCAGCATCAATTTCGGTGGCGCGCAGCGCTGCAGCGGTATCGGTTGAAAAGAATGGGTTGCCCGTCCCGGCGCCAAAGATCACCACCCGGCCCTTTTCCAAATGGCGGATAGCCCGGCGGCGGATATAAGGCTCGGCAATGGCGCGCATCTCAATGGCCGACATAACCCGGGTGATAACATTCGCCCGCTCGAGCGCATCCATCAGCGCCAGGGCATTCATCATCGTCCCGAGCATGCCCATATAATCGGCGGTGGCGCGATCCATGCCCCGGTCCAGCCCCTGGGTACCACGCCACAGGTTGCCGGCTCCGATCACTATCGCCACCTCCACGCCCATTGCAGCAACATCCTTGACACGCCCAGCAATGGCTTCGGCTTCTGAAACGTTGATTCCAAAACCATTTTCACCGCCCATGGCCTCGCCACTGAGCTTGAGCAAGATCCGCTTATACTTCAGTTCTGCCATTTTCTCTCCTTGTTTTGGCTGCGCGCATTCCCGCCCCACTGCGGGGCTGACAGGCAGCGAGTATAAAAAAGCCAACCTCTCGGTTGGCTTTTTATTTTTTTTATTCGCCCAAACCTTCGCCCAACTCCCAGCGCTGGAAGCGGCGGATGACGATATTTTCGCCAGTGCTTGCTACGGTCGAGTTCAAAAGCTTTTCAATCGTGAGGGTCTCATCACGGATGTAGGCCTGACGCAGCAGGCAAACTTCATCCTTGAACTTGTTCAAGCGACCTTCGACGATCATGGGCAGCTTTTCTGCGGGCTTGCCTTCTTCGATGGCGCGATTCTTGGCGATTTCGCCTTCATGCACCAGCTCAGATTCGGGGATTTCCTTGTCGGAAACATACTTCGGGGCAGAGGCCGCAATCTGCAGCGCAATTTCGTGCGCAAACTGGCGGAAAGCTTCGGAACGAGCCACGAAGTCGGTTTCGCAGTTAACCTCGACCATCACACCCACACGACCACCGCCATGCGAGTACATTTCGACCATGCCATTGGAGGCCTGGCGGTCAGCACGCTTTGCAGCAGTTGCCACACCTTTTTCGCGCAGGTAATCAACAGCCTTTTTGTAATCGCCATCGGCTTCGGTCAGTGCTTTGCGGCAGTCCAGAATTCCGGCACCAGTGGCGCCGCGCAGTTCTTTGATCATTTCAGTTGTAATTTGCATTCAAAACCTCTTGCAGTATTATTTATTCGGCCTGGACATCACCGGCGCTGGGTTCAACATCAGCGACACGGGCCAGCTTGGCGAGGGTTGCTTTCCCGAGCAGTGCAGCGTCATCACTTTCTTCATCACTGTCAACTGTGCGGGCAGGTCTCTTGGATGAAGGAGCCGGAGCGGTGAATGCAACGGTGCTGGCTTGTTCTTCAGCCATATCTTCATCCTTGCGCATGGCTTTCCCTTCCAAGACAGCATCGGCAACCTTGGCTACCAGCAGCTTGATGGCGCGGATGGCGTCATCATTGGATGGGATCACGTAATCGATATCCTGGGGATTGCAGTTGGTATCCACCAACGCCACCACAGGGATTTTGAGCAGGTTGCATTCGCGCACGGCAGAATCTTCGCGGCCAACGTCCACGATGAAAACCATGGCGGGCAAGCGTTTCATCGAGCGCACACCTTCAAGACGGGTGTTCAGGCGGGTGATTTCGCGTTCGATCAGCAGGCCTTCTTTTTTGGTCAGACGATTGATCTCACCGCTATCGCGCAGGTGTTCAAGGCGTTCCATCTCCTGGATACGGGCAAACATCGTGTTCCAGTTGGTGAGCATACCGCCCAGCCAGCGTTCGGTCACATAGGGCATGCCAGCGCGAAGAGCTTCTTCACGCACAGTTTCCTGTGCCTGGCGTTTGGTGCCGACGAACAGGACGATGCCACCATTCATGACGCAATCGCGAACCATGTTGTAGCCATTATTGAGGGCTTTCACAGTCTGCTGAAGATCGATGATATGGATGCCGTTACGTTCCGTGAAGATGTACGGCTTCATGCGCGGGTCCCACTTGTTGGTGCGGTGACCGAAGTGGACGCCGCTTTCCAAGAGGGCTTTCATTGAAATTACTGCCATTGTTTTCTCCTTGATACCGGTTGCCAGTGACACTTTGCGGGTGGCTGGACCTGGATAAGTTTAGCGAGGATGATCCCCGCTCAGGGACGCTTATTGCCCGTCCCAGGCAAGATTGCGCCTCACCGAGGTGAGGGCGGCGATTAGTATACCACGAAACTGCCTTCTGCCACCAAAATTAGGCCGGCATTACCTCGGCGGGTTAGCAGGGGAAGCCAAAATTTCTGAGTTATGGGGTTAAACCCAGGTCTGGCGAAAAAACAGCTCAGACCTGCACGCGCTCCAAGCCAATCCCGGGCGCATCCGGCAGGCTTATGTTTGCACCGGCATAGCGCAGACCCCGGTAAGGATCGTTCTTGATCAACAAGGGTCCATCCAGATCGACAAAATCAACCAGCGGCGCCAGGTGCGCGGCGGCCGTCACCCCCACCGAACTCTCGATCATACACGAGAGCATGATCTGCATATCAAAGTTGCGCGCGGTGTGGATCGCGCGCAAGCCCTCGCGCAGCCCCTCGGTTTTCATCAGCTTGACGACTACCCCATCCAGCGCACCCACCAACCGGGTTATATCCTTGCATGTCTTGGCACTTTCATCCGCAAAAATGGGTAGTTTCACTTTCTGGAGCCGCAATTTTTCCTTCAGCCAAAAATACCCTTCTATATCGTCAACCGCCAGGGGCTGTTCCACAAATTCCAGATCATAGTCCTGCAGGCGCGGGATCAAGGCCAGGGCCTGTTCGCGGGTCCACCCGGCATTTGCATCCACCCGCAGCCGGGCACTGCAAGCCTTGCGGATGGCTGCCACAATCTGTTCATCTGCCTCGCCGCCGCCCAGTTTGACCTTGATGATTGGGTAGCCCGATTCGCTGGCCCGGCGGGCCATCACCTGCGGCTCATCCAACGCGATCGTGAAAGAAGTCTGCGGCACCTTGCGGGGATTGAGCCCAAAAAGCCGGTACAACGGCTGCCCAAGACGCTTGCCCCACAGGTCATGCAGAGCAATATCCAGCGCCGCCCGGGCAGCGCGTGAGCCGGCGGGCAGCCGCGCCAGGAAACCATCGATATCATCCCAATCATCACCCAGATCTGGCAGGCTCTGCAGATAAGCAATGATTTTCGCCTGGGTTTCTCCGTAATATGGAACTGCGGGCGCCTCACCCACGCCTTCATCCAGATGCACCAATACATTAAAGCGCTGATCGTCGGCGCCATGCGCAATCCGGAAGGTAGTCTTCAGATCCAGGGTAATCGGTTCGATGCTTAGTTTCATAAATCATTTTCTCCTTGGCAAGGCTGAATTGAAAAATTTTCACCCACCCGCCATTTCATAAAATATCCTGTTTTCTGCGATCGATAGAAAG